>NZ_JBIAPT010000001.1:112757-620297 GCF_042888425.1 Streptomyces sp. NPDC002889
CCGACCGCCGACCGCCGACCGCCGACCGCCGACCGCCGACCGCCGACCGCCGACCGCCGACCGCCGACCGCCGACCGCCGACCGCCGACCGCCGACCGCCGACTGCCGACTGCCGACTGCCGCACGCGTCTCGCGCGCACAGCGCCCTAGCTTTTGGACGTCCGCAGCGCCGCCCGCATCACGGCCCGCGCGATCGGCGCCGCGCTGCCGCCCCCGCTGATGTCGGCCCGGTTCACGGACGTGTCCTCGACGACCACGGCCACCGCGACCGCCGGCTGCGGCGCCTCGTACGCCTGCGCCCAGGAGATGAACCAGGCGTACGGCGTACCGGTGTTGCCGACGCCGTGCTGCGCCGTACCGGTCTTGCCGCCGACCGTGGCCCCCTTGATCGCCGCATTGCTGCCCGTGCCCTCCTCGACGACCTTCACCATCAGACGCTGCAACTGCTCGGCGGTCGCCGGGTTCATCGCCTGCCGGTACGGCCGCCGGCCGTGGTGGGCGATCGTCTCGCCGTCCGATCGGGTCACCCGCTCCACCAGATACGGGTACTTCAGATGGCCGTCGCCCGCGACCGCGGCCGACACCATCGCCATCTGCAGCGGCGTCGCCGTCGTGTCGAACTGCCCGATCGACGACAGCGCCAGCTGGTCCTCGCTCATGTCGGTGTCGAAGTTCGACGGGGAGACCGGCGACGGAATCCGCAAGCGCCGGTCGTTGAAGCCGAATCCGCCGACCGCGTCGAGCATCCCCGCCAGCCCGATCCTCACCCCGAGGTGCGCCATCACCGTGTTGCAGGACCACTGGATGGCGTATGCGAGCGAGGCGCCGGAGCAGCCGTCCGCCTCGTTGGGGAGCCTGGTGCGCGTGCCGGGCAGGATGTACGGGTCGGGCGCGCCGGCCGGCGCGTCCACATCGGTCACGACCCCCGCGTCCAGTGCCGCCGCGGCCGTCACGATCTTGAACGTCGAACCGGGCGGATACGTCTGCCGGATCGCCCGGTTCAGCATGGGCTGACTCAACAGGCCGTTGAGTCGCGACCAGGCGCCCGTGACCCCCTTCCCGGTGCCCGACAGCAGTCCGGGGTCGTACGAGGGGCTGCTGACCAGTGCCAGGATCCGGCCCGTCGACGGCTCGATCGCCGCGACCGCGCCCCGTCGGCCGTCGAGCCCCCGGTACGCGGCCTCCTGCACGGACGCCCTGATGGTGGTGACCACATCGCCGCCGGGCCGCCGGAGGCGGGTCAGGTCCTTCAAGAACGGCAGAGGTGACAGCAGGGGGTTGGTGCCGGAGAGGGTGTCGTCCTCGGTGTTCTCGACAAGACTGGTGCCGTACGTCTGCGAGGCGTAGCCGGTCACGGGCGCGTACAGCGGGCCCTGGCGGTAGGTGCGTTCGTAGCGCAGCTGCTGCCCGCTGTCCCGGGAGCCGGTGACCGGTCGGCCGTCGACGAGGATGTCGCCGCGCGGCTCGGCGTAACGGGCGATGACCGGACGCCGGTTGGCCGGATTGCTCTCGAGCCTCTCCGACTGGACGATCTGCACCCGGGCGGCGTTGACCAGCAGGGCGACGAGCAGCAGCAGACAGAACACGGCGGCGTGCCGGATACAGCGGATCACTGCCCTGCCTCCACGGGGTCGGCGACGACGCCCGGCTCGACGGGCGGGGGCCCGGGTGCGCGGGCCGAGTCGCTGGCCCTGATCAGCAGCGCGACGATGACCCAGTTGGTGACGACCGACGAACCGCCCTGGGCGAGGAACGGCATCGCCATACCGGTGAGCGGGATCAGGCCCGTCACACCGCCGGCGATGACGAACACCTGGAGGGCGACGATCGAGGCGAGACCGACGGCGAGCAGCCGCCCGAACGGGTCGCGCAGCGCGAGTCCGGCCCGGTAGCCGCGCTCCACCAGCAGCGCGTACAGCAGGACGAGTGCCGTCAGCCCCGCGAGGCCCAGCTCCTCGCCCGCGGTGGCCAGGATGAAGTCGGACTTGACGGCGAAGCCGATCAGCACCGAGTTGCCGAGCCCCAGACCGGTGCCGAGCATGCCGCCGGAGGCGAAGGAGAACAGCGACTGGGCGAGCTGGTTGGGGCCCTGCCCGGCGTCGATGGTGGCGAAGGGGTGCAGCCAGTCCTCGACCCGGCCGTGGACATGGGGTTCGAGGGAGCCGACGGCGAACGCGCCGGCCGCGGCGAGCACCAGGCCGACGGCGATCCAGCCCGTCCGGGCCGTCGCCACGTACAGCATGATCACGAACAGGCCGAAGAAGAGCAGTGAGGTGCCGAGGTCCCGCTCCAGCACCAGAACGCCCACACTCAGCAGCCAGATGGCCACGATGGGGCCGAGCACCCGGCCGGTGGGCAGTTGCAGCCTGCTGATTCTCCGGCCGGTGTGGGCGAGAGCGTGGCGGTTGGCGGCGAGATACGCGGCGAAGAACACGGCGAGCAGGATCTTCGCGAACTCGCCCGGCTGGAAGGACAGTCCGCCGATCCTGATCCAGATCTTCGCGCCGTTCACCGCGGGAAAGAAGATCGGCACCGTGAGCAGGGCCAGCGCGGTGGCGACCGAGACGTACGCGTACCGCTGCAGCACCCGGTGGTCGCGCAAGGCGATCACCACGGCGATGAACAGCGCGACGCCGAGGGTGGACCACACGAGCTGGGCGGGTGCCGCCCGGTCGCCGGGGGTCTCCAGGTCGAGCCGGTAGATCAGCACCAGACCGACGCCGTTGAGCAGGACCGCGATGGGCAGCAGCAGCGGGTCGGCGTAGGGGGCGCGCAGGCGCACGGCGAGATGGGCGAGGAGCGCGAGGACGCCGAGCCCTCCACCGTAGGCGGCGGCGTCGGGCGGCACGGCGTCGTCACGGGCGAGTCCGACGCCGATATAGCCGTGGACGCAGATGAGGACGGCGCAGACGAGGAGCGAGAGTTCGACACCCCGGCGCTTGGTGAGGCGTGGCTCCGGAGGGGGAGTGTCCGCCGTCGTTGCGGTCATGCCACGCAACGTAGCTCACTGTGTCCGGGTATCAGCTGAAATGGAGCCGTGGTCGCGGCTCCGGTCCGTCCCGCTCGTCGACGTCCGTGAACCGTACGTCCGTGAACCGTACGTACCCGGGCGGCGCGCCCCGCGCGGCCGCGCCGCCCTCCGGGCTGTCCACGACGTGTTCGCCGGCCGGATCCCCCGGCCGGCCGGGTCAGTGGCGGTACGGCTGCTGCTGCCCCGGCTGCTGCACCTGCCCGTACTGCTGGCCGCCCACGTTCTGGACCTGCAGCTGAGCCGCCTGGTCCGCGGTGATCTGCTGCTCGGCCCCGCAGAAGGTGCACTGCGTCCCGTACTTCGTCGAGAACGGGAACAACGGCACGAAGAACAGTGTGAACTTGGTGACGCGCTTCCTGAGCGTGTGCGCGGCCGGATTGCCGCAGTGGCCGCACACCAGCGTCAGTATCGCCAGCTGGTACAGATAGCCCTTGGTGCCAAAGATGATCACGCTGCCGGTCCCTTCCTGTTCACCGCCTGCCGGCACAGGGCCAGCAGCTTCTCATCGGTAAAGATGTCATGAGTGCCCGAGCCGCTGTCCATCGCGTTGTGGCGCCGTACCGACAGCAGCTCACCGACGACGAGCCGCTGCGCCCCCGCGGGCCCCTCCAGGGTGAGCTCCGCCAGGCACTCCGCCGTGGCGACCCGGGTGTGCGGCAGCTCCTTCCAGGCCGAACGCAGCACCGGCCAGGACTGCCCGGGGTCCCCGGTCACCCGCCACAGTGCCATCGCCGCCTCCACCCGGGTCCACGGCTGCCCCGACCGCAGCAGCCTGCCGAGCAGCGGCGCGCCCGCCGCACCCGCCGCGCCCAGGGTGCCGAGCACCGAGGCGGCCGCGCGTCTGGCGTCCTCGTCGCGCGAGGCGAGCACCGCGCGCAGCACCGGGAGCACCTCGTCGGCGTCGCCCTCGATCGCCCACAGGGCGCCCGCGGCCCGGGCGGCGAGCGAGGGCGTGAAGGCAGGCGAGAAAGGCGGGAAACCGGCGTAGGCGCCCGCTGTGAAGCGCTGTCCGTCCGCCCCTGCGGACCCGTCTCGCGCGGTACCGCCCCGGGGGTGCCCGTAGCCGTGTCCTGGGTCGTGTGCCTTGCCGTCGGGTCTGTTCTCCCGACCGCCCGGCCCGCTCCAGGCGTCCTCGATTCCGACACCGAAGGGCGAGCCGGAGCCGAAAGCTGTCCGGAACACGAACCCGGCACCGGCCCCCGATCCGGGGCTGCCGATCCTCGACCGGTGACCTGCGTGGCGCAACAACGCCCGCAGATCGGCCACCGCGTGCGCCGCCTCCGGTCCGAATGTCGTCAGCGTCCGCAGCGCCGACTCGATCACCCACTCCCGCCGGACACCCGGCGCACCCCGCAGCAGCCGCAGCACCGCCGGCACGGCCTGCGCGGCGACCTGCGGTAACGGCCCGGCGGCCCGCAGCGCCGACAGCCCGCACAGCAGTGGCGCCGCCCGGTCGAAGAGCCGGTCGTCGAGCTCCAGTACGGCGAGCCGGTCGCAGAGCGCCGGCGCGAGCGGCGCCGCGACCGCCCCCAGATGGCCGAGCGCGTCCCCGAGATCGCGCGGCAGATCGGCACGCTCCAGGATCCGTGCCAGCACCGGAACCACCCGTGCGTCGCCGGCCCTGGCCAGCGCGACGACCGCGCTGCCGAGCGTCGGAGGGCCGCCCGGCCACTGCCGTACCCACGCCTCCGGATCGGCGGCCACCCGCTCCGCGAGCGCGTCCGCCGCGGGCTCGGCCAGACAGAACAGCTCCTGAAGCGCACAGGCGGCCGCGTCGGCGAGCCGTGGCTCGGGATCGGCGAGCTGCTCGCCGATCAGCGTGACCAGTTCCTCGTACGCGCCCCGCCAGGTGCGCAGCAGTCCGCTGGTCATCCGTACGGCATCGAGCCGCTGCCCCCAGTCGGGACTGCACAACTGGTCGGCCAGCAGCGCGATCCGGTCGTCCACGCGGTCGCCGAGTCCGGCGTGGAGCGTACGCAGCAGGTCGGCGGCCCAGGGCGCGGTGCGACCGGCCGTGTCCGCCTTCCGCGTCCCGCGCAGCTGTCCGAGCAGGGTGGATGCCGCGGCACGTTCGGCGGCCGGGGCGGTGTCGGCGCCCGCTCCGGGGTCTGCCTCGCGGTCGGCGCCGGTGTCCGGCTCGCGATCGGTGCCGGTCCGGGTGTCGCCGGCGGCTCCGGACGAGGCGTCGACGACGTGCGGAACCGACTCCGCCCGCAGCTCGCGCAACAGCGCCGTGACCGCGCTGACGACATTGACCGGCAGCGCCCACGGCGCGCACCGGGCCAGCTGGGCGAGCGCCGCCAACCGCAGCCCGGGGCCGTACTCCACCGCGGTCAGGCCGGTGAACCACTGCACGACCTCGGGCGTAAGACACTGGTGACGCAGTGCGATACGTCCCGCGGCCTCGACATGGGCGAAGCGCACCTCCGCGTCCCGCTCGGCCACGAGCCGCTCCCGCAGCAGCCGCAGCACCCGCACCGGGTCGCTGTGCAGGGTGGCGAGCGCGAGCGGAGCGGTGAGGCGCACCCCGCGGTCCTCGGCCCCGGCCACCTCGATGAAGACATCGGCGCCCGCGGTCACCGCCGAAGCCGCCATCGCGTAGTTCGCGGCTCCCTCGAACTCCTCGTCCTCCGGGTCGAGTTCGTCGTCGCCGTCCAGGTCGATACCGCCGATGCTGGTCAGCAGCTCCACGATGCCGCCGCGGTCCTGCACCGCGGGATCGGCGACGAGCTCCAGCAGGAAGGGGATGCAGGCGAGTGTGGAGTCGTACACATCGCCCTGGTGGTGCACCGCCCCGTACATCCCGTCGAGCGCGGCCTCGCGCACCTCGGGGTCCGCGGATGCGAGTCCGCGCAGCAGCTCCGGCACATCGTCGGCCGGGCCGTAGGCATGCTCCAAAGAGGCCCAGTCGACCTCGTCGATCCCCCCGAACACGCTCGTCCCCCTCCCAACAGGCTTGGTGTCTGGGGAGAGTGTGCACCAACGCCCCGACATCGTGTCCGGTAACGAGGGGTTACAGCCAACGGAGCGCAAAGCCGAGTGGTGGCAGGGCTGTTGCCCCCGGGTACCAGTGGCCGATCCCATGGTCGAGGGCTCATGGCAGGGGGACAGCAGGACCGGACTGCGGGTGACTCCCGCGAGTGAACCGGGCAGGGACCGGTTGTACGTCACCCTCCCCGGCGGCCGTACCGTCGCCCGGTACGACCGCGGCAGCGGCCGGGTCGGCCTGGTCGCCGGCGGCTACGGCGACGAGGTGCCGGCGGCCCCGGCACCCGGTGTGACCGGGGACGTCACGGTGGGACCACCGCCTGTCCGGAGCTCCGCCGACCTTGCCCGCCTCGCCCTCCACCCGGACGACGATCTTGCACCGAACCGTCCCGGCGAGACGCTGCTCACCGAGTCCGAGGGGCCTGCTGTGCCCGGTGCGGGCCGCGCGCCCGGCGCACGCCGGGCAGGTCTGCGGCAGGTCCCGCGACGCGCCGAACTCGCCGCCCAGTACCGGCTGGGCGGCGAGTTCGGCCGGCTGGTGGCGGCGGGCCGGCGGATCCTGCACGCAGTGCCACTGCCGGGCGCCGACCCCATCGACCACCTGGCCATCGGCTCCGGCGGCGTGCCCGCCGTGCACACCCTCGCAGCACATCGGCAACGGGTGCGGATCGCGGACCCCCAGGTCAGGACCGGTCGCGCCGCGCCTCGTCCGTATCTGCGCCCGACCCGCCGCCGGGCCGAACGCGCCGCCCACACGCTCGCCACAGCGGTGTCCCCGGTCCTCGCGGTGGTCGGCGCCGCCCGCTCGGAGAGCGTGCCCCCGGCGCCGCAGGACGTCCGGATCCTGCGGGACGACGAGGTGCCCGTGCCGGCCCGGCTCGGCGGCGTGCTCAAGCCCTCGGACATCGACATCCTGGACGCCGCGGCGCGTGACCGCAGGACCTGCCTGCGGGTGTGAACGCGGCGGCGAACTCCTGGGCACACATGGGCACACGAATGGTTGCTCCGACGCGGTGTGTCGCCCACGTGCCCAGTCGCCTCCTGCCCGCTCGCCCCCCGCTCGCGCATCGGGAAGGCACCCGGACCGGGCGGCAGGCCACACGTGGTCAGTCGTGGATCGCGTCACCGTGACCGAGCTCCTCGGGAAGCCTCAGTCTGAGCACCGTGGTGACGGTGTGCCGCGTCGTGCCCAGCTCCACCTCGGCCGTCAGCCCCGGCTCCACGGCCTCGTACACCACCTCGCCCACCCCGGTCGCGGTCGCCGTGCCGCGCCTGTCGCTCCTCCGCCCGGCGAGCAGCGCGGCCGCCTGCGCCCGTAGCGCCGGTGTCAGGGTGCTCGAGACCACCGGGGTGTCGTCGTCCGGCAGTACCAGTACCAGCGCGGCCGGCCGGGCGGCCCCGCCCGTGAACCCGACGACCACCGCATCACGCGTATGGGTGTGCCGCAGCTTCCGCCAGGCGCGTATGCCGCCCCGGTACGTCTGGTCCAGCCGTTTGACCACCAGCCCCTCGACGCCGATCGCGGGCAGCGTCTCGTACCAGGTGGCCGCCTCCGTGGCGTCCGGCGTCATCGGCACCGGCTGCAGCGGAGGCCCGAGCGCCCCGATCAGGGCGACCAGCCGCTCGCGCCGCTTCTCGTACGCGAGGGACCGCAGATCCTCGTCGCCCGCGGCGAGCAGGTCGAAGGCGGCGTACGAGGCGGGCAGCCGGCCCGCGAGAACCGGTGCCCGCCCCGGCGTTGCGGCCGCGCGTTTTTGCACCGCCGCGAAGTCCGTACGCCCCTCACGCCACACCACCACTTCGCCGTCGAGCACCGTGCCGTCGGGCAACTGCCGTGCCGCGTCCGCGAGATCGGGGAACGCCGCCGTGATGATCCGGCCCGAACGCGCCTGCAGCAGCACCTCCCCGTCGATCCGGAAGATCACCATCCGGTGCCCGTCGAACTTCGGCTCGTACGCCAGCCCAGCCCCGCGCGGCAGCACGTCCACGGACTCGGCGAGCGCGACCTTCAGCGGGGGCCGGGGCGCAGGCCTGTGCGGGCGTGGCGGCCGGGGAGCGGTCACGGCAGCTTTCCCCCCTGGTCGGGGTCGACGAGCGGAGCGAGCAGATCCCCGTAGCGCGCGAGGCGGGGCGCGATGTCGCCGAGCCGGAAGCCGAGCTCCCCGCCCGCCTCGACCTCCTCCCAGGTCACCGGTGCCGAGACGGTCGGCTCGGCACGGGCGCGCAGGGTGTAGGGGGCCGCGGTCGTCTTCGCCGCCGCATTCTGGCTGTGGTCGACGAAGACCTTCCCCGGCCGCAGCGATCGGGTCATCCGGTGCAGCACCAGCTTCGGCAGCGCCGCCTCACCCTCGACCGCGAGAGCCTTCGCGTATTCCGATACCCGCCGGGAGGGCGTGGGGGCCAGCGGTACGAGCACATGCAGGCCCTTGGACCCCGAGGTCTTGACGTACGCCTCCAAGCCGTCGGCCGCGAGCCGCTCGCGCAGCCACAGTGCCACCTCGCAGCACTGGGCGACGGCGGCGGGCGCGCCCGGGTCGAGATCGAAAACCATGCGGTCGGCGACGGCGGGCGCGTGCGCCTGCCACTGCGGCGTGTGGAACTCCACCACCAGATTGGCCGCCCAGATCAGCGAGGCCAGATCCTGTACGACGACCTGGCGGGCGTTCACGTCCTCCGAGCGCGGCACCGAGGCGGTATGCACCCAGTCGGGTGTCCCGGGCGGCGGGTTCTTGGTGAAGAACAGCTGCCCGTCCGGGCCGTCCGGGTACCGCAGGAACGACAGCGGGCGATCGTGCAGATGGGGGAGGATCGCCTCCGCCGTGGTGGCGTAGTAGTGCACGATCTCGCCCTTGGTGGTGCCCGTGGCGGGGTGGATCACCTTCTCCAGATTGGTGAGCGCCAGGCGCCGCCCCTCCACCTCCGTGATCGGCGTCATACGATGAGAATCCCATGAATCCCGGACGAAAGGGATGAAACGTGCGATCCATATGGAACGGCGCGATCTCCTTCGGGCTGGTCAGCATCCCGATCAAGCTGGTGAACGCCACCGAGAGCCATTCCGTCGCCTTCCGCCAGATCCACACGGCCGACGGCGGCCGGATCCGCTACCGCAAGGTGTGCGAACTGGAGGAGACCGAGGTCGCGACCTCGGAGATCGGCAAGGCGTACGAGGACGCGGACGGCTCGCTGATCCCGATCACGGACGAGGACCTCGCCTCCCTTCCGCTGCCGACGGCGAAGACGATCGAGATCGTGGCCTTCGTCCCCGCGAACGAGATCGATCCGATCCAGATCGACGCCGCCTACTACCTCGCCGCCAACGGAGTGCCCGCCGCCAAGCCGTACACCCTGCTGTGCGAGGCCCTCAAGCGCAGCCAGAAGGTCGCCATCGCCAAATTCGCCCTGCGAGGGCGTGAGCGGCTGGGCATGCTGCGCGTCGTCGACGATGTGATCGCCATGCACGGCCTGTTGTGGCCGGACGAGATCCGCACCCCGGAGGGCATCGCTCCGCAGACCGAGGTGACGGTGCGGGAGGCCGAACTCGACCTGGCCGACGCGTTGATGAACACGCTCGGCGAGGTGGAGCTCGACTCGCTGCACGACGAGTACCGGGAAGCGGTCGAGGCGATGATCGCCGCCAAGGTCGAGGGCGGCGTCGCGGCGCCGCAGGCCCCGCCCGAGGAAGGCCGCGGAAAGGTCATCGACCTGATGGCCGCGCTGGAGAAGAGCGTGCGCGCGGCGAAGGAGGCACGGGGCGAGGAGGGGGAGGTCGCGGAGGTCACCGCACTGAAGAGCCGGTCGGCCCCCAAGACGTCGGGCACGAGGAAGTCCACGGCGACGACGGCGAAGAAGACCGCGGCGAAGAAGACGGCGGCGACCAAGTCCACGGCGACGGCGGCGAAGAAGTCGGCGGCCAAGAAGACGGCCGCCAAGTCGACGGCCAAATCGGCGGCGAAGTCAACGGAGAAGTCGACGGCGAAGAAGGCGACCGCGCGCAAGCGCAGCTCGGCGTGAGCCTGGGAACGAGGCGGACCCTGCGCACGAGTCGGCCTCTGTGCCTGCCCGCCGGCACCGCCCGCTCCGCCTACCCGCCCGGCGTGACGAGCGGTCGCCCCGCCGCCACGTTCCACCGCCCTGCCCGGCCACTGAGTTCGGTGGCGGTGAGCGGCCGGACATCCAGCCGCCAGAAGGCCTGGTCGGGTGCGGACAGCGCGTGGACGACGGCGGCGCGTACGACATCGGGTTCGACGACGCAGACAACGCGACCATCGCCGTCGGCCAGGGAGTCGAGCCAGTCGCCGATCCGGATCCGAAGGCCACGCACCGACTCACCGCCGTGGGGGGCCGCCGACGGGTCGGTCAGCCAGGCGGCGACGGCGGCCTCCTCGGCAGCGGCGACCTCATCAAGCCGCAGCCCACGCCAGCGCCCCATGTCACAGCCCGCGAGTTCGGCCAGCGGCTCGGCCTCGAGCCCGAGGCCCTGGGCGGTGGCCCGGCACCGCGCGGAAGTCGACACGTACCCCCGCCCGCTCATGCCCGCGGCCTGCTCGAGACTCGCCAACCCGGCCTGATCGAGCGGCAGATCGTCGTCGAACCGGGCCTGCCGCACCGCCTGGTTCATCGCGGGGGAGACCAGGGTGACCCGTACGCTCATCGGCGCACTTTCATCCACTGCATCCGCGCACCCTACTGAACAGTGGGCAGGGGGGCGTACGGGGGCGTACGGGAGCGAAAGCGAGTGATCCGTGCCTCAGCCTCTTGGCCGAATGCGAGTGTCGCGATACGGTCACCGCGACAATTTCAATCATCACGACGACGGCGAGACGGAAGCCCGGTGAGAGTCCGGCACGGTCGCGCCACTGTAATGCCGCAGCGGCAGCCCGATCTGTGGGCGCACCCGCCGCGGTGAGTCAGACCCGAGGACCGTCGTCGCGCACCACCGTATGGGACGCGTGTTCCCCAAGGAGGTTCCGCCATGGCCGAGGCTGCCGTCTCAAGTGCCGTTTCCACCCCTGTCGTTCCCGAACTGACCTCTCTTCCCGTGCGGGCGGTTCTGCCGTGGGCGGTGTTCGTCGGTCTCCTCATGCTGGTCGCCCTGTACTTCGTCGGCGCCGAGCAGGGCGCCACGTCCGTCTTCGCGGGGGCAGAGGTGCACGAGTGGGTGCACGACGGTCGCCACCTGCTCGGCTTCCCCTGCCACTGAGGGGCGTCGGCACGTGTACGCATCAACTGTCAGAAATCTTCTGGTCCGCGGCATGCTCGCGGGCCTGATCGCAGGCCTCTTCGCCTTCGCCGTGGCCTACACCCTGGGCGAGCCGTCCGTCGACGGCTCGATCGCGGTGGAAGAGGCCGCGGCGGCCAAGGAAGCAGCCCACCACGCGGACCACGGCGGCGCGGCCGCCGAACCCGCCGAGGAGGAAGAGGAACTGGTCAGCCGCGCGGTCCAGTCGACCGTCGGCCTCGGAACCGGCGTCCTCGTCTACGGGGTCGCCCTCGGCGGCATCGCGTCGCTGGCGTTCTGCTTCCTGCTCGGCCGGGTGGGCCGCTTCACCCCGCGCGCGACCGCCGCCCTCACGGCGGCGGCCGCGTTCACCACGGTCTACCTTGTCCCGTTCCTGAAGTACCCGGCGACGCCGCCCGCGGTCGGCAACCCGGACACCATCGGCAAGCGCACCACGCTGTTCTTCCTGATGATCCTGCTCAGTGTGCTGCTGGGCGTCGCGGCCACCATTGCGGGGCGCCGTCTGGCTCCGCGCCTGGGCAACTGGAACGCCACGCTGGTCGCCGGCGCGGGCTTCATCGCCGCGGTGACACTTGCGTTCGTCTTCCTGCCCGGCAACGAGGACGCGGTGGCCGAAGGCTTCCCGGCCAAGCTGCTGTGGGACTTCCGCGTGGCCGCACTCGCGGTGCAGGCAACGCTGTGGGCGGCGTTCGCGATCGCCTTCGGCTTCATGGCGCAGCGCCTGCTGGCGCCCCGCGAGGCCGGATCCCCGGCGGCTGCCGAGGCCACCCCGGCCCTCGGCTGACACGCTCAACGCCTGTGCCCCTGCCGCGACATGCGGCGGGGCACGGTCATGTCCCCGTCTGTGCCCCGGTGCCGGTGGGGTCGGCGGCCTCCAGCAGTCGCGGCAGGCTGCCGGCGACCGGCAGATGGATCCAGCCCTCCACGCGCGCGACATCCAGATCCGCGCCGGCGGGTGGGACCGTCAGCCCCCGGGCCGCCGCACGCGCCGTCAGCGCACAGATCAACGCGTCGAAGGCATGCTCACTGCTCTCGTACGCTGCCCGCACCGCCGCGTCACACTGCAGCCAAGGAGCAGCCCGCAGCAGCTCCGTCATGGAACGCTCCCTGCTCAGCCCCCACCGAAGCCGAGTGGCGCGCGGATACACCTCACAGACGCTCCCCAGCCCGGACCGGTCCACCGGGTTTCCTCGGGCGGCGAGTTCGTCCTCGATGTGCGCCCACCGCGCGACCATGGCCCCGATCCGGTCGAAGGGAGCGGACAGCGGGGGCCGGCCCGGCTTGACCGCGTCCCACACCAGAAGGTCCGTACGCCGAAAGCGCAGCTGCGCGAGCCGGTGCACGGTGCTGTCCATCCCGCGCCCCGGCCACGGCTGCCGGGCGGCATGCGCGGCGACGGCCTGAACGAACGCGACGGGCCACCCGAAGGGGGAGTCGACAGCGGCGCGATCCTCCGGCCCCAGCCGGGCGAGGAGATCCACGAGCTCGTCGTCGAGGCACCGCACCCGCGGCGCCTCGACGACGGCACGGGAAGAGCCCCAGGTGACCACCGCCGCAGCGGTGTTGCCGAGAGTCGCCGAGAGATCGATGCCGACGGTGCGCATGGCGTTCATCGTGGCAGAGACGGTGAGCGGCAGGTCATGAGATGCCCTGAACCACTGCCCGAGGAATTCCCCCTCGCGATGAGTCGTCACCGGCACGCGCGGCCGGATACGGCTCACCGTCCGACTACGGCCCGGCACTCCAGGCCCCGGCCGATGCGACCGCCTTCGAGCGCCCACTCGCGGCGAGCGGCCGCAATCCTGGCCGGCAGGCCTCCTGACCGCACGCCGAAGCAGAGGACCCGCATGAGCATCGACGAGACGGCCGAGCGCCTGATCCCCCGCCCGCCCGCCCGCCCGACCGGCTGCGCGGCGAGGAGCCGTACGACCGCACCCGGCAGGCCGGCATGGACAGTGACACCGGCGGCTTCGGTATCGGCGCCGAGGTGACCCGTACGGCCTGCTTTCCCGGCAAGCGGATCGACTACGTCCTCCGAGTGGCCGCGTACGAGCCGCTCCGGCTGCTCGGCAAGGTCTCCGTGGCCGGCCCCATGCCGGTGCACGTCACCTGGAGGTTCACCCCGCGGGGAGGCGGCACGCCTGCCCGGATCCGTGTCCGCGGCGACGCGCGCGGCTCCTTCCGCATCGCCGCCCCGCCGATGGCCCGCACGGTCCGCAGCTCCCTCACGAGGGACCTGCGCGACCTCGAACACAGGCTCACTCCCAGCGCCTGACCACCGCCCGACCTCCCGAGGAGCACGACATGCCCGACATCGCTCTCCAGGTCGACCTTCACCGCGCGGCCGTCGCGGGCGGAACCTAGACTGGCGAACGCGTGAAACGTCCGGAATGAGGGAGATCCGACACCATGTCGAAGCGAGGCAACAAGCGGCGTGCCCGCAAGAAGAAGAACGCCAACCACGGCAAGCGCCCCAACACGTGAGGTGACGGGTACCGCTGCGAATCATGTGCCGGAGGGCCCACAAGGGGCCGGGCCCGAGAGCGGGCCCGGCCTTTGACGCCTGACCGGACGTGCCCGGCGACGGAACGCCGCTGCCGACACACCTGATGGTTCGCGTGGTGCGACGGTCTCGGTGCCCGGTGAGGAGCCGGACGTCGACCGGTCAGCCGATCGTCGCTGTTTGGCCGCAGAGCATCGTGCGGTGTTAGAAAGGTCAGTGTGGTCAAACGTCTCGACCGATTCCGGAGCGCTCCGGTTCGGTCACTGACCGACAAGCATCCCCGGAGCGTCGCCGGGCAGGTCTTCGCCCTGCAGGTGGCTGTGGTGGTGCTCCTCGTTGCGAGCGCGGTCGTGGCGCTTGTGCTGCAGTCCCGGCACGACAGCAGCACCGAGGCGAAGAACCGTTCGATCGCCGTCGCGGAGACGTACGCGCACTCTCCCGGCCTTCCGGCCGCGCTGAGGCTCCCCGACCCCTCCAAGGTGCTTCAGCCTTCCACCGAGGCGGCACGGAAGGCGGCCGGCGTCGACTTCATCGTGGTGATGGACACGAAGGGGATCCGCTACACGCATCCCCAGCCGGACCGGATCGGGAAGAGGTTCGTCGGCACCATCGAGCCCTCGCTGGCCGGCCGCGTGTACACGGAGAGCGTTGACGGCCCGCTCGGCCACGAGGTGCAGGCGGTCGTCCCGGTCCGCGATCTCAAGGGCAAAGTCGTCGCCCTGGTGTCCGCCGGCTTGAAGGTCGAGAACGTGACCGGCGTGGTGGACAGACAGCTGCCGATCATCCTCGGCGCCGGAGCGGCGGCGCTCGCCCTGGCCACGGCAGGAACGGCGCTGGTGGCCAGGCGGCTGCGGCGGCAGACCCACCGGCTCGGCCCGGCCGAGATGACCCGCATGTACGAGCATCACGACGCCGTGCTGCACGCCGTCCGCGAGGGTGTCCTCATCGTCGGCAACGACGGTCAGCTGCTGCTGGCGAACGACGAGGCCAGGCGGCTTCTGGACCTGCCGTCCGACGCCGAGGGACGGCACATCTCGGAGCTGCCCAGTCTTGATCCCGGCACGGTGGAGCTGCTGACCTCGGGTCGCGTGGCCACGGACGAGGTGCACCTGGCGGGGGACCGGCTGCTCGCGGTGAACCAGCGGCCCACGAACCATCACGGCGGCCCCAAGGGGACGGTCGTCACCTTGCGTGACTCCACGGAACTGCGGGCGCTGTCCGGCAGGGCGGAGACGGCCCGCGAGCGGCTCAAACTCTTGTACGACGCCGGTCTGGGCATCGGTACCACTCTCGACGTGGTGCGTACGGCCGAGGAACTGGCGAAGGTCGCGGTCCCCCGGTTCGCCGACTACGTCACCGTCGATCTGGCCGACCCGGTGCTGCGCGGGGAGGAGCCGGCCGGTACGGCCACCGACATGCGCCGCACCGCCGTCCATGGCATCCGGGACGACCATCCCCTCTACGAACTCGACCGCCTGATCGACTTCCTTCCCTCCACACCACAGGCACGGGGCTTCGGCAGCGGCCGGTCGGAGCTCGTGCCCGACCTGTCCACCGCGCCCGGCTGGCAGGCCCAGGATCCGGAGCGGACGGGCAGGATTGTCGACTACGGCATCCATTCGCTCATCACGGTGCCCCTCCAGGCACGGGGCGTCATCCTGGGCGTGGCCAACTTCTGGCGCTCGCAGAAGCCCGAGCCGTTCGACGAGGACGACCTGACCCTGGCCGAGGAACTGGTCGCCCGGGCGGCGATCAGCATCGACAACGCCCGTCGCTACACCCGTGAGCACACCCTGGCCGTGGCCCTGCAGCGCAGCCTCCTGCCGCGGGCCCTTCCCGAGCAGAGCGCCCTCGAGGTCGCGCACCGCTACCTGCCCGCGCTCTCCGGAGTGAGCGGCGACTGGTTCGACGTGATCCCCCTTCCGGGCGGTCGCGTGGCGCTGGTCGTCGGGGATGTCGTCGGCCACGGCCTGCACGCGGCCGCCACGATGGGACGGCTGCGCACGGCGGTGCACAACTTCTCCACCCTGGACCTGCCGCCCGACGAGATCCTCAGCCACCTCGACGACCTGGTCGGGCGCATCGACCAGGAGGAGGCGGAGGTGGGCGCCGGTACGGGGGTCATGGGCGCCACCTGCCTGTACGCCATCTACGATCCCGTCTCCCGCCGCTGCGCCATGGCGCGGGCAGGGCACCCCGTACCCGCGCTGGTCCACCTCGACGGCAGCGTGTCGTTCCCCGATCTTCCGGCCGGGCCGCCCCTGGGCCTGGGCGGTATGCCGTTCGAGACCGCCGAACTCGAAGTGGAGGAGGGCGCGCAGCTCGTCCTCTACACCGACGGGCTCATCGAGGACCGCACCCGGGACATCGACGTGGGGATCGAGCTGCTGCGTCAGGCTCTGGCGTTCCATCCCGACCGGTCGCCGGAGGAGAGCTGTCAGGCGGTGATCGAGGAGCTCCTGCCCGGCCGGCCGAAGGACGACGTGGCGCTGCTCATCGCCCGCACACGGGCGACCCCGCCCGACCACGTCGTCCGCTGGGACGTGCCGTTCGAACCGGCCGCCGTGTCGAGGATGCGCGCCGCCGTGGCCGAGAAGCTGGACGACTGGGACCTGTCCGAGGTCGCGTTCCCCGTGGAGCTGGTGCTCAGCGAACTGATCACCAACGCCATCCGCTACGGCTCCGCACCGGTCACGGTGCAGCTGCTGCGGGACCGCACCCTGACCTGCGAGGTGGCCGACGGCAGCAGCACCTCGCCGCATCTGCGGTACGCGGCCACGATGGACGAGGGAGGCCGCGGCCTGTTCCTCGTCGCCCAGATGGCAGAACGGTGGGGCACCCGCTACACGCCCCAGGGCAAGGTCATCTGGGCGGAGATTGCACTCCCCCGATCCGACGGGAGCGTGGACGCCGCGGCGTGGTTCGACATCCTCGAGACGGAGCCCTGACGGCCGGCACGTCCTGCAGCACGTGCCGGGACGAGCCGCCCTGCGGTTGCTGAAGTGCGGTGATCCCGTCACCCATCGGACGATGCGTCAGAACCGGTCTGAATGAGGCTTTTCGGCGCTACGATCCTCATGAAGTTCTCCCCGTCCGGCCGACGACGCTGTGGAGGGGGTCTGGCATCGGGGAGTGGGAGAGGCCGGTGAGCGATTCCACGGGGCATGGGGAGGTTACGCCTCCGGAGGGCACCGGGGCCTGGAAACGGGGCCCCCGCGAGCGCAGGCTCTGCCTGATCGTCGATGTGGAGCATTACAGCGGACGCAGTCACGCCGCCCAGATGCAGGTGCAGGACGGTGTCGCCCACGCGCTCGACCATGCCTGTCGGCAGGCCGGTGTGCGTTGGACCGCCTGCGAGAGACAGGACCGCGGTGACGGTCAACTGCTCCTGCTGCCCAGCGGGGTGGACGAGGGCAAGGCCGTCCCCGGGCTGGTGCTCGGCCTGCGGGACATGCTCCCCGTTCTCAACGCCAGGGCCGCTCGAGACCATTGCGTCCGGCTCCGCGTCGCGATGGCGCAGGGCGCCGTACAGCGGGCGCCGCTCGGCTTCGTGGCGTGGTCGGTGGAGCTGGCGTCGCGGCTGCTGGACTGCGGGGAACTGCGCTCCGCCTTGGCCGGGGCACCGTCCAGCGACATGGCCCTGATCGTCCCGCCCGATCTCTACGCGGACTGCTTCGCGCCCGGGGCGGGCGGTCTCTCGGCCGCGGCCTTCCGCAAGGTGAGGGTGGACATCCCCCAGAAGCGCTTCGCCTCCGATGCCTGGATCAGCGTGCTGCCGAGGGGGCGTACCGCGCCGCTCGGTTTCCCGGTGCTTCCGCCGGACGGCCCGTTGGTACGGCCGCGCCGTCGTACGGGGAGGCTGCTGGGCACGGCCGCGGCCGCGGTGGGCGCGGGCACGCTGCTGATGCTGCGCGACGCCCCCGAGGCCGAGGACGACGGAACGACACCTCAGGGCACAGCGGCCCACCACCAGGCCACGCAGGCACAGGCCGAGGCGGAACGGCGCACCATCGGGCACGGGCAACAATCCTCCGCCGAGGCGGAGGACGTGCAGCCGCTGGCGGAGCATGTCGCCCACGCCGGCCACCACGACGAGGCAGCTCACGTCTGGCCCTCGGAGGAGCCGTTCATGGCATACGACAGCGAGCACGACCAGACCTGGGACGACGGCCGTCTCGGACAGGGTGACGTGATCCAGGACATGGACGACATCGGCTACACCTCGATGTCGGACTACATCGACGAAGAGCACGGTCTCGAGCCGGACCCGTCGCCCGGCCCGCACGACGACTGGTGAACGGCGCGAAGGCTCAGTCGCCGCGTGCGCGGAAGTAGAACTCCTCGCACAGCTCGCGTGCGGTACGCGCATGCCGCTGCACCGCACGCGGCGCCGACGCCTCGACGACCCGCCAGCGGACCGCCTCGGCCCGGGACGAAGCGGCCAGTTCGGTGGCCGTGGCGTCCGGATGGACGCCCAGACATGCCGCCGCGTCTCCACCGGTCGCCAGCGCCACCAGCGCCGCCCCGTCGGCCTCGCTGAGGCGCAGACCTCCGGTTGCCAGTTCGGCCAGGGCGGAGGCGAGTTCGGTCTGCCGCATGAGCGGATGGCGGCGCAGCCCCGCGACAGCCGTACGTTGAGCTTCCAGGGCGCCTCGTACGCCGGAATCGGGATTGCCGCGCAGGACGGTGGCCGCCACCTCCTCCAGCAGGCCCAGCGCGGAGGCGGCCCGTAGCCGGTCGGATGCGGCGACGAAGCGTACGTCGATCTCCTCGAACAGCGTCTCCACGCCGGAGGCGGCCCGCAGCGCGTTCAGCAGTGAACGGGCGTCGCGCGCCCCGTCGGCCTCGGTGAGGGAGTCGACCGCCACCCGGATGCCGTAGGTGCCCAGCAGATCGAGCAGCCGGGTGCGTTCCGCCGTGTCGAGCGGGCCACCCCGTCGGCCCAGGAACTCGTCCGGCGAGTACAGAGCCCGCTCCAGCTCCTGGCGTGGCTCCCCGGCCAGTCTCTGCAGCAGCGCGGTGTCGCCCTCGGTGAACTGGTCGCCCGTCGCGGTCTGGGCGAGCAGTCCGGCCACGGGGACGATGCGGGAGACCATGCCGGTGAGGCGGGAGGTGTAGGTGGCGGCGACGCGTTCGGCGCGCGGCCACGGGTCGCCGGTGCCGCTGCCGAGTTCGTCGATGCGGCTGAGCACGCCGAGGACGTTGAGGGCGGTCATCCGTTCGTGAGCCTGGCGCCGCAGGGACTGGAGGGCCTCGGCGTCTCCGGCTCCGGGGTGCGGCATGACGTACAGCAGGGCGTCGGCCCGTGCGAGGGCGCTCAGCGCGACCTCGTCCAGACCGCTGAGGGTGTCCATGCCCGGGGTGTCGACGAGACTGTACCGGTGGGCGAGGAGGGCGCTGTCCGCGACTTCGACGACCAGTTCGGCGATCTCCTGGCGCGGACTGCCGAGCCGGCGAGGGTCGCGCGGGATGCCTCCCCCCGGGTGCCCCGGGACGAAGTAACGCCGCCCGTCCAGGCGCCGCACCTCCACGCGGTTCTGCACCCCTTGTCGGAACCAGGCGACGAGCATGGTGCACTCGGTGGCGGCCGTAGCCGCGAGCCGACGCCCGAGCAGCGCGTTGACCAGGGTCGACTTGCCGGCGTTCATACGTCCACCGACGGCGATCCGCAAGCGGTCCTCGGCCAGCCGGTCGAGGACCGCTCGCACCGCGTCGGCGGCCTCGCCCGCAGGCAGCGCGGCGAGAGCGGCGCGCGCCAGGTCCGCCGCCGCGCCGCACAGTTCGCCGCGGGGCCGGCGGGCGGGACGGCCGGTGCCGGTCACGTGGTCGGCGGCGTGGTACGGGCGCGGGCGGCAGGTCCGCGCCGCTTCACCGGTGCCATGGCTCTCACCGGCCTTCCTGCGCGAGCTGCCCCGTCGGCGGCGCGTGGTCGGCCTGTGCTCGTTCGAGAGCGACGAGCAGTCGTCGGGCTGGAGCACGCAGGGGTTTCAGTTCCTTCGCCTCCTCCTTGGCCCCCTGCTCGTAGCGAAGATACTTCTGCCACTCGCTCTCCTCGCCCTTGATCGTGGAGGTGAGGCTGTTCCATACCCCCGAACGCTCCTTGGCGCCCGCCATCAGGCTCCTGCTGGCCGCCAGTTCCCGCTCCAGATCGGTGACCCTGGCGGACAGATGCTGGGCCAGGCACCACAGCACCGGAACATGCACACCCGCCGGGTCCGCCCCGCAGGAAACCGCAACAGTGGTGTCCAGTACCCGGTGCGAGGTGGCGAGCGCCTGCTGGAGGTCGGCGAGCGGGGCGGTGGCCCGTGCCCACTCCTGGTCCCCGGCCACCAGGTCGGCCTTGGTGTAGGCGACGACGACGGGTACCTTGCCCGGCCGCTCGTCCACCGCTCGCTGGAGCAGCACGGTCAGCCTGCGTACTGCGCGCCGACCGGAGCCGGCGGTGGTGGCCAGATTGTGGGCGTCCACGAAGACCACCAGACCGTCCGCACCGGATATTTCGGCCAGCACCTGGGCCGTCTCCTCGTCCCTCGCGCGGTCGGTCAGCGCGCCGCCCCGGTAGTCGGTCCAGGTGAAGTCGGCGACAGCACGCCGCCGGTGACTGAGCCGGAACACATGTGCGTCCCGCCGGGAGGATGGCGGCGGGTACGTGCCCTGCCGGATGGAGCGGGCCGCCGAGAGCAGTTCGCGGTCCCGGTCCGGCTCGGTGGCGCGGATCTTGAATCCGCCGTATCCCTTGCGCATCAGCTCGTACATCATGGCGATGTACGTCGTCTTCCCCGCGTTGCTGAGCCCCAGCATGACGATCTTCATGCAGGCTCTCCCGTCGGGTCGGCATCACTTTGCCTCTCGGGTCCGGCGAGCTTGCCCGCGAGGTCACGGGCGCGGTCCAGCAGGGCTGCGACAGCGGCGTTGAGGCGCCTGGTGCGCTCGCGGTCCTGGGCGAGCTGTTCCCGGGACGCGGTCAGATTGCGCTGGAGTTCCTCCAACTCCGTCTCCAGCAGCGAGCGCTGGGCGCTGATGCGTTCGGCGAGGCGGGTGGTGAGACGCGCGGTGACCTCCTCCACGGTGCGAGTGATCTCCGGAGGAATCTCGGTGGTCAACTCGGCTATCAGGCGCTGCGCGTAGCGATTGGTGTCACCGCGCAGTCGCGTCAGTTCCTCCCGCCGCCTGCGTCGGCGGGACAGTACGCCGATCATTCCGAAGCCGGCAGCGAGAGGCAGCAGAAGGCCGCCGGTGGCAACGTAGGCCACCGTGGCGGTCAGGCCTCCGGCGCTCCAGGCGGGCATCACCCGCTCGACGAGTCCGAGGACGCCCCCAGCGTCGTGTTCCGTTCGGACCAGGTGGGGGAGTGCGTCCAGGCGCTCCGGGCGGGCGAGTTCCTCCGGAATGCCGTCCGGGTCGATCCCGCACTCGTGCTCCATCAGCGCCGCGAGCTGGGCGGTGCCCTTGCGGGTGGCGTCCTCCAGGTTCATCCAGACCGCCTCTGCCCCCGCCTCCAGATCCCGCGGCAACTCCGCCGCCAGCTCCGGCCCGGACAGTGAGGCGGTCTTCTCCTCGGCCAGTTGCCGCAGGTCGTTGACGTCGCGCAGGAAGCCGGTGCGCAGCCGGCGCTCCAGTTCCAGGGCGGCCTTGCGCAACATGCCGCGCCAGGCGGCATCGGTGCTCTGGAGGGAACGCACGGCCTCGCGACGGTGCTGGATCTCGCCCACGAGGGTGGGGTCCTGGGCGAGCGAGCGTAACCGCCGGTCCTGCGCGGCGGCCAGCGGAGTCAGTGCGGCACGGGTGACATGGACGATGTTGGCCAGCCGCAGTTCGGCGGCGCGGGGGGCGATCCGACCGGTGAGCGTCTCGATCAGCGGGGCGAAGCCGCTCGCCGCGCGGCGCTTCGCGGCGGTTTCCTCGTCTCCGGCCGATGCCGCCGCCTGCGCGTCCTCCTCGGCCCGGCTGCTGACCGGGAACCAGGGCGCGGCCACATAGCGTGGAGCGTGCCGCGCCAGCAGCACGCGGTTGCGGTCCAGTACTTCGGGCCACGCCCGGTACTTGTCGGTCTGGGTGAGGACGAAGAGGACCTCGGAGATGCGTTCGGTGGCCTGTTCCAGAAAGCGCAGTTCGGAGGCGGTCAGTTCGGTGGAACCGTTGACGACGAAGATCAGCGCGTCGGCGCGGCCGAGCGCGGCCATGGTGATGCGGGCGTGGCCGGACACCAGGCCGCCGACGCCGGGGGTGTCCATGAAGCAGAGCCCGGAGGCGAGCCGCTCCGCGGGGATGCCCACCTCGACGTGATGGACGTCGTCGCGGCGCGCGCCCTGGGTGACCGGATCCACGGCGGCGTACTCGGCTATCTCCTCGATGCGGATGGGCAGCCGCTGGGCGCCACCGTCGAGATACGCGACAGCCTCGGGCCGTTCGGCGTGGCGTACGACGATATGGACGCCGGTGGCGACATCGACTTCCACCGGGACCAGGCCGGGGCGTCCGACGAGGGCATTGAGCAGGCGGCTCTTGCCACGCTTCTTTTCGCCGACCACGACCAGGGTGGCGGCGCCGGCGTGCACGGCGGCGGCCTCGGCGCGGATCGCGTCGGCGGTTCCGGGCGGTGTGACGTAGCCGTGGTCGCCGTCGGGACCCGGCTCGATGGCGGGGGTGCCGGGCGGTGTGGGGTGCCGGCGGGACGCAACGCGGTCCAGGAGGGCGGCGGAGTCCTCGGCGAGCCTGAGCACCTCGGCCTGCAGTGGGTGCGGAGTGGGATTCATGGTGTGTCTTCCGTCGGGGGCGAAGTTTCCGGGGGCCCGGTTTCGGTGCGCTCGGATCCCCGAGGTCCGGACGTGGACCGGGGCGGCTCCTCGTCGAACTCGTCGAACGACCCCTCGGCGGAGGCGTCCTCAGGGTCGACTTCGCGGGTACGCCCGTACGCGGGGCCCTGGGGCACGGGCGGGACAGGACGGCGGTACGGATCGCTGCGTTGCTCGCGGTGTCCGTACGGATCGGTGTGCTGCTCGCGGCCGTCACTCGCCTCGTAGGACGCGTCCCGGCGGCCCTTTCCGGGGTCCTGGGCGGGTTCGTCCCCTCCCCCTCCGAGTCCGAACAGGGATTCGAGCACCGACTTGGCCAAGCCACCCAGGCCACCCGAGTCCTCGCGAGGTGGTTCGTACCGCTCCTTGCTCCTGCGGCGCTCGCTCCCGTACTGATCACGGCGGCCGGACCGGTGGTCTCGCTGTGCCGCGGGTGACGGCTGCCACCCTGGCGGGCGCCCGGGCCGTGGGGGAGAGGTCGGGGGTGGGGGTTTGTGCAGGATCTCCTGATGGCCGGTGGCGTCCGCACTGCACAGATGAGTGAGCACCGACGGATCTCCGTCCCTGGCCTCCCGCCACCCGGCTCCCAGTACGAAGTCCTGTCCGGTCCGCAGCACCGCGTCCCACAGCAGGGCGGCCTCGGCCTGCGGAAACACGTGCATCGTCCGTTGTCTGGCCCACAGCTCGGATGGCAGGGCCGTGTGGTCCGCGGTGAAGGGCTTCGCCCCCGGACCGGTCTCGTCCCACGGCGCGGGTCCGGCAGTGCTGGTGAGCATGGTCGCCGAGCGGGAGGTGCGGGCCTCCCATGCCGGCGTTACCCACTCCTGGTATGTGGGCCCGGCCCAGTCGCTCAACCGCTGTTCCAGTTCCCGCAGTCCAGGCAGCCCGGCGATGTGCCGGTCCCGGTGGTGCCAGCCGACGAATCCGTACAACGGGCGCCCGTGGGACTCCACCGCCCTCGTTTGGTCCACCACGTCGATCCGACAGGCCGCGCCCACCAGTACACCGTGCGCGCCGCGTGCGAGGAGGTACCGGGGACTGTCCGCGAGCCGCTTCCCGCCCGCCACGGTGGCCAGTACGGCGCGCCCGACGGGACCTTGTACCGGAACCTCGGCGGGCATGGCCCGCCACCACTCGTCGATGCGGTACGTGCGCCCGTACACCACGGCGCACCAGCCCTGCGGCGTCGGCGGAACCATGGCTTCGCGCTGTTGGCTGTCCGCCATGGCGCTCAGGCCTCCTGCAGTTTGCCGGAGCGGTAGATGGGGCTCGTGCGCAGGTCGTCGGCCATCTGCTCGGCGCGTTTGCGGGCCTCGGCGACCTGGGCAGCCAGCTCGCCGCGTGCGCTGCGGTCGGTTGCCATGGAGGACTCGACCGCGCTGATCCGGCCGCGGTGGAAGATGCCGTCCATGAAACCGCCGCGCAGGCCGGCGAGTTCGCTGCTCTGCGCGTCGAGGCCGCGGTCCATGGAGCTGATCAGCTCCTGGCGTCGGGGAATGATTTCGGTGAGGTAGTGCATGAGCGCGAAGGTGATCGGCTTGTGCAGGTTCTTCGGGTTGACCTGACCGGGGTCGACAGTGGAGAGGTTGGCCCCGTCGAAGGCGCCGATCTGGACGGGGCAGAGCATCACCGTCACTCCCTCGGAACCGAGGACCTGCACCAGCTTGAAGAGATTGCGCTTGACGGCTTCGAGCGCCTCCTTGATGGGTTTTCCACTGAGCTTGCCCAGCAGGTCCGCCTTGGTGAGCAGTACGACGATGGCGGGGGTGGGCTCTTCCGCCTCCAGCCGTTTCACGCAGACCGTCGAGATGGCCTTCGAGAAGCGGGCGATCTTCATCGGGTCATGGGCCCGGCTGAGTCCGGCAGGCGTGTTGTCGGCGACCCACCGGGCCACATGCTGTCCGTCGAGCGCCAGGATGATGGTGTCGGATATGTCCAGCCGGGCGCGGAGTTTGGCGATGTCCTCGGGGGACTCGGGCTTGCCGAGACGCTCGGTGCCCGCGCCGCCACGGAAGTCCTGGCAGTCGATCTCGAGGAGCGTGGTCATGCCGTGCCGGAAGACGAACTCGTAGTCCACCGGTTCGGTGGCAGTCGCGTCCGGGAGGGTGCCGGCCTCGCACAGCTCCTCCCACGCCTCCGCCAGATCGAGGTCCTTGTCGGGGTCGGTGGCGTACAGGAAGTATCCGTTCACGCCGGTGGAGAGGGTGTCGTACATACCGTGCAGGTAGGTGGTCTTCCCGGAGCCGGTGGCGCCGAGCATCGTCATGGTGATCCTGGGAATTTCGTACATGTCCTGATGCGCTCCAGTTCTCGTGCGTCGGTCGTCAGAGGGAACGGCGTGCCCAGAGGGCTCAGAAGGAAGGGACGTCCTCAAGGAGCTGTTCGAGTCGTTGGGCGGGCGCGAGCAGCGGCTCGAGGCGTTCGTACTCGGCTTCAGCGGTCCGCTGGTGGCGGGCGCTGATTTCGGCCCATGTGTCCTCGCCGATGAGCGGGCTGGCGAGGCGGTCCCACCAGGTGTCACGTGCGGCGGCGTTCCGGGCCGATTCGAGCGACTGCTCCAGTGACGCCTCGAGCGCCAGCGCCCGGCCCGCAATTCCGTAGAAGAGACTCCACAGCGCGGGGAAGACCACGTTGACCGGCTCGGGCCCGCAGGCCACCGGGACAAAGGCACCGCGCAGGTGCTGGGTGGCGGCAACCGCGTCGATCAGCTCCTGGAAGGGGCCGACCACCCGGTCCAGATTGCCGTCCTGGTTCATATCGATCAGGTCGCACTTGGTGAAGGTCAGGACCACCGGGGTGAGCTCGGTGGTGCGCTCGGCCATGGCCGAGCGCACCAGCATGATCATCCGGCGCAGCTCCCGGGCCGAACCCGGCACGGTGACCAGCCGGTGGGCGTCGGCGAAGAGGACCACCGCCTGGGCCGCCATGAGGTCCTCGTGGAGCTGCTGTGCCTGCTCGCTGTTCCCCTTGCGCTCGCGCAGCGCACCACCCCGGTAGTCGCGCCAGCGGAAAGGGAACACGTCCTGCCCTTCGTACTGGAGGACGAATTCGAAGACCGAGCGCTGATTGCTGACGTTCGGGTAGCGGCCGCGCAGCACAGCCTCGGCGGCGGCGCTCAGCACCCGGTGGTCGGAGACGTTCTCGGCGCGCAGACCGAAGCCCTCGATGCCGCCGTGCATGGCGGCGTACATCAGTGAGACATAGGTGGTCTTTCCCGCCGCGCTGTGTCCCAGCATCACGATGTCCACCCGATTCCCCTTCGTTGTCACAGATCAGTCGTAGGGAGAGAACTCGAAGTCCGGATCACCGGCGGGCTGGAAGTAGCGCAGTGCCCGGCGCGGCTCACCGGGCCGGGCACCGGCGTCGGCGGGGCCCTCCGCCGGCACGGTCACCACCAGACCGGAGCTGAGGGCGCCGAGGACCACGGAGGCCTTCGGGTCGGCGGTGAGCAGAGGCAGACGCTGCTCCCGTTCGGCGATCAGGTCGGACACCCGGGGCGTCCGGCTGGCGCCGCCGGTGAGGACCACCGCGTGCAGGGCGGCGGGCTCCAGACCCGCCTCGCGTACGGTGGCGGTCAGCAGGTCGTGGCTGCGGGCGAGCAGCGGTTCGACGGCCGACCGGTACTCGTGGGACCGGATCAGAAAGGGCTCGGGGTAGCCGGGGACGGCCAGGTCCACCGAACTCGCCGTGGACAGTGCCTCCTTGGCGGCCGTCAGTTCTCTGCGGAGCAGGGCACGTTGGGCGACCTGTCCGGGCTCGGCGGACCCCCACAGCTCGTCCCAGGGCAGCGGATCGCGGGCCTCGGCGCGCTCGGCGAGCAGCGCGGCCAGGCATTCGTCGAGGTCTTCCCCGCCGAGGTGCGGATCGCCGCCGACGGCGACGGTGGTGAATCCGTTGGAGGTGCGGCGCAGCACTGCCGTGTCGAAGGTGCCGCCGCCGAGGTCATAGACGGCGAGGCAGTCCCCTTCGGGGACCTCTCCCGCTTCGGCGTGGTGGAGGGCGGCCGCAACGGGCTCGGGCAGGTACTCGGGCCCGTCGATGCCGGCCAGCGCCGCCGCCTCACCGAGCCGAGTGCGCTCAGCGGCGCCCCACCGCGCCGGATGGGTGAGCACGGTACGGGAGGGGGCGCTCCCACCGTGAACGGCTTGGGCCTCGGTCAGCGTCCGGCGTAGCACGGCGGCGGCCAACTCGGCGGTGGACACGCGGCGTTCGCCCAGGATCACACCGTCCTGCCGTACCAGGGCGCGCTTGGGGGCACGCTCGGTGAGATCGGGGCGGTTGACCGCGCGTTGCAGGGCGGCTCTCCCGGTGAGGGGAGTGCCGTCGGCGTCCAGACATACGAGCGACGGCAGATAGCGGCTGTTCTCGATTTCCAGCATGGCGGGCGACGATTCGCCGGCCATGTCGCTCGACCCGGCGACTGCTGTGGCGGCCGTAGTGAAGCACGTACCAAAATCGATCGCCAGCGACCACTCCTGAGCGTGGCCATTGGATGCTTGAGCTCCCACGGATCCCCCATTCCCGCAGGTGGGCACCCCTCCGAGCCCACCCCGCCTGGTTCGCGGGACGACGGTGGAGCAGCCACCACCCTGTACGGGCGGCAATGACATGACTGACATCCTGTGCGGCTCGGGCCCCGCAGACTCGGTCAGATGACGGTGTGTGGCCCGCTCGCCCGGTCCTACGCTCGGTGAACCCGGCACCACACCGCGCCCGACCCTGTTTTCTTCGTACGGCAGCCACGGATTGTCGCAATCCCGGTAGGTTTGCCGGGCGCACACACACGCGTACCGGACAAAGGTCACGGCGCGTGCCCACGCGCGTCTCTCAGGGGGAGGACCGGGCACCATGCGTATCCACCCGTCCTTGCTGCCCCGGTGGGCGCCCGGCAGTCTGCTGGACGAACTACCGGAGGCAGCCATGGACTTACTGCTCGGCCTCGGCCGTCCGGTGACCTATCCGGCGGGCGCTTCACTGATCCGTGAAGGGGCCTCGGACACCACCGCCATGCTGATCCTGCACGGCTGCGTCAAGGTGATCGGCACGTGCGAGGACGGCGGGACCGTGCTGCTCGCGTTACGGGCCCCCGGCGAACTCGTCGGCGAGCTCTCGGCGCTGGACTCCAAACCGCGGTCGGCGACGGTCGTGGCCATCCGTCCGGCTGAGACCCGTCTGCTGACCGCGGAGGTTCTGCGCGACTATCTGCGGCGCACGCCCGAGGCGACCGAGGCGCTGCACAGGTCCATGGCAGCGAAGCTGAGGGGGGCCACCCGCTACCGGATAGACGCCGGCTCGGGAAGTGCCACCGCCCGCCTCGCCCGCGTCCTGGACAATCTGCTCCACACCCACGCCGAGCCGTCCCCGGAGGGCGTACAGATCACCGTGCCGCTCAGCCACACGGACCTGGCTGCGCTCGCCAATGTCTCCGACGCCAGTGTGCAGCGCGCCCTGCGGACGCTGCGCAGTTCCGGTGCGGTCGCGACGCGCTACCGGGGTGTGCTGGTGCGCGAGCCC
This sequence comes from Streptomyces sp. NPDC002889, assembly GCF_042888425.1. NCBI lineage: Bacteria > Bacillati > Actinomycetota > Actinomycetes > Kitasatosporales > Streptomycetaceae > Streptomyces > Streptomyces sp. NPDC002889. The sequence goes on from NZ_JBIAPT010000001.1 coordinate 140,831, forward strand.
GCCCTGTTACGCGCCATTGCGAATCAGACCGGGCCCGCCCCGGCGGTGCGGCCCGGCCAGATACGACCGAAGGTGGCACGTGAGGGAGGAGCGATACATGATTTCGGCCCGGCCTGAACCGCTGTCCGGGCATGGGCCCGATGCCCCCGACGGCTCCCCGTCGGCAGCGCCGCCGCCCCGCACACCGTCCGCGGCGGAAGCCTCGGATACCGCCTGGCGCATTCATGCCGCCCTGGGCGAGTGGACCGCCCGCGTGGACACCAAGGCGAGCTTCGCCCTCACCCTGGAGACCGCCGCCCTGGTCGGCATCGCCGGGCTCGTCACCAGTGGCAGCTTCCCCGTCCGCGCTCTGGACGGGCCGCTCCTGGTCATGTTCGTCGCCGCGCTGTTGTCGGTGCTGGCCAGCGCCCTGTTCGCTGTCCTCGTCGTCCTGCCCAGGATGCGGGGACGACAGGCCGAGGCCGAAGCACCGTACAACTTCGTCTACTTCGGACACTTGCGGCACTGGGACCCGGAACGACTCCAAGAGGCGCTCTGCGAGCGTGACCCGTTGCCGATGCTGAGTCGTCAGCTCGTGACGATGAGCCGCATCGTGTGGCGCAAACACCGCTGTGTCGAGCTGTCCTTCCTGCTCGCCGTGGCAGGGGTCGGGCTCCTGGTGCTGCTGCTGTTCCTCTCGTGACGCCCGTGGAGCGAGATTTACGACAACAGGCGCTCAGTGGATTCCCGCGTAGGGCGGCCGACCCCGAACAGGCGCGGTCTCGGCTTCATCCCGTCTCGTACGCCGGTGGCTGTCAGCGGGCCCCCGGGTCGGCGCGCCTCGTTTGCCGATGCGTCGCAGGGTCCGGAGCGGTCCTCGTCGGCGGACGCGGCTGAACGTCGGCGGGGCGGTCCATCCGCGCCACCGTGGACGCCGGGAGCTGGCCGACCTCATTACCGCTAGCGCGGCGCGGTGTCGTCGGCCGGGAACGCGGCGCCGTGGCCGGGCACGATCAGATCCGCGGCGGCAAGTACCCGGAGCCGGGATGCCAGCAGCATCTTGTGGTCCGGGGCCACCGGGTCGTCCACCGGGCCGTTGGGGCGCCACCACAGGTCACCCACGAAGGCCACGACACCCGAGTCCGTGCCTGCCAGCAGGGTGATGTCCTCGCGGCTGTGTCCCGGGGTGCGGATCAGCCTGAGCGAGGAGGTCAGTTCGTAGCCCTCGGCGTCGCGGTCGGTCCACTGGTCGTTCTGGTAGATCGCCTTGTGGTCGTGGACGCGAGCCCGGCCGAAGAGGCCGACGTTCATGGTGTTGTCCGGATGGTGGTGGCTGAGCACCACATCGGTGATGTCATCGGGGCCGATCCCCGACTCCGCGAGCGGGCCGAGGATCCGCTCGCGGCCGGCCACCATGCCCGGGTCGACGATCACGCGGCGTCCCCCGTCACTGATGTACGAGACGGTGGCGGCCACCCCCGGGCCGGTGGAGAGGGTGTAGCCGGTGGTCAGGATCCTGTACGTGGCGCTGCGGCCGAGCGGTGCGTCTGTCATGACCCCAAGTCTTCGGGGCAGAAACCTCCTTCACGAGTGGCCGCACTGCCATCGATCGCAGGAATCGTGCCACACTGCCCGCATGCCACCCTTCGTGACCGTCGCCGCCTACGCCTCGCCCGGTGTCGGGGTGCTCGGAGTCGGCATCGTCTCCGAGGTGTTCGACGCGCGCGGCCCGGACCTGCCCCGCTTCGACTTCGCCCTGTGCACCGACCGGCCCGGACGGATCCGCAGTGATGTCGGGCTGCCGATCGTGGTCGAGCACGGCCTGGACCGGCTGGCCGCCGCCGATCTGGTGATCGCCCTGCCCTGGGCGGACTTCCGTACACCGCCGGGACCCGCCGTGCTCGAGGCGCTGAGCGCCGCACACGAGCGCGGCGCGCTGGTCGCGGGACATTGCGTCGGCGCTTTCGCGCTCGCCGCCGCCGGCCTGCTCGACGGGCGACGCGCCACCACCCACTGGCGGTTCGCCGGCTTGCTGGCCGACCGCCACCCGGACGTCACCGTCGAACCCGACGCCCTGTACATCGACGAAGGCCGGATCGCCACAGGTGCGGGAGCCGCAGCCGGCTTCGACCTGTGCCTGCACCTCCTGCGGCGGGAGTACGGCGCCGCCAAGGCCAACGCCATCGCCCGAGACCTGGTCCTGCCGTCCCACCGCGACGGGGGGCAAGCCCAGTACCTGGCGACCCCGACCCCCGAGGACTGCCATGACGATCGGCTCGCCGACGTGCTCGCCTGGGCCCGCGAGCACCTCCACGAGTCGCTTCCCGTGGCGGAGTTGGCCCGCCGATCCCTGATGAGCAGGCGCTCCTTCGCCCGCCGCTTCGCCGCCTCGACCGGCACCACCCCGCACGCTTGGCTGCTCGGCCTGCGGCTCAGCCGCGCCGAGGAACTCCTGGAGACCACGGACTTCCCTGTCGAGGAGATCGCCCGCCTGGTCGGCTTCGGAAGCGCGGCCGTCCTGCGCTCACAGTTCGTACGGCGTCGGGGAGTGCCGCCCCGCTCCTACCGCCAGTCGTTCACCCGCACGCCGTAGCCGGCGAGGGCATGCCCCATCCCTGCCCTTCGGAGCGGTGAACAGCGCTCAATACCGGTACGAACGGGGCCCGCGACAGCGCCCGTCAAACCGTTTCCGCAGGTCAGGCCCCGCAACAGCGCCCAAAGCGCCATAGCTTCCCAAGCTCAGGTCTTCAGGTTCCAGGCTGTGCCCTCATCTGCTGTCGGGGGCGTCTTCTACTGACACACCTCATGGGAAACCACTTCCAAACCGTCGTCGGCTTGGATGCCACACCTGCAGACGCTCCGGCCCTCGCAGCCCGCGGCCCTGACTGGCTCGCCAAGGAAGGCATAGTCCGCGCCGAGCGCACCCGATTGTGTTCTCGGCGCCCGGCTGGGACACCTGCCTGGTCCACTCTGGGGCCAAGGCGCCAAGGCACGAGGACTGGGAGCCCAGCGACGGACTCAAGATCGAGACAGGCAACCTCACGCCCGCCCGCTGGCTGGAGCAGCGCCCGCCCCACACTGACGGATTCGGCACGGTGACGGGGGTGTGCGCACCCGGCTTCGACGCGTACGCGCGGGTCTTCCACCCGGCGCGGCTCGGTGAGGAACCGGTGCGGTGGGACCGAGTCGCCGCCGTGTACGGGCGGTCAGTGTCCGAAGGGACGCGCTGGCACGAGCTGATCGGCGCCCGAGATCCCATCCGCTACCGCAACGACGACACTCCGGCCGTCCCCGGCGTCTGGGACGAGCACCCGCAGGAGGGCCCGACCCCTGCCGACGTGGCCCGCACCCTGATCTCCGTGCTGTCCCAACACACCCGAACCTTTGACCGCTGCTGGTACGGACCGTGGGACGGCTACGGCCACTACGACTGGGACGACACCCCGGTCTTCCGCACCCCCGGCCGCGACGAGATCCTGCTCGCCGGACCTCTCGACGATGCCGACTCGCCCGCGCAAGACCCCCACGAGGCGTGGCTCGAGACCCCCGACCTGTGGTGGCCCCAGGATCGTGCCTGGTGTGTGGGCGGCGACGTCGACCTGGTGAGCACGTACGTCGGCGGTTCGGCGGCCTGCGTCGCGCACCTCCTCGCAACCCCGGGCCTGGAGGCATATGCAGTCGCCGAGACATCCACGGTCCACTGACGCGGACAGCGCTCAGGCCGGCGCCAGGCGTTGTCACGCCCGCCCTGGGGCACGTCATCCGCCGGCGGCGTCCTCGGCCTCCCAGCGCAGCAGGTCGCCCGGCTGGCACTTGAGCACCTCGCAGAGCGCGGCGAGCGTCGCGAAGCGCACCGCCTTGGCGCGGCCGTTCTTGAGTACCGCCAGGTTGGCGGGCGTGATTCCTACGCGGTCCGCGAGCTCGCCCACGGACATCTTCCGCCTGGCCAGCATCACGTCGATGTCGACGGCGATCGGCATCAGATCACCTCGTCCAACTCGGCCTGCATCTGTGCCACTTCGACGTCGCGCGCGACGGCCTGGGCGAGCAGCATCCGCAGCACGAGCACGATGAGCGCGACCCCCAGGATGGCCACGCCAACCCCGCCCATGATGACGGTGACGCCCGGGTCGTCCCGCTGGCCCGGCGCGTTGAGGACCGTGACCGCGAACCACACGAGGGCAGCCGCCACGATCGCGCCGATCACGCCGTCCACGTACCGGAAGGCGGTGTGGGAGAACACGGTTCCGCGTCGCACCATCGTCACCAGCCGCCATACGCAGACCAGGGCGACCTGGGCCGACACCATGCCCAGGATCGTGATCACGCGCAGCGGGGTCAGCGGGAGCGGCCCGTCCTCCGGGTCGGTGGCCAACGCCCACACCATCAATGCCTGTACGAACACGGTGCCGGCGAGCACCACCGCGAGCACGGCGCGCAGCGCACGCACTGTCAGCTTTCCCATGGCCCGTCCTTCCACCGAGTTGCGATGGGAATCTATCGAATGCCGATAGGTGAAGCAAGGGCTGGGAAGGAGGGTGGGGCGGCAGGTTCGCACCGTGGCGGGACGCCGCCGCCCCCCATGGCATGGCGGTTGCGCGAACCGTCTTGATCTTGTCGAAGTTAGCCTCACTTGAATACAAATCGGACGCCACCCGACTACGCCGAAGCCCTGGGGGTGTATGTCGGGCAAGGCCATGAAGCCAGGCCGACCGGCCGAGGACCACCGGGGGCACTGCTGACTGCCGTTGCCGTCCGCGTTCGCTGCCGTGTCACCTTCATTTGTGTCGACGGGCTGCCCACCGCTCGAGGCAGCATGTGATGGCTCCCGTCACTCCTTTAGATGCGCCTCTCATGCGCATTACGCGCATGAGACCCACGATTGACCACGACTCGTTGTGTCTACTCAAGGGGTAAAGGATCATGCCCACGTTTGTTGCGCTGCTGAACTGGACCGACCAGGGGATCCGCGGTTACAAGGACACCCCGCAACGCGCCGAAGCCTTCACCGCAGCGGCACAGAAGCTCGGGGTGAAGGTCCTGAACCTCTACTGGACCGTCGGTCCGTACGACATCGTGGCTGTCGTAGAGGCACCCGACGACGAGACTGCCACCGCAGTGCTCCTGCAGGCCGGCGCGTTGGGCAACGTTCGTAGTACGACCCTGCGAGCCTTCGGCCGGGAGGAGATGGACCGCATCATCGCCAAAGCCACTGGCTGAGGGACTTCCATGTCGAGGATCTGCTGGTTCGAGTGACACACGCTCAAGGCGCTACGGATCGAGGCCCCTGGACCTCTCCGGAGGCCTTCGCCATTCCTGGGGTGCGACCTGGGCTTACGTCCCAAGATCCTGTCCACGAATAGTTCACAGCCCCCGACATACGCCCGCTCCGGGCGGCACACGGCTGCACACGCAAGAAGACCCCGGCCTCAGCGTTTCCGCTGGTGACGGGGTCTTTGGGCACCTCATGAAGGGCGCCCCCGGCAGGATTCGAACCTGCGCACACGGCTCCGGAGGCCCCGTGCGTCTCAGGTGTTCTACCAGGTCAGAGGCCTAGCGAGGGTGCGATGACGCGGAACCGTCCGCGAATAGGCCGCGCGCCCGGCTCACGGTGTCGAGACTCCGCGGGGAGACATGCCTGTGCTACGCGCCGGATGTCCACTTGCTGTGCTCACGCCTACGCCGTTGGCCCTTCTGGTAGTTGCCCCCTCTAGTTTTCAGTGGGGAGGCCCTTCTGCGACAGGTTTTCCCATCGGCGGGACAGCTTTTCGGCTCGGCGGACTGAGTCCAGGGCCAGGTCGTTTCCGAGGACTAGGCGCAGTCCGCCGTAGATCGGCTTCCACTCGTGAAGCAGCTCGGCGATCGGGGAGGACCATTCCGGGACGTTGCACTCCGTGGCGCTCTCCGCCAGTGACATCGCCGACTCCAGATAGGCGAACGCCGTCACCCGGTTCGCCCGGTCCGCTGCGAAGGCCACTTCGAAGTGTTTCTTCCCACGCTGGTGGAATTCCTGCCACCTGTTGTCGTTCTGGCGGGCGAAGAAATCGGCCTTGTTGATCAGGATGGTGCCGCAGGTGGTCCGAGTGAAGGCGTCGTCCAGCAGGTTCACGGCCCGCTCGGCGAACGACTCGGCGCGCGACCAGTCATTCTGGTGTTTCGCGTGGATCGCCCGCTGCTCCCAGTAACGGGCGTTCCAGCCTCCGAACTGGGGAAGTAGGTCGTCGTAGAACTTCTCCACGTCATCGTTCGGGAAGATGCTGGTCAACAGTTTCTGGGTCATCGCGTAACGGACGAACATCGCTGCTCTGTTGCGCGCGCGCAGGCTGTCCTGGTTCACCAGGGGAGACAGGTTCTGAATACATTCCCGAAGGGACGCGAGGGCTCCCCCATTCCCCAGCGATGTGACGATGGGACCCATTAGGACGTCGCGCTGGCGGGCCACCAGGACATCGCCCTGGACCTCGACGAAGGGTGCCATGCTTCGTCGAGCGGCTCGGACGATGGTGTCCGACGAGACGTTGAGAGCCTTGGCGCATTCGAGCAGGCTGACTGAGTTGCGGCCGCGGCTGGCAATGGACAGCAAGAGGATCAGCGATTTCTTCCACTCGGCGTCGAGCGCGATGATCTCCTGCTCCATGCGCTTGCGGAAGCCGGTGCCGTACTCCAGCTCCATCATGGCCGAGAAGACGTCGCGGCCCTTGAAGTGGCCGACCCGACCCTTCCTGTCCAGCTCCTCCAGTTTGCCCAGCCGGCCTAGCTTTTCGCGCTTGGCGACGAGCGCCTCGGCATCGCGGCGCTGGAGCTGGGTGGGCACGGATGGCGCCACGCTCTTCTCGTACGCCCCCTCGAGCCGGGCCTCCAGTTGCAGGTTCCTGCTGGGGAGCTCCGCTGCCACGACGTAGATCTCCGCTGTGCCCTCCAGCCCGGCCTCGCCGAGGAGCTCGTCGATGTCGTCGGCGAAGTCGGCCGCGCCGTCGATGAAGAGGACGGAGGGTCCGTGACCGCTGAATTTGTCGACCAGTCGCTGTACGTCGAATCGGCTCGACCGGTCGAAGACGAACGACCGGACGCCCGCTGACCGTACCTCCTTCGCAATCCACAGTAGGCCGCTGGACACTCCGGTGAGGCGGGATCCGTAAATGAGGTGGATCCTCGGCTTGTGACTCTCCGAGGCGGCCCATTCCCGGATGCCCTTGGAGACCTCCTGCATCCAGGAGAGCGGCGCCACCAGGTTGTCGATGACGTCACACCAGAGGGGCTCGTCACCGTCGAGGTAGCGATGGGACTTTGGCCGAGGTCCGGGATGATTGGTCTGCAGCTCATGGACCTGAGGAATGCTCAGCTGTTCGCTCTGTGCCAGCTCCAGAAGCGAATCGCTGTCCAGCCCGACCTGCGTGAACCAGTCCTTGGTGAACTCCTCGGCCGTGCCCTTGTACACCACGAAGCCGTACTTATTCAGCTCCCACTCGTTCTCGGCCGAGATGCGCGGATCCACGACGATGGACGGCGCGGCCGCACTCGGCCGGTTCCTGGTGAGGAGCCGCTCGACATCAGGGTCATCCAGCAGTCGGGCGCCCACGACGACGAGGGGGTGCGAGCCGATGGTCGACGCGAGTACCTGATCCCAGACGACGTGCCCCTGAGCGGCGGCCTGGTACTCCGACAGCGAGAAGATCAGCTTGCGCGGCTTCGAGCCGATGATGTGACCGTGGAGATGGATGATCTCCAGGGCGCCGGTCTCCGAGAACTGCTCGTCCCAGGAAATGGTACGTGCTTCGCGATAGCGGGCAAGTGGGCTCGATCCGTACGCCTGTTCCGCCGCGTCGTCCACATTTAGAGTCCAGACGCGCTTCCACGGGAGGCTGATCAGGTCGGTGAACCATTCGGCGTGCTGAACGTCTCCGAACACCTTCTTGAGGAACCGCCAGACCGCTTCCGTCGAGGATCCGAGCACCGAACGCTGGTAGGCCCGCGACAGCGTGTCCTCCGCGACGTTGATCGGAACGTCCGGGTACTCCTCGGCCAGAGCTTTCACCAGGGCTTTCGCCATTGGGACCTCGCCGTGCGGGTTATGGGCTCCGTGACTCGCGCCCGCCCCGAGCAGTACGTGGTACGAACCGTTCCTGGCTGCTGTCTTGAGGAAGCGAAGCTGACTTGTGGTCAGCAGGGACTGAAGGTCTGACAACGAGTGACTCCTTCCGATCACCGCGCAGGGCACATCGACGCTGATGGGGAGCGCGGCCGGTCGCCCCAATCGTTTCATGAAGAACGGTGCATGACGCCTCTTCAGGAAAGTAGTCGACAACCATGAGAGCGGTAGTTGTGGTACTCAAGGACACTCGAGTACGGCTAGGAGGCTGGAGGGTGCGGCGGACCCGTGGGTCGCGGCAGAGGAGGATGCGCCACCGATGAGTTGGCTGGTTTTGGCAGTGACGGGCGGTCTCATCACGGCCGGTATCGGGCTCCAGGTCTGGGCCGCCGGGCCGAGGGGGCAGGGGAGGCAGTACGCGCTGCAGTTGCCGTCAGTACTCCTCTACTCGCTGGCGAGCGCTCTCTTCCTGTACTCGATCTTTCCGGACTCGATCTCGGAGGGCCGGGCGATGGGGTTCGGGCTCGGCGGCGCCGCCGGGTTCGCCGCGTTCTTCATGCTGGCTGCCTACGCCTGGCTCGCCAAGACGAGGCCCTATGACGAAACCGTGGGCGCCCTCAAAGCCGCCGCGAAAGAGAACGCCCGGCTCCGCAAGAGCCTGGACATTGCCCTGGCCACGCACGACGCACCGGTGGCGCCGGCTCGCAGCACCCGGTATGAAACGCCGATCAAGGGCGACCGCCGGCACCAGCTCGGAATGATCACCGGGAATCTGGCGAACGTGCTGGGCGTGGACGTGTGGGTGAATCCTGAGAACACCCGCATGGAGATGTCCCGGATCACTGAGCCGACGATCTCCGCCACCATCCGCTATCACGGAGGTGCCCGAGACGTGGGCGGCCACCTCGTGGCGGACCGCATCGCCCTGGAACTCACCGAGCGGATGGCAGGTCAGACACACGTCGCCGCAGGTCAGGTGCTGACTACCGGGCCGGGTGAGCTCCGCGAGAGCCATGGGGTCAAGCGCATCGTCCATGTCGCGGCGGTTGAGGGGGAACCGGCGTCGGGATTCCGGCAGGTTATGGACCTAAACCGATGCGTCCGCAACCTGCTGAGCGAGGTGGACCGGTTGAACGAGACCGGGGAGGAACTGCGCTCCGTCGTGCTGCCTTTGTTGGGGACCGGGGGAGGCAACAGTGATTTGGGGAGGACCGCGGAGGAGCTGGCGTCCGCTGCCGTGGGCTACTTCCAGGCCCATCCGGCCTCCCGGATCCGCACCGTCTACCTGCTGGCCTATACCGATGCACAGGCCGAGGTTTGCCGGTCCGTGCTCACTGTGCTGCCGGAACTGAACGGTCCGACCGGCAAGTAACGCGATCCCTGCAGTAAGGGCAGTGCTACGACCGGCTGAGGACGGCCCTACTGGCTGGACAACATCATCAAGCCGCGCCGCAAGCGCACGACCTATGCCAAGTACGAAGTTCACGTCCGGCTGTACCTGGTGCCCATGATCGGTTCCAAGCGGCTGGAGTCACTGAGTGTCTCTGATGTCCGGCGTTTCCTCGTCCAGTTGGAGAGGAAGGCTCCGCCTCCCTGGCAGTCAGTCGCGCCGCATTCAACCGGTCGCAGACCGACCTGGCACGTGGAGCTACGGGGCTGCCAAGCGGGGCTGCGGGGCCGTGGTGATGCTCACTCAGCTGCGTCGAGGAGTCCGCAGAGCAAGAGCGCGCCAATGGAGCAACCAGAGAATCGGTCCCACCTGAGTCCAGGCAGCCGACTCCTCCTCTCACACGCCAGAGTCCCCTGGCTGGGGTCTTATAGGCAGCTCACGAGTAGGCCGCGTGGGACTCGAACCCACAACCAACAGATTAAAAGTCTGCTGCTCTGCCAATTGAGCTAGCGGCCCGCGTCGCCATCATAGCCACACGGCCTGTCCCGTTCGGCATCCACATCCACTTGGCGCCTGCCTCGCAGCCCGCGCCCATGGGTCAACGACCCGACTAGCGCAGCAGTCCTGGGAGCTGACGGCTTCATGTGGGCGGGTGAACCTGAGGGACACTGGCCGGGTGCTGGAGCACCCCGTCCGGTTTGCTGAGGGCGAAGCTGGCAGGTTGGCCGGACCGGAGTCCAGGCGTCCGGCCGGGTCGATCCTCTTTCCCCAGGGTCGCTTCTTGCGCCTGGCGCTCATCTTTACGAGGTGCGTGACCACGGATATGGGAGCGCTGTGGCAGGTATCCATCCGGGGCAGCCAGGCTCGGAAGAGGCTGACTACGAGGCCATGTCTGGTGCCCACAGACTCATCTGGCGAGGCATCTGAGGCGTATTCTTTCCGGGGGCTTGTCTCCCGGAAAGAGACGCACTAATGCTATTGCCGATAGCGTTAGCCAGCAAAGGAGGCACGGCATTTCCAATCAGGCGCGCGCCGTCTTCTCGATTACCAAGAAACGCAAAACTATCGGGAAACGATTGAAGGCGTGCCCCCTCACGAAGCGTGATGCTTCGATGTTCCTCGGGATGCCCAAAGCGACCACGGGTGAAACTATCAAATCGCGCAGTAATTGTCACAGACGGCTCATCCCAAGAAAGACGGCCGTAAGTATCAAGATGTCGGTGGTTCCCCTGGTGGCAGGCAAGCTGCAGATGCTTTGGCAGGTACTCCCGACCGCCGCCAGGGGGGACATGCTTGATGCGCTCCACATTGAGGGCACTCAATCTGGCTTCGCGGTAGTGATTCGCAAATTGTGGGTGGCACGTTCCATCTTCTGGCGGTGAGGGGAGATCTCGGATCGCCTCTCCTACCGTACGCACGAAATCGACGGGCGTGGGCCAGGAGAAAGGTACGCCTTTAGGCAAACCAACCAGAAATGCGCGACGTCGTCGCTGTGGAACGCCAAACTCCGCTGCGTCAAGGATAGCTGCATGCACTTCAAAGCCCAAGCCCCTGGCGGCCGCTTCTACCGCCTCAACCAAATGCTTTCCGCGAACGCTTCGAATTGCTGCCACATTCTCCATCAAGAATGCGCGCGGTCTCATCTCGTCCAGCCAGTTCAAGTAGCGCAGCACTAGTAGGTTCCGGGGGTCGTCACGAGCTCCGCGCCGCTGCAATGAAAAGCCCTGGCACGGCGGACCGCCTGCCAGCAAGTCGAGTTGTCCCCGCTCGATGCCGGCCAGCTGAAGAAGCGTCTTTCCGTCGGCAGCCGCTGCATCCACTACTTCAGCCCGCCCCGCCAGATTCTTTCGATGCGTGTCTACGGCGACCTGATCATTATCGAATGCAAGTGCGACAGAAAACCCGGCCTTCTCTAGCCCCAGTGAGAGGCCACCCGCTCCCGCGAATGCGTCGATTGCTTTGAGTGTCACGGATTTAGTACCCCTCCGCGCCTACGAATCCCGGGAATCAGTACGGAAAAACTACTTCCTACAGGCTTGTCTTCCACCTCGAACAGTCCGACCTCTGATGCAACTTCGGGCATTCCGTCTGCAATGTGATCGCCGAATGCCTGTGCAGCCAGGGGGGGGACGGCATTCCCGATTTGCTTGTAGCGGTCGTCAAAAGGCCCCGCAAACTGCCAGTCGGCAGGAAATGTCTGCAAAAGTCCTGCTTCTCTTGCAGTCATTCCACGGTCTTGTTCCGGATGCGCGAATCGACCGCAACTTGGTGTTCTGCATCGGGCAGTAATTGTCGGAGCGGGTCCTGACCACGCGAGCCGCCCATAAACGTCTGTGTATCCTCCATGGGACCCGCGTGTCCGGTCCAAACACTCAGGCCCGACCCCTGCCGGACGTGAACCCCCATCCTGAGGTACTTGGCGAAGGATCTCTATCGTTGAGGCTCGGTGCCGAGAAGTGACGTGCATTGGATCCGCGGGATTGGGCTCGCCACTTGCAATTGGCGGAAGATGACCGATCCAGTCCTTCACTGTGGAGAAGTTGGATGGATCGCATCGAACCTGCGGGAATGTTGGCGTTCGGTTTAGTGTCGCGAGCACCACGGTGCGAAATCGCTCTTGCGGGACTCCGAGTTGAGCCATGTTGAGGATGCGAGCCCGAACGCCGTAGCCAGCTTCCCGAAGCTTCGACCGAAGCTCGTCAAACAAATCCCACGAACGAGAAGAGACCAGATCTGCCACGTTCTCAATCATGACAACATCGGGTCGTAGAGCTACTGCCAAATCGCCAAAGACGCTGAAAAGCTGATTCCTGCCCTTGCGATCTCCACGTACCTTTACGTGGGATGAGAACCCTTGGCATGGTGGGCCACCCGTCAAGAGGAAAGGCTTTCCCTGTGCTCTGGCGCGCACCTGCTCAGCCCACGCCACTCGAAGGTCTTCGTCCTGCAAGGTAAGCAGATCGAGTTGCTCAGGCGCATGACCGAGGTTTGCAGCGTAAGTAGCGTTCGCCCACTTGTCGTTGTCGGCGGCATAAACCGGCACGAACCGGTCAGTTGCGGCCAGACCGGCAGACATGCCGCCGCAGCCGCTGAAGAGGTCTGCGTAGGCCCACTCGGTGTGACTCTGGTTCATGGCTCAGATCTTAGAAGGCTGGACTGACAATACGGGTCTTCTGTGCTGGGCTTGGCCTCAACGTCGTGAGATGCCTGAGGTCCCCTACCCCGCCGGCCAGGCGCTGCTGGTGTCCTGTAGCGAGGGAGCACTGTCGCGGGAGGTGACGAGCCTCACTGAAAGTGGAGGCGAGGGCCCCGTCAACTCTCCAACGTGAGGGCCCAAGACTGGATGAGCGACTGCGTAGAGCCGGGTTGGGCAGGGTCGACAGCGATTATGTCTATGCTGCAGCCCCCGTTGACTCTGCCTAGGCGTTGGATCCGCGGAGGGCCGTGAAGCGCAGGTGCCACGAGTGCAGCAGCATCGGCAGCGAAGGCACCAGCGTGCGCAATCAGTTGGTACAGCGCGTCTTCCGTTACACGCTCGCCAGAACTACGGTACTTGGCGTCGACTAGCCCAACCTTTCCGTGCCGGCGTATGACGATATCGGGGTCAGCCCGCTTTCTTACAGCTTCCGCCTCGCCATGCGCTGCATGGAAGAGCATGATCTTCTGTGACTTTCCGTCAGATACTTGAGCGCTGGGCATGGCTATCCGGCAGAGTTGGCGAACTGCTTCTTCGAAGACTCGATCCACGTTCACCCAACTGCTAAATTGAGCGTCTCCTGATTGGGTGCCGAGTGGTACGCCGTCCAGGAGTGCTCTTCCGACTCTCAGAGTTCTCAGCAGTCCCTCATCTATCTCCAGCTCATTCGATGGAAACGGTGGGTAGGCCACCAACTGGGCGCCGGAAAGGGCATGTACGCATTGCTGAACCCTCCCCTTTTCTGCATGGTGTTGCGAGAGAAGATGCTCAGCGCGCAAGCTAGCCGCGAGTAGGTACCTATTTGTAGCCGTATTCTCTGTCAGTGAGCGATATCGAGTTGTCACTCGATCAGTGCGACCCTTTGCCCACAAGTTAAGGACAGTTTCCCGTACGAGTGCTTTCCCCCTCGGGCGGCTACTTACGGCCTCCACGGTCACGTATTCTTTGCGAATGGATTGTGCTAGTTGCCCTTCGAGTGAGTGAAGGAACTCCCGTGCGAGAGCGACGATGGCTGGGACGGGGCGGCTCGGAGTCGCCAGCTGCTCGGCTTGCCTTCGCCCGCTGGATGAGAGCGACAGGCAGGCTGCTACCGTACCCGGGACAAGTTCGTCAATTTGTACTACCAGTCCATTGTGGAATACGAGCGTTCCAACGTAAGGGCCGACTTCTAGCTCGACTCCGAGACGAGTGCGGCGCAGGGTCGCCACACCGGCGCGCGCCCAGGGCAGTTCCAAAGCCTGCTCAATCGACGTTCCGATATCGATCTCGGTGAGTTGGAGTCGCCCGTAGGTTCTTGTCTTCACGGCGCTTCGGTGCTCTCGGCGTAAGCACCGTGACGCCATGGGTAACCTTGCTCAATCCTCTCCGGCTCCGGGTAGACGTTGAGTCCTCCCCGCCGCAGAAAGAAGCGGATGGATTCATGCCATAGGTCGTGCAAATCCGTTGGGTTCTGGATTCCGACAAAAAGTCCGTGACCAAACGGAGCGTCGGCGGGCAGCTCTTCGAACCACTGAACAACTTGCGACCTGAGCTTTTCGTCCATGCCGGCAGCGGCAAGAATTCTGTCTAGTGCGCCTGAATCGCGAGGAATCTCGATCTGTCGCAAACGGCGCACCAACGCGTCATCCATGTTGACGACGCTGCGGTCCGCGGGATTGAGAGTTGCGATTACGACCAGATTGCGCGCAATGGTCACGTCTCGTGAAAGACTAGGCACCAGAAACGGGCGATCCCTGTACTCAATGTAGGTGAGGAGTTCTCCCAGTACATTTGCTACGTCAGCTCGACTTAGTTCGTCTACGATGAGTACGTGAGTCTTGCCCGGATGAGATAGTGCAGCGTCATTGATTCGGACCAATGCTCCAGGTGTTGGCTCGAAAGTGCCGCCGATAGGTGCAAGTCCTCCGACAAATTCTTCATAAGTGAAGCTGGCGTGGAATTGTACGGTTAGAATGCGGGTAGGGTCGCCCTCAGCGAGGATGAGTGCAGCCTCTTCGGCGATCCGCGTCTTGCCCGTCCCGGCCGGGCCGACGAGGGCTATAATCTGGCGATCTCCGTACCGGCGGCACTTGTCTACTACTCTGCTGGCGGTCACGTCGGTTGAGGGTTCGACTGTTACAGAGGATCCAGCTGAGCCGAGCCATTGAACGTATTCGCTACGAGTCGACGTTTCATTAAACTCGGGAGGATTCGCGATGGCCTCGTCAAGTAGCGGTATGTATTCCTTGGAGAGATGGCGGTACCCGTCGGGCCGATCGCGAGGCTCTAGAAGCAGGCCTTTAAAAGCTGCCCGGGAAAACCAGGTATCGAGTCTGTCCGATTGGTCTGCTCCAGCATCGGGTTGACGAGGTCCTAGGGCCGAGTCCATGAGGATCGGGTCGCTGGGATTGTATCCAGGACGGGACCGGGCGGCGGAGATCCTTTGGATGGCCGTGGTGACGTCGGAATCCCGCAAGCATGGAGTAAGAGCTCTGCCCAACTCTTCCCAGTGCAGCTTGTTGTCTAGAGCCCTCATTGCGCGCCAGATGGCGAGAAGAGGGCGAATATCGGTTCCGTCTGGATACTTGGTGCTTGAAAGGGGGTTTTCCAACTGATACTTCGCGAGAACGGGAACTACGAGCCTGGCGAGCTGAGGCCGCGATGCTAGATGCAGTTCCTGACTGAAGTCGTCTACTCGCTGGTATTGGATCTCTAGTAGCTCCAGAAGCTTATTGCCGAAGTTGGTTGAATGGAGCGTTCCTCCATCTTCATAGAGCAACCCCAGACCGCGAAAAAGGGCCATGTAAGTGCGAAAGCGCTGGTTAGCCTGCTCCTGTAGTTCAGGAGCTACTGGCTTGCTTCTTATGCCGAGATTCTTGCGGACATCCTCATACGGAGCCTTCCACGGCTTGCCATCTGAATGCAGCATCGCGTGAAGCAGCGCCGCCCCTACGTCGGCCGGCCTTGCCAAGGCGCGCAGTTCGGGTACCACGTCTCTGCCAGAGATGTCCCAGTGTCCAGTCACGCGTACAGAGTGCCATGCACGTGCAACAGCCGAGGCTCCTGCGCGGTGGAGTGTGCGCATCCTCCACCGCCGTTGCTGGTCTGCGGAGTCTTGAGGCCGAGTCAAGGGGGCTGCGAGCGGCCCCGACGTGTCAGAGCTCTTCGCGGGTGGCCTCGAGGTCGAGGATCCCCCCGAGCGCGGTCGCACGCTCGCCGTTGTCAGGCCTCCGGCTCGAAGCCGTTGCCCCAGTCTCGTCGACCGCGACCAACCAGTAATTGGCCTTACCTGCGCTGATCCCGCCTAGAGCCGGGCTCGGTCATGTGCGTATCCGCAGTGTCAAAGACAGCATGCCTTCGGTCCGAGGTACACCCGCCGTCAGCTCCGTAGAGCAGCGACCACGCACACCTCTCAATCAGCGACCAGGGCGTCGCGGAGAGATGGACGCCCCTCCATCGGAGCCACCTGCGGGCAAGGGGTCTTAAAGCCACTCCCGACCCTCCCGGGCCGCCGAACAACCTACGGAGCGGCTTTGGCCGGTGTCCTGCCTGGTTTGGGGTCGGGCATGATCAGGGGGCCGTACGCTTTCCGGCTACTCGGGCAGGCTTGTCCCCTGCCCGCAATGTGTCCGAGTGGCCCCCTGGTCTTGCTCGACGCGGGTCCCGGATCGGGGAGGTGGGTAAAGCCGTGGAGGTCCCCACCCCCGGCCTGGTTCTTTTCGCCCCCTTGTGGGCGCGGGCGGGCGACGACGTGCGGCCCCGGTGGCGTAGACATGTAGGGGCAAGCGCGGCGGCGTCCGGCCGGCGCCGCCGCGCTGTGCGCGGCACCTCTGACCTCTGCGTCAGACTGCTACCGCAGTTCAGGAGGCCGGGAATGCAGACGTTCGATGCGTCAAATGCGGTGTTCTCCCGAGCGTCCGCCTCTTCCCCCGGGGGGCCTTGTTCTGCTGGTGTCTATGGCATCTTCGGGGGGCGACTCGGGGGCATAGCAGGCATGGGGCGGGGCAGGTCCTGTGCGTATGGCGGCTGGACTGGCAATGACCTCGCTCGCTGACCGAAGCCCCAGGTCGGGCAGCGAGCGAAGCGAGCCTTGATGACGTAGGGAAAGTCTGTCCGCGGCTGCCATCTTGCGGCCGTGCATCGCTGCTGCTGCCATATCCATGGGCGTATTGCGACGTCGTGGGGGGCCTCGCGTGAGCGATCTGAAGATCACTGTGTGGAAGCGATACGGACATGATCGGCTCTACGTGAATCTCCCGAACGGGGTTGCCGTAGCCTTCCTCGACCGAAGGACAGGGCAAGTAACCATCCTGCGAGAAGAGCACCGTGATGCAGCCATGGATGCCCTGGCACGCTACCTGTCCTCGACTGCCCCTGCCCCATCCCCGCCGACGCCTTCCCCAGCACCCTCGCTGCCGCTGTTATCCGCCCAGGACGACTTGGCGCTGAATCGACCGGGCGCCGCCCTGCGAGCCAAGCTCGCTGCTGCCGGCCCTGGGCCAATGAAGCGAGCTGCGGCTTGGTTGCTGCGTCGTGACTCTGAGTGGGACCCCTGGCGCAAGGGACTGGCTGGCGAGCGTCGCGTGGGTGCCGAACTGCGACGCTTATCAAGTTCTGGCTGGCGTGTGCTGCACTCCGTCCCGCTGCCTCGCGAGGTGGACGTTGATCACCTGCTCATCGGACCCGGCGGAGTCTTCAGCATCAATACAAAGCACCACCGGAAGGCGAACGTGTGGGTCGGGGACGACTCGGTCCGGGTGAATCACGGCAGGCCGCGGCCCTATGTGCGGAAGAGTCGCGCGGAAGCGCAACGGGTCCAGAGAGCGCTGGGTCGCCACTGCGACTTCGACGTGCCTGTTGAGCCTGTCATCGTGTTCGTCGGAGTCAGCGAGTTGAAGTGCGTCGTGACTCTGCTGGACGTCCGGATTTATCAGGAACGCGAGATCGCAGCCCTCGGCCCGCTGCACGGCGTGTTGAACCCAGATCAGATCGAGCGGGTCTATCAGGTTGCGCGGCACCGCAAGGCGTGGGCACAGGCTTGAGAAGCGCACCAAGCCCCGCTCGGGGGAAGCCCTACGCTCCGAAGGCCAACAGTGGCACGTTGTAGAGGTCGGGATTTTGCGGGCGGGTCATGACTGGTGACTTGACCTCTACGACCAGCATCTCGACGAGGAACTGAACACGGGCGCTGAGCAGATGGCTGGTGTGTCCGTTGGCGGATCGCGCCTTCTCTCCGAGAGATGTATGGATGTGTGGAAGCACCGTGTCCGTCTCGGCGTCGTAGGCAAGCGTGCCGCAGCCCATCGCTTCGACCCCGGTCAGGTGCACCTTGCTCCACACCGGTGCCTCAGGGTTCTCCAGCTTCTCGCACGCACCCACGATCTCAGCCTCGGCGAAGCCGGCGATGAACATGGGGATGTAGCCATGCTGGACCCCGTTACTGCGGCAGAACTGGGCGAGAGTGGGAAAGAAGTCGTCGCCGTGGTCGAACGTCACGCCGAAGGTTCGGCCGGTGGTCAACTCGTAGCTGCGCAAGACAGTCCTCTCGGAAGGTCGGGGTCCTCAGCCGTGGGTGCTGTTGAAGTGCTTTTCGATCTCGTCGTGATCGGCTCCTCGCATGAGGAGTAGCTGCAAGAGGATCCGCGCCTTGACCGGGCCGAGGGTGTTGGCTGAGATGAGGCCGCGGGCAAGCAGGTCCGATTCCGACCCCGGAAACCCGTAAGTGCCGCGGAGCACGGGGCCCGCCCCCGTTCGGGTCGCGAGGATCACTGGCATCTGCTTGGCAAGGTCTGTGAGGGCGTCGACGCAAGCCATGGGGACGTGGCCGGCGCCGAAGGCCGCGACCACGAGACCGTTGACCTGTGCGCCGATCGCCTGGAGCACAGCCCCGTCATCACCCAGTCCGATGAGTGCCACAGCAGTCCGGACGTCGCGCTTGGTCTTCTGCAGCGAAATCCTCGGCTGGTCACCTGGATACGTCCACAGCCGCACTCGGTCCTCAGCGATGTAGCCGATGGGCCCCGGGTAGGACGTGAAGGCCGTGGGGCTGGTGGCGTGAGCCTTGCGAACCCAGCGAGCGGCATGAATCTCTTCGCCGAACACGACAACGACGCCTGCACCTCGGGCTTCGACGCTGGCGGCGGTACGAACTGCCGCGAGGACGTTGGCTGGCCCGTCGGCACCTGCCATGCTCGCGTTGCGCATCGCTCCAGTGATCACGACTGGCATTTCACCGGAGTACACCAAGTCGATCAGGTACGAAGTCTCTTCAATGGTGTCTGTGCCCTGGGTGATGACCACACCGTCAACGTCGAGCGCCTCGATCTCCCGTGCAAGGTCGAGCAAGTCACTGAACGCGAGTGAGGCGCCTGGAAGCCTTCGAAAGTCGCGGACCTCAACCGTGAGCCCAGTCTCGGCAAGGCCCGGGACGGCGGCCACGAGATCATCGGCTGAGAGCGTCGGGGTAGCGCCGCCGGTGTCTTGGGAGGTCATCGCGATGGTGCCGCCAAGCGAGAGCACCGCAATCCGTCGCGACTCAGTCATGTGCCGTTCCTTCCGTCTGTGGCTTGCAGGCTAGCTGTCAGCGGGCAACGAACCGACATATGCGCAGGCCGCGTCGATGCCGACCGCAGACACGAGTCGGCTTCTGGACTGAATCAGTCCAGAGGTTCCGTGCTTACCGAGCTGCCCACACCGCTGGATCAACCAAGTCCATGGGAGGTCCAAGTAGTGGGCCAGTGCCCGCAAGCGCTGATCCGCGGTCGGGGCCTTGATGATGGAGTCAGCTGCCACGTCGCCGGCCGCATTGGTGAACTCGCGCACGATGGAGGAACGGCCGGTCACGTCGACGTGCCACATGCCATCGCCACGCACCCAGTTGGCGATGACTGCTTCCCTCTTCGGCGACACCACGAAGCCTTCAACGGATGCGTAAGACGGGTCGCTTGTGAACTGCGCATGGATGCCCAGTGACTCCATGAGAGCCACTGCGAGGAAGAGCAAGACGCGCTCGTGCCGTGGTGAGGTTCGGACAACCGCTTCGGGTACGCAGAACGCTCGCGTGCTCGGGCCCCCGAGCGCCCTGGTGGTGGCCTGAAGGTAGGGGTACTTGTGATCAAAGATCAGCCATGCGCTGGCCTCTTCGCCTCGCTGCTCACGCGTCCAGAACGCGGGTAGCTCGGGTAGATCCGGCAGCGCCTTGAGGATGTGGCGTGCACAGAAGTCTGAGCCAAGCCACATGTGGGCAACGGCGTTCAGTCCCGGCGCTGCCTCTCGGCTGACAGCCGAGGACGACAGGCGGTCGTAGCGCTCGAGGTCCGTTCGTGTCTCTGCCAGGGCCTGGTCGTCGGCCTGCAGTGCGTCGTCGTAGTTGGAAACCGCCCAGAGGATGCCGAATGTCAGGTCGTCCAGTTCGTAGGCGAGTGGCGCGGTCACCTCTTGGATGCCCGCGGTGCGAGTGAGTCGTCTTCTGGCGTTCCGGCCGTCGAGTACGTAGAACTGCGGCGTTTCATCGCTAGCAGCGGCCCCGATGATCAAACCTCGGCCTGGCCGATCGAGAAAGTCGGTGACACGACGTTGGTCAGGCAGGGATACGACCGCTCGTCCGCCCTCGACTCTTGCGGGATGAAGCTGCAAGGCTAGGTCAGATCCGAGCATCGATCTTCCGCCAGGCATCAAGGCGGTCCAGTCGACTCCGTGATCGGGCACCCGCTGGGAAAGTTGCAGGTCAGGCCATTCGGACGCGACCGCAGCGGCGAAGCCGAAGGGATCGTTCACGCTGCTGGCGGCTGGAGGCCAGGGAGGCGTCCCCGCGGCCAATCCATTGCCCGCCTGACTGAGTAATGCAGCTGCACTCCCGACCAGAAACGACCGTCGATCGACCTCGGCCCACACGTTGCCCTCCTCATCTATCCGCAGCTTCATCGTGCCTGCGGCAAGGGCGTTCTGGAGATCAAGGCCTGAAGTGTCCACATGGTTTGACTGCCTGGCTAATCGCGTGCGCCCATCACGACGTTGAGCATTGGCAAGGTCCCATAGCCGTGTCAGAGTCCCGTCGGCGCCAAGTGCTTCGTCACAGGCAATGGCCACTTCTCGGGAAGGGAAGCGTGTTGCCTTCTCGACCTTGCTCAACGTGTCACCGCTGGTGAAGACCCGCGCTCCTAGCTGATCTTGAGACAGGCCTCGGAGCTCCCTCCAATGTCGGAGCTCCGCCCCAAAGAAGTGCTGGGCGGAGTCAGTGGGGGAGAGCTTTCTCGGCGTCTGGGCCATGATCCATGCCTCTCATGTGGACAGATACCGGGCCGCGCCTGTGTCCACATCCGGCCCATGGAGATGGGGCAACTGCTGAGCGTCAATGGATGTAGGCCCGGTTCGCCCGGTGCGAAGCCTTGACGGATGGAGCTGGTGGAGATGGAACGGAGCCAAGATCAGAGGGATGCACTGCTGCGCCGCATGAGGCTCATCCGTATGGAGTTGGACGAACTCACCTGTCGTTTCGACCTACTTAAGGCTGCTTTGGGAACACAGCTGCCTCGATCGCAGCCAAGCGGCCGGCGAGGTCCTGAATCGCGTTCTGGATCTCAGCGAGTTGAGCGGCGAGTGCGTCGTCCCCCTCCGCTTCTGACTCCTGGCCGGCGGGGCGAACGAACACGCCCTTCCCTTGCTGCCCAATGACAAGACCCTCGGTGCGGAGCACGCTGATTGCAGCCTTAACGACGCTCGCCGACACTCCGTACTGAGCGCACAGCTGCGCCGTTGACGGCAACGAGTCTTCAGGCTCCAGAACCCCGTTCTGAATCATCTCGCGCAGCTTGTCGGCGATCTGCAGATACGCGGGCACACCGGACTTTTCGACTCTCTTTGCGGTCGTCACACCTCCAGCTTCGCGGCAACCCTTCCGACTAGGCAACCCAAGTACTCCTTGACAACTAGGCATGCCAAGTCGACTATGTATGCACGGATCAAATCCTCAACCCCTTCTGGGAGGCAAGTGATGCGTCAGATTCCCGTGGACACCGCCGCGATGACGGTGATGCTCATCCAGGCCCCTGAACCGAAGATCAAGAACCGGGAGACCGGTGAGGTCGCGATCGACAAGCAGTCCGGCAAGACACTGTTCAACGTGAACGTGGCGGTGATCGTGGACGGCCGGCCGGATGCGCTGACGATCGTGGTCGCCGAGGACGGTGTGCAGCCGGACCTGTTCCCCGGTGCGCCGGTGGCTCTGCCGGGTCTGGTCGCCCGCCCGTGGGAGAACGACTTCGGGCACGGCATCAGCTACCGCGCCACCGCCGTGATGGCTCAGGCTCAGCAGGTTCCGGCCGCCTCCAACGGCAAGGTTTGATCGTCATGTCCGGAGGAGCCCTCTTAGCGCTGGCGGTCATAGTCACCGCCCTGCTCCTGGTGGCCCGGGTCAAGGCCCCGGCCGTGTACTGGACGCTGGTCGGTCTCCCGGCCGCCCTGTACCGGGTCCTGTCCTCCTACCGCGCGACGATGGAAGCGTGTGAGCTGACCGTGGCTCCGCCGTGGTGGAAGGTCTTCGCCAAGAAACTGTCCGCCGGTGACACCGTGGCCCGTCCCGGCATCCCGAAGGTTCGTGGGATACGTCCCACCACCACTGGGCTTCGCCTCCGCCTGCGGCTGGCAGCGGGCCTGGCCCCGGACGACGTGGTCAAGTCCGCCGAACGCCTGCGGCACGCCTGGGGCATCTACTCGGTCCACGTCGCTGAGATCAAACCGGGCGTGGTCGACCTGCGGTTGACCGGCTTCGACGTCCTCGACCGGGTACGCATGCCGCGCCGCCTCGCCGTCGGTCCGCTGTCCGTCACCGTGGCCCTGCGGGAGGACGGCCGGCCCTTTGTCCGTAACTACCAGGACATCCCGCACGGCCTCACCCTCGGTGCGAACAAGTCGGGCAAGTCGATGTTCCAACGCTGCCTGATCAAAGGACTCGCGCCGCTGGACGTCGCCATCGTGGGCATCGACTGCAAACGCGGCGTGGAACAGACCCCGTTCGCCCCGCGCCTGACCGCCCTCGCCATCACCCCCGAAGAGGCCGACGGGCTGCTGGACGCCCTGGTGGCAGAGATGGAAGAGCGTTTCGACCTGCTGTGCCTGCACCAGGGCATCAACCCGGACACGCCGCTGGAGGACATCACGTCCGACATCTGGGGCCTGCCCAAGCACCTCCGTCCGGTCCCCATCGTCGTCCTGATCGACGAGATCGCCGAACTGTTCCTGATCACCTCCAAGGCCGACACCACCCGCCGGGACCGCATGGTGACCCAGCTCGTGCGCCTCGCGCAGCTCGCCCGCGCGGTCGGCATCTATCTCGAGGTGTGCGGGCAGCGCTTCGGCTCCGAACTCGGCAAGGGCGCAACCGCGCTGCGGGCCCAGCTCACCGGCCGCGTGGTGCACCGCTGCAACGACAAGCAGACTGCCGACATGGGCCTGGGCGACATCAACGAACTCGCCGTTATCGCCGCAACGGCCATCGCCCCCGAGCGGGCGGGAACCGCGATCGCCGGCGACTCCTCGGGCGGCTGGTCCCGCATCCGCACACCCAAGACGACACTCGGTGAAGTCGCCACGGTGTGCCGCGAGTTCGCACACCTGACCCCGCACATCCCGGCCCTGGACCCCTTCCGGCCGCAGCCCACGTCTCCCGCCGAAAGCAGGGACATGGCCGTCGAAACCGTCTGACCCATCCCGCTCCACACCGGTCGGCGTGACCGCCTTCGCGCCAGGTCCCTACCCGACCCATGCCCGAAAGGAGAGACCCCGTGACAGCACCGAAGCGCACCGCCCGCCGAACGGCCAAGCCCAAGCCCACACCGTGTCCGGACTGCACCACCGGCCAGGTCTCCGAATCCTTCAAGGTCGGCACCCACAGCAAGCGCGAGAGCAGCGACCGGCAGGAAGCCCTGTGCCTGACCTGCTTCGGCACCGGCCAAGCCCCGACCCCCTAGGGAGAGACGCCCATGTGTCCTCATGCCCTGGACGCCAAGCTCACCCACGCCCTGACGCTCCTCGCCGTCGGCTACCTCATCGCCCCGGACGCAGACGAGGAGTTCGCGCACCTGCTGTGCCGGGCCCTGTCCACCGAAGCCGAACAGCGCGCCGACGGCCTCTACCCACCGCCCGGCCACACCTACCCGGGCACCGACTGACCCGCCGGGTGCCGGGCGGCAGGACCTGCGAGCCCCGCCCGGCCCCGGCCCCAAATCACCTGTGAAGGAGGTGAAGACCCGTGACCCTCTCGATCCGCCCCGACGCAGTTCTGGTGCAAGCCGTGATCGCCGGGGCCCTGTCCTTCGCCCACCTGCACGACATCGCCGCCGCCGCAGGGCAGGACGGCTGGAAAGCCTGGGCCTACCCCATCTCGGTGGACCTGCTCCTGGTCGCTGCCTGGCGACGCCTGCGCATCCTCCGCAGCACGGGAGGGCCTATCCGCGCCGCGTGGACCTGGTTCGCCGTCGCCCTCGCCGCATCGCTGGGCGCCAACGTCGCCACCGCCGGGCTGCTCGACCTGAACGACGTCCCCGCATGGCTGCGGATCCTGGTGGCCGGCTGGCCCGCCCTCGCCTTCCTCGGCGGAACCCTCCTCGTCCACACCCCAGCGCAGTCGCACGCAGAGATGCCCGAAGCTGACCGATCCGAACAACCGGCCCCGGACATCGCCGTCAGCCGCGACGAACCCGCCCCGGTCCCTGCTCCCCAGGCTGCTCCGGTACCGGCCCTGCCGCCCGCCGTCCCCGTTCCTCCCGCACTCCTTGCACACGCCCGCAAGATCGCCGACGCGCACCGCGCGACCACAGGCGCGCCGATCGGTGCCGACACCCTGCGCGCCCGCCTCGGTGTCGCTCCGCAGCTCGCCGACGCCATCGCTCTCCAGCTCACCGGAAAGGAATGACCGGCCGTGACTGTCGAACTGCCGCTGATCGTCGTGATCGCCCTCGTCGGCTACTTCGGGATCAAGCTCCGCCGCCCGCCGACCTGGCTGATCGTCGTGCTCCTCCTCGGCGGCTTCCTCCTCGCCGACACCTTCCTCGCCCCGGCGATCGAGTCCGGCACCGAGACCGGTGTCGACGTCGTCGACGGCACCACCAAGTAACCCGCCCAGAAGGGAGAAGCACCGTGATACGTCCCGACGCGCAACTCCGCAGCGGTCACATCCCGGCCGACCTGATCCCCCCGGGCACCGACCCCCGCCAGGTGGTCATCGTCCACGCCGCGCCCCGCTCCTGGACCGGACCCGTGCTCCTGGTCCTGATCGCCACGTTCGGGCTCTGCAGCCTGCTCTACCTCACCACCGTGGCCGTGCTGTCCCTGATCCAGGTGGCCGCAACGACCGCTCTCGCGGTCAAAACAGCGGTTCCCACCCTCGTCGGAGGTGGCGGGCTCATCACCCTTGCCATCAAGACGCCCAAGTCAGAGCGCACGCGCGCCAAACGGTGACCGGCCCCGGAGCGGTCTTCAACCGCCAAGTATCCGCCCCCTCCGGGGCCGCGCCCCTACCCGATCTTTCAACCGGAAGGAACGTTCATCATGCCCGACCGCACTGTTCGCGCTGCCCGGATCTGCCCGGACTGCGACGGCTTCCCCGTCGTCGCCGTCACCACCGGCACCCGCAACCAGGACGGCACCCGGACCACCCTGCCCGTCGTCTGCCCGGCCTGCCACGGCACCGGCCACGCCCCCCACTGGCTCGTCACCAGCCGCTGCCCGAGTGTGCATCTTCACCAGCTCGCTGTGTCTTCGTCCGGGCGGGAGGCACACCGGTGATGCGCCGATCCGCTACCTCCCGGCCGACCTCCATCCATCTGTTCTGCGGTGCCGGCGGTGACTCGGACGGATTCCGCCGGGCCGGCTTCGACGTCGTCCTCGGCGCCAACCACTGGGCACGCGCCATCGAGACGCATGCCGCCAACTTCCCCGAAGCTGAACACCTCTGTGTGGATCTCGACCACTACGACATGCGGCGACTGCCCAAGGCCCGCGTCCTGGTCGGCTCGCCAATCTGCACCGAGGGCAGCCCCGCCGACGGCATCAGCCGCCCCAAGCCCCCGCCGACACCGGGACAGCTGGATCTGCTGGAGGAAGGACCGATCCAGGACGCGGCATGGGAGCGCACCCGGGCCACTGCCTACGACATCCTGCGGGCCGCCGAGGTCCACAACTTCGACGCTGTCGTGTGCGAGAACGTCCCCCGGTTCGCCACTGCCTGGCCGCTGTTCTCCTGGTGGCTGCACGCCTGGGAGATCCTCGGCTTCCGCCACCAGATCGTCTCGGTCACCGCTGCCCACATCGGCGCGGACGACAACCCGCACGCCCCGCAGTGGCGGGACCGCATCTTCATCGTCTTCACCCGCCTCGAACTACGGGCGCCGAACCTTGATGTCCGCCCGCCCGCCTGGTGTGCGGTCTGCCAGCAGGACGTGCTGGCCGTCCAGTCCTGGCGCAACGGACGCAAGATCGGCAAGTACCGGCAGCAGTACGACTTCCGCTGCCCCAACCCCGGCTGCCGTCACCAGATCGTCGAGCCGTACGTACGCCCCGCTGCCAGCGCGATCAACTGGGCAGACCCCGGGATCCGGATCGGCGACCGCCACACCAAGGGCATGAAGCCCCTGGCCGCATCCACCCTCCGCAAGATCCGCCTCGGACTGGACAAGCACCGGATGCCGTCCGTAGTCACCGTCAACCACGGCAACCAGGGCGACGGCCGCGCCTTCCCCGCATCGGCGGCACCGCTGCCCACCCGCACGGTACGGATCGGCGACGGAATCGCCATCCCGCCCCTGCTCGTCCCCACCGGCGGCAGCTGGAACACCGACGCCGCTCCCGTCACCGTGCCCATGCGCACCCGCACCACCCGCGAGAGCGAAGCCCTGCTGCTGCCCGGCCCGTTCATCACCGAGCACCGCGGCGGCGGCTCCACCACCCGGGGAGTCAGCGATCCGCTGGCCGCGATCACCGCCGGAGGCAACCACCACGGCCTGGTCATCCCCTACCGCAAGGGCAGCCCGACCACGACCGCAGCACCGCTGCACACCATCGCCACCCGCGAGTCAGCCGGCTTAGTGCTCGGCACCCATAGCGCCCCCGCCCAGATCGACGTGGAGGACTGCTACTTCCGCATGCTGTCCGCCCGCGAGCACCTGCGCGCCCAGCGCTTCACCGACGACTACACGGTGAAGGGCCACGGAGGAGAGCAGACCAAGCAAGCCGGAAACGCCGTACCCGCCAACGTCGCCCAGTGGATCGCCTCCGCCCTGCTGGAGGTGCTCTGATGCCCCACACCCCCGAACTGGCCCCCGCACCCGAAGTCCTGGCACTGACCGTGTGGCAGCCCTGGGCCAGTGCAATCGCCTACGGCACCAAGCGGATCGAGAACCGCACCTGGCCCACCGACCACCGCGGCCCGGTCCTCATCCACGCCGGCCGCACCACCGACCCGAACGCCAGAGACGCCCCCCTGGCCCGCCCGTTCCTGCGCCGCCCATATCCGAAGGCCGCGATCGTCGCCGTGGCCCACCTCGAGGGCTGCCACGAAGACGACGGCTGGTGCACCCTCTGGTCCGCCCGCGGCAGCTGGCACTGGCGACTGTCCACCGTCGTGCCGCTCGCCGCACCACTGCCCTGGTCCGGTTCCCGCGGTCTGTGGACCCCGCCGCCTCGTCTGCTCGCCTCCCCGCTCCTCGCCGATGCGCTGGAGGCTGCCCGTGGCTGACACGCTCGATCCGACCACCCTGGGCGACCTGCTGAGGGTGGCTTCGGCCCCCGACTTCGACCGCTGGCAAGACCAGATCAAAAAGACCGGCGGCTGCGCCCAACCCGTCCACCTCACCGGCTGGACCCTCACCCGCGACAAAGCCACCGGGCAGGTCCTGCACGCCTACACCACCGCCGACGAGCCGGGCGGCCGGCTGCGCATCGCCTGCGGCAACCGCCGCGCCTCCCGCTGCCAGCCCTGCGCCTACCTCTACGCAGGCGACGCCTACCGCCTCGTCCGCGCCGGCCTGTCCGGCGACACCGCCATGAACATCCCTGCAGCCGTACGGGAGCGGCCCCGGGTCTTCGCGACGCTGACCGCCCCGTCCTTCGGCCGTGTGCACAACATCCCCGACACCGGCCGCTGCCGCTGCGGCACCCGCCACACCGAGAACGACCCCGCCCTCGGCACCGCCCTCGATCCCGCAACGTACGACTACGTCGGGGCAGTCCTGTTCAACAACCACGCAGGCGAGCTGTGGCACCGCTTCGTTAACCGGCTCCGCCGCGAACTCGCCGCCTCTGCCGGACTCACCCAGAAGGCGTTCAAAGAGGCTGCCCGGCTGTCGTTCAACAAGGTCGCCGAATTCCAGAAGCGCGGTGCGATCCACTTCCACGCCGTGATCCGCATCGACGGACCCGACGGGCCGGACACCCTGCCGCCCAGGTGGGCCACGACCGAACTCCTCACCCGCTGCATCGAGGCGGCCGCCGTCCACCCCTACGTCACAGCCACGGTGCCCGCTGTCGAGGACCAGCCCGCGCGCACCCTGCGCTGGGGCACCCAGCTCGACATCCGCCCCATCCGCGCCTTCGACGACGGCAGCGACATCAGCGAAGGGGCAGTTGCCTCCTACGTGGCCAAGTACGCCACCAAAGCCGCTGAGACCACCGGCACGCTCGACCGCCGCATTGGCGAACTCGCCGAACTCGACCAGCAGCACGTACCCGACCACGCCCGGCGGCTCATCCGCGCCTGCTGGGAACTCGATGCGATCTACCCGGAACGCAGGATGTGGGCCTGGGCGCACATGCTCGGCTTCCGCGGTCACTTCCTCACCAAGTCGCGCCGCTACTCCTCAACCTTCGCCGAACGGCGCCAGGTCCGGGCCGACTACCGCGCCACCGAGCAACGCCAAGCCCTCGGCCTGCCCGAGCCGGATACGACCCTCGTGCTCGCCGACTGGCGCTACGCCGGCCACGGCCACACCCCCGGCGAGTCCGCCCTCGCCGCATCCATCGCCGAAGACATCCGCATCAACCGAGAAACCGCCAGAGAAGCCAGGCAAGACCAGCTCGCCTTGGAAGGAGCCTGACGTGAAAGACGAGCTGATGACTGTTCCGCAGATCCTCTCCGAGCTCGGTGGTGTATCGCGCCGGACCTTCTACCGGTGGCGGGAGCTGGGACAGGGGCCGGCGGCTTTCAAGCTGCCCAACGGTGAGCTGCGCGTCTGGCGCTCGGACTTCTCGGCTTGGCTCCGTGAGCTGGAAGGGGCTGCTGCGTGAAGTCGACCGACGTGCGGGTGTGGTCGATTCGGGCCAAGAACGGTGCCCGTCCCTCCTATCAGGTGCGATGGAAGGTGGCAGGGGAGCCCTTTTCGCAGACTCGTAAGACCAAAGCGCTCGCCGATAGCTTCCGCTCCAAGCTTCTGAGGGCTGCGCGGGAGGGCGAGGAGTTCGACACTGAGTCGGGGCTACCGGACTCGATGGCTGAGAAGAAGGCCACGCTGAGCTGGTACGAATTCGCGCTGAGGTACCTCGCGATGAAATGGCCGCACGCGGCTCCCAACACGCGCGACGGCATCAATGAATCGCTTGCCTCCGTGACGATCTCGCTTCTGGATGATCGACCGGGGAGGCCTGCCATTGAAGCGCTTCGCAAGGCTCTGCGAACGTGGGCCTTCGTCCTTCCCGGACCCGACGACAGGGAACTCCCTGTCGAGGTCGGCAACACTCTTCATTGGGTCGCCAAAGCCTCGCTCCCTCTGACGGACCTCTCTGACCCGGTGGTCGGACGGGCTGTTCTCGACTCGCTCAAGCTGAAACTGGATGGCACCGCGGCGGCTGCCGAGACGGTACGACGCAAGCGGCGCACCCTCGTCAACGCCTTGAATTACGCCGTTGACCTGGGGGAGTTCTCGGAGAATCCGCTTGCTTCCCTGCGCTGGCAGAAGCCTAAGGTTTCCAGCGAAGTGGACCCGCGGGTCGTTGCGAACCCTGAGCAAGCTCGGTCCCTGCTGCACGCCGTCTCGTACGTCGGCGGCTACCGGCGTGCCCGTGGCCGGCGCCTGGTGGGCCTGTTCGCCGGGATGTATTTCGGGGGCTTTCGGCCTGCTGAGGTAGTGGGCCTGGCCGAGCCGGATCTGACGCTCCCCGCGTCCGGGTGGGGCTCTGCACTGCTGCACCGGACACGTCCGAGCGTGGGCAAGCAGTGGACCGACTCAGGGGCGAGCCACGACGACCGCGGCCTGAAGAATCGATCGAACGAGGACGTACGTCGTGTGCCCATTCCTCCCCAGCTCGTGGTGATCTTCCGCGAGCACATCGAGACCTTCGGGACCGCTGACGACGGTCGTCTGTTCTTCAGCGAGAACGGGGGAGTGGTCTCCTCCTCGACGTACTACCGGGCGTGGCAGGAAGCCCGAGTATTGGCGCTACCGCCGGCCGTGGTGGCCTCCCCGCTCGCCCGGCGCCCGTACGACCTCCGGCACTCCGCGCTCTCGACGTGGCTGAACGCCGGAGTGGACGCCACAGAGGTTGCAGAGCGTGCGGGCAACAGTGTCGAAGTCCTGCTCAGCCGGTACGCCAAGTGCCTCGACGGCAGACAGGAAGTCGCCAACCGCCGGATCGAAGACCTGCTGCGCGAGTACGAGTGATCGCGGCTGGGCCGTGGTGCTTCATACTCCGGGCGTGGACATATCCGACGACGGACAAAAGCTCGATCCTGAGTGGATCGAGGTCGGCAACAACATATGCGGCAGCCTCCGGGGCTGTCGTGACGCCTCCTCTGTGGCGGAGCGGTTCGTGCAGGCCGGCTGGAGGTCGCGGTCGTCATCCTGGTACGCGTACGAGCTTGAGACCCGTTGGTGTCAGGTGGAGATCGAACCCATCGACGCTTCGGACCTCTTGCTGAATGGCGTTGTCGACCCGCGGCGACTCGACGAGCTCGCCGGCCTGCTCAACCGCTTCGGACTGACATACAGACTGGAGCTCCCCGACGCCAACGGCACCCTGGTCCGCGAGGTCCGAGCGTGATCCACTGAAGCCCAACTGCACGGCCCCTGGACCTGTCCGGGGGCCTTGGCCATTTCCGGCTGCTGGCCTGGGACGACGCGCCATGATCCAGGCCGCGAATAGGCCGCAGCGCCTGTCATACGGCGACTCCGAGCGGCATACGGCTGCACATGCAAGAAGACCCCGGCCTCAGCGTTTCCGCTGGTGACGGGGTCTTTGGGCACCTCATACAGGGTGCCCCCGGCAGGATTCGAACCTGCGCACACGGCTCCGGAGGCCGTTGCTCTATCCCCTGAGCTACGGGGGCGTACGCCCCGCTGTTGCGCGGCGACGGGTAGAACCCTACCAGCTCCCCAAGGGTCTCCGTGAACAGGTATTTCGAGCCTCGGAGCGGTGCCCTGCCGCGCCCCTCGCCGTCTCGTGTACACGGATTCCGGTGGGACCGGAATCCGTGTACACGATCTGTTCGACGATGCTCGAGCAGGCTGCTTTGGCCGCTTCCGGGACCGGTCCGGCCGGGTCCGACGTCGCTGTCGGCGGCCAACGCCATGAGCCCCGGCCACACCCGCCCGGAGGGGTCGGGCGCCGGCCCCGCGTCGCTCAGCCCCGGCGCCTCCGACCTGGGCGTCGCGTCCCCGTCCCCCTCGGTCCTGACGCCCCCACGTCCCGCACCTGTCGCCCGCCTGCGTCGCTCCCACGGGTCAACCGCCTCCGCGTCCTCGTGGCCCGCCCGCGCCACCCACTCCCACGGGCCGGACGCGCACCCGCCTCCTCGTCGCCCGCCCCCCCGCGCGTTTCCGTCCGCCCGCGTCCCGCCCGCGCCACCCGCTCCCACGGGCCGGACGCGCACCCGCCTCCTCGTCGCCCGCCCCCGCGCGTTTCCGTCCGCCCGTGCCCCGCCCGCGCGCCTCCGTCCGCCCGCGTCGCGCCGCGCGCGTCGGAAGTGGGTAAAACCCGGACGCAGGGCCGGGTGGCGACCTACTCTCGAGTTGTGTCCGGCACGTCCGGCCGAGTGCTCGTTGTGGATGACAACCGGGTGATTCGGCAGCTGATCAGGGTCAACCTCGAGCTGGAGGGTTTCGAGGTCGTGACCGCGGCCGATGGTGCCGAGTGTCTCGATGTCGTCCACCGCGTCCGGCCCGACGTCGTCACCCTCGATGTGGTCATGCCCCGTCTCGACGGGCTGCGCACCGCCGCCCGGCTGCGCGCGGACGCGCGGACCAGCCATCTGCCCGTCGCCATCATCAGCGCGTGTACGCAGTACGAGATGGACAGCGGCATCGCCGCCGGCGTCGACGCCTTTCTCGCCAAGCCCTTCGAGCCGGCCGAGCTGGTGCAGCTCGTACGGCAGTTGATGCACAGGGAGGGTCCGCCGTCCGTAGACGGCAGGCATGGGGTCGGGCGGGCGGGGAGCACGCGCGGCTGACCGCATCGCGAAACCGGTTCGCAAAGGGCCCCCCTCCCTCCCATACGCTTGTCCCGTGACACCCGCTGAGCTCTCCCGTACCGTCCGGCACGCCGTGTGCCGTGCGGTGGAGGACGGTGTGCTGCGCGCCCCTGTGCCCGAGAGCGTCAGCGTCGAGCGGCCGCGGCCCGGGGGGTCCGGTGACTACGCCACCAATGTCGCCCTCCGCCTCGCGGGGCCCGCGGGCCGGCCGCCCCGTGCCGTCGCCGAAATGCTGCGCTCCCGCATCGCCGAGGCCCCCGGGATTGCCGGGATCGAGATCACCGGGCCCGGCTTCCTCAACATCACCCTCGACTCGCGTGCGCAGCAGGAGCTCGTACGGGAGGTGCTGGAGCGGGGCTGCAAGTACGGGTGGACGGAGCTCACCGGAGCGGTCGCCCAGCCCAGCTGTCGCGCCGACGTGCGGGCTGCCGTCACCGCCGACGCCCTCCGCCGGATCCTGTTGTCGCAGGGGACCCTGAGTCGTATCTACTGCGAAGCGACCGTCGACCCTGCCTGGGCCGATCTGGGGGTACGCATCGGGGCCGAGGGGGCTCGCCCCTTTCTCCGCACCGATGTGATGCCGGTGCCCGCCGAGGACGATGCGGCCACCCTGTTGCGACGCCTCGGGGTCGATGCCGCGCGCTGGGGGCTGCTGGCCGCCGCGCCTCACGACCGGCCGCGGACCGGTGACGAGCTCCTCGTACAGCATGTGAGCAATCCCCTCTTCCGGGTCCGGTACGCCTACTCCCGCACCCGCGCCCTCACCCGCAACGCCGAGCAGCTCGGCTTCGACAGCGCCCCCCAGGCGCACGTCGACGCCCCCGCCCTCACCACCGCGATCGGCGACCACCCTGCCGTCCTCGCCTCCGCGGCCCGGCTGCGCGCGCCCGACCGGCTCGTCCGGCATCTTGAGAGCACCGCCGATGCCCTTCTCGGCTTCCAGCACACGGTGCTGCCCGTGGGTGACGAGAAACCCTCGGCTGCCCACCGTTCCCGGCTGGCTCTCGCCGAAGCCGCCGGGACGGTGCTGGCTGGTGGCCTGTCCCTGCTCGGCATCAGCGCACCCGAATACCTGTGAGATGTGAGAGACAGATGAGCCGATCCGCACACCCCGCCGGACCCCGTCACGCCGACGTCCTTCCCGAGGGCCACTACACCGCCCCGCCCACCGACCTCAACGCCCTCGACGAGAAGGTCTGGGCCCGCACGGTCGGCCGCAACGACGACGGGGTCGTCACCGTCGGGGGGATCGAAGTCACCCGGCTGGCCGAGGAGTTCGGCACACCCGCCTACTTCCTCGACGAGGCCGACTTCCGCGCCCGCTGCCGCGCCTGGGCCGACGCCTTCGGCAAGGACGCGGATGTGTTCTATGCCGGGAAGGCCTTCCTCAGCAGGGCCGTCGTGCGATGGCTCACGGAGGAAGGGCTCAACCTCGATGTGTGCTCCGGGGGAGAGCTGACGACCGCGCTCGATGCCGGGATGCCCGCCGAGCGCATCGCCTTCCACGGCAACAACAAGTCCGAGGAAGAGATCCGACGGGCCGTCGGGGCCGGCGTCGGGCGTATCGTCCTCGACTCCTTCCCGGAGATCGTCCGCGTCGCCCACATCGCCCACAGCCTCGGCAAGCGGCAGCGCGTACAGATCCGTGTGACGGTCGGCGTCGAGGCCCACACCCACGAGTTCATCGCCACCGCGCACGAGGACCAGAAGTTCGGCATCGCGCTCGCGGGCGGCCAGGCGGCGGAGGCCGTGCGGCGAGCGCTCCGGCTGGACGGGCTCGAGCTCATCGGCATTCATTCGCACATCGGGTCGCAGATCTTCGACATGGCCGGTTTCGAGGTGTCCGCCCGCCGCGTCGTCCAGCTGCTCGCCGAAGTACGCGACGAGCACGGCATCGAGCTGCCCGAGATCGACCTCGGGGGCGGCCTCGGTATCGCGTACACCTCGGACGACGACCCCCGCGAGCCGCACCACATCGCCAAGGCCCTGGGCGAGATCGTCACCCGTGAGTGCGAGGCCGCCGGGCTGCGCACGCCGAGGATCTCCGTCGAGCCGGGCCGCGCCATCGTCGGGCCCACCGCGTTCACGCTGTACGAGGTCGGCACCGTCAAGCCGCTCGAGGGGCTGCGGACGTACGTCAGCGTCGACGGCGGGATGTCCGACAACATCCGTACCGCCCTGTACGACGCCGAGTACAGCGTCGCGCTCGTCTCGCGCACCTCCGATGCGCCTGCGATGCTCAGCCGCGTCGTCGGCAAGCACTGTGAGAGTGGCGACATCGTGGTCAAGGACGCGTTCCTGCCCGCCGACCTCGCGCCCGGCGATCTGATCGCCGTGCCGGCCACCGGCGCGTACTGCCGTTCCATGGCCAGCAACTACAACCACGCACTTCGCCCGCCTGTCGTCGCCGTCAGGGACGGCGGGGCGCGGGTGATCGTCCGGCGTGAGACGGAGGAAGATCTCCTGCGTCTCGATGTCGGTTGATGAAATAGATGTCTCGCAATCTGGACGGGGGATAGAAACTTCCGTCCGGTGCGTGAGACTGGTTCGCACTCAAGCTGTGAAAGCTGTGAAGGGAAACGAGGTCGGATGATGCGTACGCGTCCGCTGAAGGTGGCGCTGCTGGGCTGTGGAGTGGTCGGCTCAGAGGTGGCGCGCATCATGACGACGCACGCCGACGACCTCGCCGCCCGCATCGGCGCCCCGGTGGAGCTCGCCGGGGTCGCCGTGCGCCGCCCCTCCAAGGTGCGCGCCGGTATCGATCCCTCGCTGATCACCACCGACGCCACCGCGCTCGTCAAACGCGGCGACATCGACGTCGTCATCGAGGTCATCGGTGGCATCGAGCCCGCCCGCACCCTGATCACCACCGCCTTCGAGCACGGCGCCTCCGTCGTCTCCGCCAACAAGGCACTGCTCGCCGAGGACGGCGCGACCCTCTACGCCGCCGCCGAGCAGCACGGCAGGGATCTGTACTTCGAGGCGGCCGTCGCGGGTGCGATTCCCCTGATCAGGCCGCTGCGCGAGTCCCTGGCGGGCGACAAGGTCAACCGGGTGCTCGGCATCGTCAACGGCACGACCAACTTCATCCTCGACAAGATGGACAGCTCCGGCGCCGGCTACTCCGAGGCGCTCGACGAGGCCACCGCCCTCGGGTACGCCGAGGCCGACCCGACCGCCGACGTCGAGGGCTTCGACGCCGCCGCCAAGGCCGCCATCCTGGCCGGGATCGCCTTCCACACCCGCGTACGGCTCGATGACGTCTACCGCGAGGGCCTGACCGAGGTCACCGCCGCCGACATCGTCTCCGCGAAGCGCATGGGCTGCACCGTCAAGCTCCTCGCGATCTGTGAGCGCGCCGCCGACGGGCGGTCGGTCACCGCCCGCGTCCACCCGGCGATGATCCCGCTCAGCCACCCGCTGGCCTCCGTGCGCGAGGCGTACAACGCGGTGTTCGTCGAGGCGGACGCCGCGGGCCAGCTGATGTTCTACGGCCCCGGCGCCGGCGGCGCCCCGACCGCCTCCGCGGTGCTCGGCGACCTGGTCGCCGTCTGCCGCAACAGGCTCGCCGAGGCAACGGGGCCCGGCGAGTCCGCGTACACCCAGCTGCCCGTGAGCCCCATGGGCGACGTGGTGACGCGGTACCACATCAGCCTCGACGTGGCCGACAAGCCGGGCGTACTCGCCCAGGTGGCAACGGTCTTCGCCGAGCACGGCGTATCGATCGATACGGTGCGCCAGCAGGGCAAGGACGGCGAGGCATCCCTCGTCGTCGTCACCCACCGCGCGCCCGACGCCGCCCTGTCAGGGACCGTCGAGGCGCTGCGCAAGCTCGACACCGTGCGCGGTGTCGCCAGCATCATGCGTGTTGAAGGGGAGTAAGGGACCCATGACCACCAACGGCACCCACCAGTGGCGCGGCATCATCGAGGAGTACCGGGACCGTCTTCCGGTCACGGACACGACGCCGGTCGTCACGCTGCGCGAGGGTGGCACGCCGCTCGTCCCGGCGCAGGTCCTCTCCGAGCGCACCGGCTGCGAGGTCCACCTCAAGGTCGAGGGCGCCAACCCGACCGGGTCCTTCAAGGACCGCGGTATGACGATGGCCATCACCAAGGCCAAGGAGGAGGGTGCGCAGGCCGTCATCTGCGCCTCCACCGGCAACACCTCCGCCTCGGCGGCCGCCTACGCGGTACGGGCCGGAATGGTCTGTGCGGTCCTGGTGCCGCAGGGCAAGATCGCGCTCGGCAAGATGGGCCAGGCGCTCGTCTACGGCTCGAAAATCCTGCAGGTCGACGGCAACTTCGACGACTGCCTGAACCTGGCCCGCGCCCTGTCGGAGAACTACCCCGTGGCGCTGGTCAATTCGGTCAATCCGTTCCGCATCGAGGGCCAGAAGACCGCCTCGTTCGAAATCGTCGACGCGCTGGGCGACGCCCCCGACATCCATGTGCTGCCCGTCGGCAACGCCGGCAACATCACGGCGTACTGGAAGGGCTACAAGGAGTACGCCGAGGACAGGATGTCCACGCACACTCCCCGGATGTGGGGTTTCCAGGCATCCGGCTCGGCGCCCATCGTACGCGGCGAGATCGTCAAGGACCCCTCGACCATTGCCACCGCGATCCGGATCGGAAACCCGGCTTCCTGGCAGCACGCGCTCGCGGCGCGCGACGAGTCGGGCGGGTTCATCGACGAGGTGACAGACCGTGAGATCCTGCGCGCCTACCGGCTGTTGGCCTCCCAGGAGGGCGTCTTCGTCGAGCCCGCGTCGGCCGCGTCCGTCGCCGGTCTGCTCAAGGCCGTCGAACAGGGCAAGGTCGACAGGGGCCAGAGGATCGTCTGCACGGTCACCGGAAACGGCCTGAAGGACCCCGACTGGGCGGTCGCCGGAGCGCCCCAGCCGGTCACCGTCCCGGTCGACGCCGCCGCGGCGGCCGAGCGCCTGGGTCTCGCGTGAGCGTCCGGCAGGGCCGCACGAGCTGACAGCAGAACGGCACAGAGCCCTGCCGGAGTTGGCCGATTGCCTACTGGTGCGTAGGGCAACCCGGCCGAAGCCCCGCGTAGGTGCACAGGAGGCCCGCGACACGCATCGTGCGCCTCCTGTGCGCCCTATGTCGCAGGTGAACCTTCCTTCGATAGGCTGTACCGAACCCCCCGCCGCATATGCCGCGGTGTTGTTGCCGCCCAGGCGCCCGTGGGTGTTCGCACCTCTCGAACAAATCTCGTACACATCGCGTAAGACCCGCACGTCTCGGAGTTCCGCTTCGTGCAGTTCAGAACCAGTTCAGATCCAAGGAGAGTCCTCGAGCGATGGCCGGTCCAGCGTTCCGCGCCGCCGCCGTCCGGGTGCGCGTCCCTGCCACCAGCGCCAATCTCGGTCCGGGCTTCGATGCCTTCGGGCTGTCGCTCGGCCTGTATGACGACGTGGTCGTCCGGGTCGCGGATTCCGGTCTGCACATCGACATCGCGGGTGAAGGCGCGTCGACGCTGCCTCGCGACGAGAGCCACCTGCTCGTACGGTCCCTGCGTACGGCCTTCGACCTGCTCGGTGGGCAGCCGCGCGGCCTCGAGGTCGTCTGCGCAAACCGCATCCCCCACGGGCGCGGTCTGGGATCGTCCTCGGCGGCCATCTGCGCCGGCATCGTCGCCGCACGCGCGGTGACGATAGGGGGCGACGCCAGACTCGACGACGCCGCGCTGCTGGAACTCGCCACCGAGATCGAGGGACACCCCGACAATGTGGCCGCTTGTCTGCTCGGTGGCTTCACGCTCGCCTGGACCGACGCGGGCGCGGCGCGAGCCATCAGGATGGACCCCACCGATTCCGTCGTTCCGGTGGTTTTCGTGCCCGGCAAGCCGGTGCTGACCGAGACCGCCCGCGGGCTGCTGCCGCGCACCGTCCCGCACGTGGACGCCGCGGCCAACGCGGGCCGGGCAGCCCTGCTTGTCGAGGCGCTGACCAGGCGTCCCGAGCTCCTGCTGCCCGCCACCGAGGACAGGCTCCATCAGGAATACCGCGCTCCGGCGATGCCGCAGAGCGTCGACCTGGTGAACCGACTGCGCGCCGACGGCGTCCCTGCGGTCATCTCCGGTGCGGGGCCCACCGTTCTCGCGCTGGCCGAGAGCGGCGTGGCCGACAAGGTCGCACGGCTTGCGGGCGAGGAGTGGGCGGCCAACCGGCTCACGTTCGACGCGGCGGGTGCGAGCGTCCTGCCACTCGCGTCATAGGGACACAAGATTGCCGGTGATGGAGAGGGGGAATGTTTGTTGGAGCCGGTAGTGTTAATCTCAAGTCTGCAACCGACGTCGTTGAGGCGCGGTGCAGCATCGCGGTCCCCGTCGGGGCCACCATCCTTCCGGGAGCCTCCCAAACTGCCTGAGCAGCCTGCCTGAGCAGTTTCGAGCACGCTCCGGAACCGGCACGACACCCCTCGCTTTTCCCAGGAGTGGGCCGAGCAGGGGGACCTCGGGCCGGGCCTTGCACGTATGCACGTATATCTCTCCGCCGTTTTTTACCGGCGGGACCACCGCTCCGGCACGGTCCGCACCACAGGACCGCAGCCGGACAGCACAACCGGTCGCCGAGCCAGAAGGCCGACGTCCGCTCCAGGGAAGGACCCTTCGTGAGCGACACCACCGATCTGATGGGCGTGACTGCCGACAGCAGCGTCGACACCACCGCGCCCGCCGCAGGTGCTGCCTCTGGCACCACCTCACGGCGCCGCCGCTCCGGCACCGGCCTCGAGGGCATGGTCCTGGCCGAGCTGCAGCAGGTCGCGTCAGGCCTCGGCATCAGGGGCACTGCGCGGATGCGCAAGAGCCAGCTGATCGAGGTCATCAAGGAGGCGCAGGCCGGGGGTACCTCCCAGGCCGCAGGCTCTGGGGGAGGGGCCTCCCAGGCGAAGAGCGCCGAGGCCGACACCGGCGAAGCCGGGACGAAGCCGAAGCGGCGCGCCACCTCCAAGGCGCGGACGGGTGACGAGTCCGCACCGGCCGCGGAGAAGGCCAACAAGCCGGTGAAGGCCGAGAAGGCCGTCGCCCCGCAGCAGATCGACATCCCGGGGCAGCCGGCCAGCGACGACCAGCCTGCCGGGGAGCGCCGCCGTCGCCGTGCCACCGCGCAGGCGGGCAGCCCCGAGACACATACCGAGACCCGCGGCGACACCGCCGTCGAGGTCAGGACGGAGACGCAGCCCGAGGCCAAGACCGAGGCCGCTGCCGCGGCGTCCGCCCAGGAAACCGCCGAGGGCCGCCGGGACCGC
Source organism: Streptomyces sp. NPDC002889 (assembly GCF_042888425.1). Taxonomy (NCBI): domain Bacteria; kingdom Bacillati; phylum Actinomycetota; class Actinomycetes; order Kitasatosporales; family Streptomycetaceae; genus Streptomyces; species Streptomyces sp. NPDC002889. Next base: position 180,182 of record NZ_JBIAPT010000001.1, read on the forward strand.
GGCCAGCGTGGTGAGCGTGGAGGCGAGCGCGGGGGCGAGCGCGGCGAGCGCCGTGACCGTCAGCGCGACCGCCGCGGCAAGGGCGACGACCAGCAGCAGGGCGGCCAGCGCCAGCAGCGTCAGGGCGGCCAGCAGGGCCCGCAGAGCACCGGCCCGCAGGACGACTTCGACGACGAGGCCGGTGGCCGGCGCGGCCGCCGTGGCCGCTACCGCGACCGTCGTGGGCGCCGTGGCCGTGACGACTTCGCGAGTGACGTGCAGGTCTCCGAGGACGACGTCCTGATCCCCGTCGCGGGCATCCTGGACATCCTGGACAACTACGCGTTCATCCGGACCTCCGGCTACCTGCCCGGCCCGAACGACGTGTACGTGTCCCTGGCCCAGGTCCGCAAGAACGGTCTGCGCAAGGGTGACCATGTCACCGGTGCCGTCCGTCAGCCCAAGGAAGGCGAGCGCCGCGAGAAGTTCAACGCGCTCGTCCGCCTCGACTCGGCGAACGGGATGGCGGCCGAATCCGGCCGCGGGCGCCCGGAGTTCAACAAGCTGACCCCGCTCTACCCGCAGGACCGGCTCCGTCTGGAGACCGACCCGGGCGTGCTGACCACCCGCATCATCGACCTCGTCGCGCCGATCGGTAAAGGCCAGCGCGGTCTGATCGTGGCCCCGCCGAAGACCGGCAAGACCATGATCATGCAGGCGGTCGCCAACGCGATCACGCACAACAACCCCGAGTGCCACCTGATGGTCGTCCTGGTCGACGAGCGTCCGGAAGAGGTCACCGACATGCAGCGGTCGGTCAAGGGCGAGGTCATCTCCTCGACCTTCGACCGCCCGGCCGAGGACCACACCACCGTCGCCGAGCTGGCCATCGAGCGCGCCAAGCGTCTCGTCGAGCTGGGCCACGACGTGGTCGTCCTGCTGGACTCGATCACCCGTCTGGGCCGTGCGTACAACCTGGCGGCCCCGGCCTCCGGACGCATCCTGTCCGGTGGTGTCGACTCGACCGCGCTCTACCCGCCGAAGCGCTTCTTCGGTGCCGCGCGCAACATCGAGGACGGCGGCTCGCTGACCATCCTGGCCACCGCGCTGGTCGACACCGGCTCGCGCATGGACGAGGTGATCTTCGAGGAGTTCAAGGGCACCGGCAACGCGGAGCTCAAGCTCGACCGCAAGCTCGCCGACAAGCGCATCTTCCCTGCGGTGGACGTCGACGCGTCCGGTACGCGCAAGGAAGAGATCCTGCTCAGCAGCGACGAGCTCGCCATCACCTGGAAGCTGCGTCGCGTGCTGCACGCGCTCGATCAGCAGCAGGCCATCGAGCTGCTGCTGGACAAGATGAAGCAGACGAAGTCGAACGCCGAGTTCCTGATGCAGATCCAGAAGACGACCCCGTCCGCCGGCAACGGCGACTGAGTCGTAGGCGCAGGTCAGTACGTAGTCCACAGGGCCGCCCCCGTCATTCCGGTACGCCGGAACGGCGGGGGCGGCCCCGTGTGGTGTCAGGGGCCCCGGTACGATCGCGCTCACCTCGAACACATCTCTGACGAACAGATCTTTCCCGTGGGGGGACTTGAGTGCGCACTACCCGTTCCGGCGGCCGCCACAGACGCCGTCTCAGCCGGATCGTCCCTGCCGCGGCCGCCGCACTGGCGCTGCTGACCGGCGGAACGCTGGCCGCGACGTCGTACGCCGATGAGGCCGACGGTGGCACGAGGCCGTCCATGAAGGCGCCGGAGGGCTTCAAGGTCGTCGAGCCGGACACGGACGACACGGAGCCGTCGGCCCGGACGCGGATCATCGGCGGCACCGGCACCACCGCATCCTGGATGGTGCAGCTGCTCTTCGACGACGACGGCGACGACTACTACGACTTCACATGTGGCGGCACGCTGGTCGCGCCCAACAAGGTGCTGACCGCCGCCCACTGCCTGTACGACCAGAACGGCGTACGGCAGAACTGGGGCAAGTACGGCGCTGTCCTGGCCGGGACGAGCAAACTCGTGGGCGGGCCCGACCACTCCGAGGGCCGGTTCGTGGACGTCCAGCGCAGCTGGGTGCGCGCGGGCTACGGCACCGACGGCAACGCCAACGACATCGCGCTGCTCACCCTCGCCGAGCCGCTGGGCTACGCCACCCTGGAGATGGCCAAGCCCACCGACACCGCGCTCTACACGCCGGGTACCAACGGCACGGCGTACGGCTGGGGGCTCACCGGCTCCGGCGAGCAGGCCACCTTGTCCTCGACGCTGCTCAAGGCGACCCTGCCCATCCAGTCGGACACCGACTGCACCGAGAACTTCAACGAGAACCTGCCGACCGAGCCCGGCCTCTACCAGCCCGGGAAGATGCTCTGCACCGGCCCGCTCGGCACCGGTGACGACGCGACCGGGAAGACCACCTGCCCCGGCGACTCCGGTGGCCCGCTGATCGTCAACGGCAAGGTCGTCGGCGTCGTCTCCTGGGGCATAGGCACCAGTGTCCAGTCCTGCAACGTCCAGGGCACCTTCGAGGTCTTCACCAAGGTCTCGACGTACTCGCCCGCGGTCCGCCCACGCGTCGACGACACCGACGTCACCCGCGACGGCAAGGCCGACCTGTTCGTCCGGGCCGGTGACGGCAAGGGCTACTACAAGAAGTCCACCGGCAGCGGCTTCGAGGCCCGCACGTCGCTGTCCGGCTCCTGGAGCGCGTACAACCTGGTGCTCCAGGCCGACCTGAACCGTGACGGCCACCAGGACTACGTCATCCGCCGCAAGTCCGACGGCGACGTCTTCTGGCGGCACCGCTCGGCGACCAGCTCCACCTACGCCGACACGAAGATCGCCGACGGCTGGGGCACCCGTAAGTTCATCGCCGTCCCCGGCGATGTCACCGGCGACCGGCTGCCCGACATGATCTCCGTTGACTCGGCCGGCAAGCTCTGGGTCTACCCCGGCACCGGCAAGGGGACCTTCGGCGCCCGTGTCGGCGGTGTCAGCGGCTACAGCGGCTTCAACTCCCTGCGCGGCAAGGGCGACTTCAACGGCGACGGCCGCAGCGACCTGATCGCGCGCGGCGCGGACGGTTCGGTCTACCTGCTCAAGGGCACCGGCAAGGGCTCGGCGCCGTACGAGGCGAAGCTCAAGGTCCGCGACTGGGACGGCTACAACGCCTTCGCGGCCCCCGGTGATGTGACCGACGACGGCAAGCCCGACTTCGTGGCCCGTACGCCGGGCGGCACGCTGTACCTCTACCCGGGTACCGGGCGGGCCACCAGCGAGATCTTCGCCACACGCGTCAAGATCGGCACCGGTTACCAGCAGTACAACATCTTCGGCTGAAGTCGCAGGTGAGCGCGGGTCCGCCCGTGATCGCCCGGCCTGCCACCAGGGCCCACCGCCATCGGCGGTGGGCCTTCGGCGTTATGGAACGCTGCTCAGTAGTTCAACGTCCTACAAGTGATGACAGCCGACAAGTGATGACAATCCGCGCCTGAACACCTCAGCCGGGGGGTAGTGGGAGCAACGAGAGCCGAGGGAAGCATGACCGAGCAGAGCAACGGCGCCGGCCGAATACGCGGCCGCGGCAAGCGCCGTAAGAAGCCCACCACAGCGCGGCGTGCGGCGACGGTCGCTGCCGGGTCGGCGGCGGGTCTGGCGCTGCTCGGCGCATCGGGCCTCGGGTTCGCCTACTTCAAGATCAACGGCAATCTGCAGGGCGTCGACATCAACCAGCGCCTCGGCACCGACCGCCCCAAGAACCTCGACAACGGCTCCATGGACATCCTGGTCCTCGGCTCCGACTCCCGGTCCGGCGGGAATTCCGCGTACGGGGTGGACGAGGGCGCCGCCCGCTCCGACACCGCGATGGTCGTGCACGTCCACCAGGGTCACAAGAAGGCCAGTGTGGTCTCGATCCCGCGCGACACCCTCATCGAGCGGCCCGAGTGCACCGACGGGAAGGGCACAGCGGTCGCGGGTGCGCAGCGCGCCATGTTCAACACCGCGTACGAGGTCGGCGGCCCTGCGTGCGCCGTGAAGACCGTCGAGAAGATGTCCGGCATCCGCATGGACCACTACATCGAGGTCGACTTCAGCGGTTTCAAGAAGCTCATCGACGAGCTGGGGGGTGTCGAGATCACCACGACCCGGGCGATCGACGACACCAAGAGCCGTCTGCATCTCGAGCCCGGCACCCACACCCTCGACGGTGAGCAGTCGCTCGGACTGGTCCGCACCCGCAAGAGCGTCGGGGACGGCAGCGACCTGGGCCGCATCCAGCTCCAGCAGGCGTTCATGAAGGCGTTCATCCAGCAGGTCAAGGACGTCGGCGTGTTCAGCAGCCCCAAGAAGATGCTCGATCTGGCCGACGCCGCCACCAAGGCGATCACCCCGGACTCCGAGCTCGACTCGGTGGGCGAGCTCATGGGTTTCGCCCAGGGGCTCGACCGCCTCGGGGCCGACGACGTGCGCATGGTCACGATGCCGGTCGAGTACGACCCCCAGAACCCCAACCGCGTCGTGCCCCTCAAGGCCGACGCCCGCACGGTGTGGCGTGCGCTCAAGCAGGACCGGCCGATCCCCGCGTCCGCGCTCGAGGACTCGGCCGGCGACAAGGGCGAGGCCGCCGGCGTCGTGAGGAGTGAGCGGCCGACCGCGGCCGTGAAGGGCGACTAGTACCAGCGAAAAGGTCCCGCGACAAGGCCCAGGAATACTTCCGGACCCACCCCCGTTTTGGGAGATACGGCCGGTCCTGGCAGACTGGTACGTCGGCCCCGGTTCACGCACGAGCAATCCGCACGTGCGACCCGGTGCCCTCCCGAAACTAGGAGACACCTTGAAGCGCGACATCCACCCCGAGTACGTCGAGACCCAGGTCAGCTGCACCTGCGGCGCGTCGTTCACCACCCGTAGCACGATCGAGAGCGGCAACATCCGCGCCGAGGTCTGCTCCGAGTGCCACCCGTTCTATACGGGCAAGCAGAAGATCCTCGACACCGGTGGCCGTGTGGCCCGCTTCGAGGCCCGCTTCGGCAAGGCTGCCGGCTCCGCCAAGAAGTAGCGAGCCACTGCGCCGGTCCTCGGCCGCCCCCGTTCCGGGGTGGCCGAGGCCGGCGCTTTGTCCGTTCTGAGCAGCCCCCTTCGTGTACAAAAACCAGGAGCCCCCGATGTTCGAGGCGGTCGAGGACCTGATCGGCGAGCACGCCGATCTCGAGAAGAAGCTCGCCGACCCTTCGGTCCACGCGGACCAGGCGAACGCGCGCAGACTCAACAAGCGTTACGCCGAGCTGACCCCGATCGTCGGCACGTACCGCTCCTGGAAGCAGGCCGGGGACGACATCGAGACGGCCCGTGAGTTCGCGCACGACGACCCGGACTTCGCCGCCGAGCTCAAGGTGCTGGAGAAGCAGCGCGAGGAGCTCACCGAGAAGCTGCGCCTGCTGCTCGTCCCGCGCGACCCCAGTGACGACAAGGACGTCATCCTCGAGGTCAAGGCGGGCGCGGGAGGCGACGAGTCCGCGCTGTTCGCCGGCGACCTGTTGCGCATGTATCTGCGCTACGCGGAGCGCGTCGGCTGGAAGACCGAGATCATCGACGCCACCGAGTCCGAACTGGGCGGCTACAAGGACGTCCAGGTCGCGGTGAAGACCAAGGGCGGCCAGGGCGCGACCGAGCCCGGACAGGGTGTGTGGGCCCGGCTGAAGTACGAGGGCGGGGTGCACCGCGTCCAGCGCGTGCCCGCCACCGAGTCCCAGGGCCGTATCCACACCTCCGCGGCCGGTGTCCTGGTGACCCCGGAGGCCGAGGAGATCGACGTCGAGATCCACGCCAACGATCTGCGCATCGACGTCTACCGCTCGTCCGGCCCCGGCGGCCAGTCCGTCAACACCACCGACTCCGCGGTGCGCATCACGCACCTGCCGACCGGCATCGTCGCCTCCTGCCAGAACGAGAAGAGCCAGCTCCAGAACAAGGAGCAGGCGATGCGTATCCTGCGCTCCAGGCTGCTCGCCGCGGCGCAGGAGGAGGCCGAGAAGGAGGCCGCGGACGCGCGCCGCAGCCAGGTCCGCACCGTCGACCGCTCCGAGAAGATCCGTACGTACAACTTCCCGGAAAACCGCATCTCGGACCACCGCGTCGGATTCAAGGCGTACAACTTGGACCAGGTGCTCGACGGGGAACTGGACGCGGTGATCCAGGCCTGTGTCGACGCCGACTCCGCCGCCAAGCTCGCCGCCGCCCAGTAGTACCCGGCAACACCCGTAACACCGCACACCGCCCAGCCCCGGAGGACCAGCGTGCAGTCACAATCTGGGGGACGACCCCCAGGCCCCCGCACTCTGCTGCTTGCCGAGGTGGCCCAGGCCACCCAGCGGCTGGCCGACGCCGGCGTGCCCTCCCCGCGCTTCGACGCCGAGGAGCTCGCCGCGTTCGTGCACGGGGTGAAGCGGGGCGAGCTGCATCTCGTCAAGGACGCGGACTTCGACGCCCGCTACTGGGAGGCCGTCGCCCGCCGCGAGGCCCGCGAGCCGCTCCAGCACATCACCGGACGTGCCTTCTTCCGCTATCTGGAACTGCAGGTCGGCCCCGGCGTCTTCGTGCCCCGCCCCGAGACCGAGTCGGTCGTCGGCTGGGCGATAGACGCCGTACGGGCCATGGACGTCGTCGAGCCGCTCATCGTCGACCTCTGCTCGGGCTCAGGCGCGATCGCGCTGGCCATGGCCCAGGAGGTGCCGCGCTCACGCGTGCACGCCGTGGAGCTGTCCGAGGAGGCGCTGCGCTGGACCCGCAAGAACGCCGAAGGCTCCAGGGTCTCCGTCCACCAGGGCGATGCGCTCACCGCGCTGCCCGAGCTCGACGGTCAGGTCGACCTGGTCATCTCCAACCCGCCGTACATTCCGCTCACCGAGTGGGAGTATGTCGCCCCCGAGGCGCGTGACCACGACCCGCAGATGGCCCTCTTCTCCGGTGAGGACGGACTCGACACCATCCGCGGGATCGAGCGCACCGCGCACCGGCTGCTGCGGCCCGGCGGACTCGTCGTGGTCGAGCACGCCGACACACAGGGCGGCCAGGTGCCGTGGATCTTCAACGAGGAGTCGGGGTGGGCGGACGCGGCCGATCACGCCGACCTCAACAAGCGGCCGCGGTTCGCGACCGCACGCAAGGCCATGCCATGACCGGCAACGAAGACCCGTACATGCTCGAGGAGGCCTGTTAAATGGCACGGCGATACGACTGCAACGACGCGAGTGACCGTACGACGGGCCTGCGCGAAGCCGCGTCGGCGGTCCGCCGCGGCGAGCTGGTCGTGCTGCCCACCGACACCGTGTACGGGATCGGGGCGGACGCCTTCACCTCCGAGGCCGTGGCTGACCTCCTCGAGGCCAAGGGCCGTGGCCGCAATATGCCCACGCCTGTTCTGATCGGCTCCCCGAACACCCTGCACGGCCTGGTCACCGACTTCTCCGAGCACGCCTGGGAGCTCGTCGACGCGTTCTGGCCGGGCGCGCTCACGCTGGTCGCCAAGCACCAGCCGTCGCTGCAGTGGGACCTCGGTGACACCCGTGGCACCGTCGCCATCCGTATGCCGCTGCACCCGGTCGCCATCGAACTGCTCACCGAGGTCGGCCCGATGGCCGTCTCCAGCGCCAACCTCACGGGACACCCGTCGCCCGAGGACTGCGACGCCGCGCAGGAGATGCTCGGCGACTCCGTCTCCGTCTACCTGGACGGCGGCCCGACCCCGGGCATCGTGCCGTCCTCGATCGTCGATGTCACGGGCAAGGTCCCGGTACTGCTGCGCGAGGGGGCGCTCTCGGCCGACGAACTGCGCAAGGTGGTACCCGACCTCGAGGTGGCCAGTTGACCGCCCCTGAGGGGCGTGGCATAGCGGAATCCAGCAGTACGGCGTCCACCTTCCGCATCCTCCACGTCAGCACCGGCAACGTCTGCCGCTCGCCGATCACCGAGCGGCTGACCCGCCATGCCCTGAGCGACCGCCTCGGCGATCCCCTCACGCGCGGCCTGATCGTGGAGAGTGCGGGCACCTGGGGCCACGAGGGCGCCCCGATGGAGGCCAACGCCGAGATCGTCCTCGCGGACTTCGGCGCGGACGCGACCGGATTCGTGGGCCGCGAGCTGCTCGACGAACACGTCATCCGCGCGGACCTGGTCCTCACCGCGACCCGGGACCACCGCGCCCAGGTCATCTCGATGGGCCACTCCGCGGGCCTGCGCACCTTCACGCTCAAGGAGTTCACCCGCCTGGTGCGGGCCATAGACCCGGCCACGCTCCCGGACCCCCGCGAGGAGGGCATGGTGGAACGAGCCAGGGCACTGGTGCGCGCCGCAGCGGCCCTGCGCGGCTGGCTGCTGGCCCCGAGTCCGGACGCGGACGAGGTGTACGACCCGTACGGGGCGCCGATCACGTTCTTCCGCTCGATCGGTGACGAGATCCAGCAGGCGCTGGACCCGGTGGTCACCGCGCTGACGGGCGTGCCCGCCCAGCGCTGAGGGCCGCGTCGGGGATCGCGCCCCCCCGCGTCGTGGGGCAGGCGCACGAGCGGAGTCACACACCGCGCGTGCGCACGGTGCGGGTCCTACATTGGAGATGCCGCAGCTCCTCCGAGGACCGGAGCCGTCATGTCCGTGACCCATCAAACGTCTTCCGTGCAGCCCGTCCACGTGGGCACGTCCTTCGACACGCTGCGCCGTCAGGACCCCCAGATCGCGGACATCCTGTCCGGCGAGGCGCAGCGGCAGAGCACCACACTGCAGCTGATCGCCGCGGAGAACTTCACCTCGCCCGCGGTCCTGGCCGCCCTCGGCTCGCCGCTCGCCAACAAGTACGCCGAGGGCTATCCCGGTGCCCGCCACCACGGCGGCTGCGAACTGGTCGACGCCGCCGAGCGGATCGCGATCGAACGCGCCACCGCGCTGTTCGGCGCCCAACACGCCAATGTGCAGTCGCACTCGGGCTCCTCGGCCGTCCTCGCGGCGTACGCGGCGCTGCTGAAGCCCGGCGACACCGTGCTCGCCATGGGCCTTCCGTACGGCGGCCATCTCACCCATGGCTCGCCCGCGAACTTCTCCGGCCGCTGGTTCGACTTCATCGCCTACGGGGTCGACGCCGAGACCGGTCTCATCGACCACGACCAGGTGCGCGCCCTCGCCCGGCAGCACCGGCCCAAGGCCATCGTGTGCGGCTCGATCTCGTATCCCCGCCACATCGACTACGCCGCCTTCCGCGACGTCGCGGACGAGGTCGGCGCCTATCTGATCGCGGATGCCGCGCACCCGATGGGACTGATCGCGGGCGGCGCGGCCCCCAGCCCCGTCCCGTATGCCGATGTGGTGTGCGCCACCACCCACAAGGTGCTGCGCGGCCCGCGCGGCGGAATGATCCTGTGCGGCTCCGAGCTGGCCGAGCGGATCGACCGGGCGGTCTTCCCCTTCACCCAGGGTGGCGCCCAGATGCACACGATCGCCGCGAAGGCCGTCGCCTTCGGCGAGGCGGCGACGCCGGCGTTCGCCGCGTACGCGCATCAGGTGGTCGCCAATGCCCGGGCGCTCGCCGAGGGGCTCGAGTCGGAGGGCTTCGCCGTGCTGACGGAGGGCACCGACACCCATCTGATCGGCGCGGACACCGCCCCCCTCGGTGTGGACGGCAGGACCGCCCGCGGCCGGCTCGCCGCCGCCGGCATGGTGCTGGACACCTGCGCCCTGCCGTATGGAGACGGCCGTGGCATCCGGCTGGGCACCGCCGCCGTCACCACCCAGGGGATGGGACGGACGGAGATGGCGCGGATCGCGGCGCTGTTCACGGCGGCGCTGCGCAGCGAGGGGGAGCAGGCCCGGGACATCCGCGATCAGGTGCGCGAACTCACGGGGAGATTTCCACCGTTTCAGGGGTAGACGAGCCGTCGTGCAACCATCCCGGCTCCCCGGATGTCCTCAAGCATGCGGCTACCACAGCTAGGGTGTGGGGCTGAGATGGCCAGCGATTCCTGTGGGGCAGCCCGTGCGTGATTACCTGCTGACGCTCTGTGTCACGGCCGCGGTGACGTATCTGCTGACCGGTCCGGTGCGCAAGTTCGCCATCGCGACCGGCGCGATGCCGGAGATCCGTGCCCGTGACGTGCACCGCGAACCGACGCCGCGACTCGGCGGCATCGCGATGTTCTTCGGGCTGTGCGCGGGTCTGCTGGTCGCCGACCATCTGTCCAACCTCAACAGCGTCTTCGAGCTGTCGAACGAACCGCGCGCCCTGCTCTCGGGCGCCGCCCTGATCTGGATCATCGGTGTCCTGGACGACAAGTTCGAGATCGATGCGCTGATCAAGCTCGGCGGCCAGATGATCGCCGCGGGTGTGATGGTGATGCAGGGTCTGACGATCCTGTGGATTCCCGTCCCCGGTATCGGCACCGTCTCGCTGACCAGCTGGCAGGGCACCCTGCTGACCGTCGCCCTCGTCGTCATCACCATCAACGCGGTCAACTTCGTCGACGGTCTGGACGGTCTCGCCGCCGGCATGGTGTGCATCGCGGCCGCGGCCTTCTTCCTGTACTCGTACCGGATCTGGTACGGGTACATGCTGGAGGCCGCAGCCCCCGCCACCCTGTTCACGGCGATCCTGATGGGCATGTGCCTGGGCTTCCTGCCGCACAACATGCACCCGGCCCGGATCTTCATGGGCGACTCCGGCTCGATGCTGATCGGCCTGGTGCTCGCGGCGGCCGCGATCTCGGTGACCGGCCAGGTGGACATGGACGCCCTCAAGCTCTTCGAGGGCGGTACACGCGAGGCCACGCACGCCGCACTGCCGGTCTTCATCCCGCTGCTGCTGCCACTCACGATCATTGCCATCCCGGTCGCCGACCTGGTGCTGGCGATCGTCCGCCGTACCTGGAAGGGCCAGTCCCCGTTCGCGGCGGACCGCGGGCATCTGCACCACCGGCTGCTGGAGATCGGGCACTCGCACAGCCGCGCGGTGCTGATCATGTACTTCTGGTCGGCGCTGATCGCGTTCGGCGTCGTCGCCTACTCCGTGCACTCGGCGTCGATGTGGATCGTGCTGCTCATCGTGGCGCTGAGCGCGGTCGGTCTGGTGCTGTTGCTGCTGCCGCGCTTCACCCCGCGCGCTCCGCGCTGGGCGGAGGCGTTCGTACCGCCGCGCTACCGGCGGCGCCGGGTGGGTCCGCAGCCGCCTGTGGACGTCACGGCGGCCGGGCCGGTGGAGACCGGGATCCCCCGGATCGAGGACGAGCTGGGGGAGCGCACCCCGGTCGCCGCGGGGGTCCAGGGCGTGCACGGCGTCAACGGCGCGACCGCGATCGGCGCCCGTTCGCGCTTCCCGGATCGGCGGAGGGCCGGCACCCGCGGCTGACGGCGTCGTACATCACGCCCATTACCAGACATAGCGAACGTCTGCGGTGCACACACGGGCGGGGTCACTCTCATGTGTGAGAGTTGGCACACCTCTGGGTAAAGACCTCATCAAATAGATTGTGATACCGTTCACGAGATCCCGAGAGAGCGCTGAAGGACCGTAGTGCGACGGTCCGTTGGCCCCGAGGCCCCATCTCGGACCGGGATTACGCTCGTCCATGACGACACCACTTTGCCCCCACCAGCAAGCGGAGCTGCCGCCATGCCGTCCAACGACGCACGCACTCTCATCTTCACCGCCGTACCCACCGCTGTGGCCGGCGTCATCGCCGCAGTCATCAGCGGGGTGGTCGCCGGTGGAAAGGGAGCGATCGGTGCGGGGGTCGGCGCCTTGGTGGTCATCCTCTTCATGGGACTGGGCGTCGTCGTCCTGCAGAGGACCGCGAAACATTTCCCGCAGTTGTTCCAGGCCATGGGTCTGATGCTCTATACGACGCAGTTGCTCGTGCTGTTCATCTTCGTCGCTGCGTTCAAGAACACCGAACTGTTCAATCCCAGGACATTCGCCGCCTCGCTGATCGCGGCGACGGTTGTCTGGGTCGCGGCTCAGGCCCGTGCCTCGATGAAGGCGAAGATCCTTTACGTCGAACCGGAACCGTCTGCTGCCTCCAAGGGCGAAAAGACGGGGCTGTCGACGTGACGGGTAGGGCCGGGATAAGCGCTCGATCGGGATCCTGCTATCGTCCGGTTCCAACTGCGGCACTGCGGGCGCGGGCATCTGAGCTGACGCCTGCTCGATCGCGAGGCTTCGATGCCTGACCGCCGCTCCCACATCCGAAACACCAGTCCGGTGCCGACTCGCGGCTGCGCGCCGCTCCGACACAACGAGGTTGCCGAACCCATGCGTCACGCCGAAGGAGCCCGCGGTGAGTGCTGAACAGACCACGCTCGCCTTTGACTGGAGCTGCCGCATCCTGGCCGACAACGGCTGTGGCTTTCCGGCACCGGGCCTGCACTCCTTCCTCTTCAAGCCGATCGTCACCGTCGGAGGCTTCGAGTTCAACAAGGTGATGCTGCTCGCGCTGCTCACCTCGTTGGTCGTCGTCACCTTCTTCACGATGGCCTTCGGTAAGGCCAAGGTCGTCCCGGGCAAACTGCAGATGATCGGTGAGGCGGGTTACGACTTCGTACGCCGCGGCATCGTCTACGAGACCCTTGGCAAGCGGGAAGGCGAGAAGTACGTCCCGCTCATGGTCTCGATCTTCTTCTTCGTCTGGATCATGAACATCTGGTCCGTGATCCCGCTGGCACAGTTCCCGGTGTCGTCGATCATCGCGTACCCCGTCGTTCTCGCGCTCATCGTCTACGTGATCTGGGTGACGCTGACCTTCAAGCGCCACGGTTTCGTGGGCGGCTGGAAGAACATCACCGGCTACGACAACTCGCTCGGTCCGATCAAGTGGCTCGTGTCGTTCATCGAGTTCTTCTCGAACCTGCTGGTCCGGCCGTTCACCCACGCGGTGCGACTCTTCGCCAACATGTTCGCCGGTCACCTGATGCTGGTGATGTTCACCGTCGCCTCCTGGTACCTGCTGAACAGCTACATGATCCCGGCCGCCGGCGTCTCCTTCGTGATGACGGCAGTCATGATCCTCTTCGAACTTTTCGTGCAGGCCGTCCAGGCATACGTCTTCGTACTGCTGGCCTGCACCTACATCCAGGGCGCTCTCGCCGAGCACCACTGAGCCCAACCCGCCCGCACCACCCCGAAAACGTCCGGTGGCCAACCCCACCGGTCCGTAGATGAAAAGGAAGAATCAGCATGGCTGCCACTGAGACCCTCGCCGCCGTCACCGGTTCGCTCGGCTCCATCGGCTACGGCCTCGCCGCGATCGGCCCCGGCATCGGCGTCGGCATCGTCTTCGGTAACGGCACCCAGGCTCTTGCCCGTCAGCCCGAGGCTGCCGGCCTGATCCGTGCCAACCAGATCCTTGGCTTCGCCTTCTGTGAGGCGCTCGCCCTCATCGGCATCGTTATGCCGTTCGTGTTCGGTAAGTAATCGCTGCTTGCTGACACTTTTCGACGAAAGGCACTGATGTGATCGCCAACATCGTTCAGCTGGCGGCCACGGAGGAGCAGAACCCGCTTCTTCCGCCCGGCCCCGAGCTGCTCGTCGGCACGATCGCCTTCGCCGTCGTCTTCTTCTTCTTCGCGAAGAAGCTCCTCCCGAACATCAACCGTGTTCTGGAAGAGCGTCGCGAGGCCATCGAAGGAGGCATGGAGAAGGCCGAGGCGGCCAAGATCGAGGCCGAGAGCGTCCTGGAGCAGTACAGGGCGCAGCTCGCCGAGGCCCGCCACGAGGCAGCTCGGCTGCGCCAGGAGGCGACCGAGCAGGGCGCCGCGATCATCCAGGAGATGAAGGCGGAAGGCCAGCGGCAGCGTGAGGAGATCATCGCGGCCGGTCACGCCCAGATCGAGGCCGACCGCAAGGCCGCGGCCGCTGCGCTGCGTCAGGACGTGGGCAAGCTCGCCCTCGAACTGGCCGGCAAGCTGGTCGGTGAGTCCCTCGAGGACCAGGCCCGGCAGAGCCGCACCATCGACCGCTTCCTCGACTCCCTCGAGGACGGCGCTTCGAAGACCGAGGCCACCCGATGAACGGTGCGAGCCGCGAGGCGCTGGCTGCCGCACGTGAGGCTCTCGACGCGCTGACCGACAACACGTCGGTCGACGCGAAGAAGCTCGCTGAGGAGCTGGCCGCCGTCACCGCGCTGCTCGACCGCGAGGTATCGCTGCGTCGGGTCCTGACCGACCCGGCGCAGGCCGGGGAGGCCAAGGCCGAACTGGCCGGGCGTCTGCTGGGCGGACAGGTGGGCGGCGAGACCCTCGACCTGGTCACCGGCATGGTCCGCTCCCGCTGGTCGCAGTCGCGTGACCTGGTCGACGCGCTCGAGGAGCTGGCGAGCATCGCCGACCTCACCGCGGCGCAGCAGGCCGGCACGCTCGATGACGTCGAGGACGAGCTGTTCCGGTTCAGCCGGATCCTCGCCGCGAACACCGAGCTGCGGTCCGCTCTGACCAACCGGTCGGCGTCGGCGTCCGCCAAGGCCGAGCTGGTGAGCAGCCTGCTCGGCGGCAAGGCCGATCCGGCCACCGTGCGTCTGGTTGTCCGTCTTGTGACCAAGCCGCGGGGACGTAGCCTGGAGGCGGGACTCGAGTCCCTGTCCAAGCTCGCCGCGGCGCGCCGGGACCGGATGGTCGCCATCGTCACCTCCGCGGTACCGCTGTCCGATGCGCAGAAGCAGCGCCTCGGCGCCGGTCTGGCGAGGATGTACGGCCGCGAGATGCACCTCAACCTCGAGGTGGACCCGTCGGTCATCGGCGGGATTCAGGTGCGGGTCGGCGACGAGGTCATCAACGGCACCATCGCGGACCGGATCGCCGAGGCGAAGCGGCGCATCGCCGGCTGACGGCATCAATTCAACAAGCATGGCAAGCGGCCCGGTTGGGCCGTGCAGAGATTGCAGAAGATTCCTGGGGGTCGGCCCCCAGACCCCCAAAGAAACTTCGGGCCCAACAAGGAGAGCAGGGAACCCAGATGGCGGAGCTCACGATCCGGCCGGAGGAGATCCGGGACGCGCTGGAGAACTTTGTCCAGTCGTACCAGCCGGACGCGGCCTCGCGCGAGGAGGTCGGTACGGTCAGCGTTGCCGGCGACGGCATCGCGAAGGTCGAGGGTCTTCCCTCGGCCATGGCAAACGAGCTGCTGAAGTTCGAGGACGGCACCCTCGGTCTCGCCCTCAACCTTGAGGAGCGCGAGATCGGTGCCATCGTCCTCGGCGAGTTCAGCGGCATCGAGGAGGGCCAGCCGGTCACCCGCACCGGCGAGGTCCTGTCCGTCGCCGTCGGCGAGGGCTACCTCGGCCGTGTGGTCGACCCGCTCGGCACCCCGATCGACGGTCTCGGCGAGATCGAGACCTCGGGCCGCCGCGCGCTGGAACTGCAGGCCCCCACGGTCATGCAGCGCAAGTCGGTGCACGAGCCGATGGAGACCGGCTACAAGGCCGTCGACGCGATGACCCCGATCGGCCGTGGCCAGCGTCAGCTGATCATCGGTGACCGTCAGACCGGCAAGACCGCCCTGGCCGTCGACACGATCATCAACCAGCGCGACAACTGGCGCTCGGGCGACGTGAACAAGCAGGTCCGCTGCATCTACGTCGCCATCGGCCAGAAGGGTTCCACCATCGCGTCCGTGCGCGGCGCGCTGGAGGAGGCCGGCGCTCTGGAGTACACGACCATCGTCGCCGCCCCGGCGTCCGACCCGGCCGGCTTCAAGTACCTTGCGCCGTACACCGGTTCGGCCATCGGGCAGCAGTGGATGTACGAGGGCAAGCACGTCCTGATCATCTTTGACGACCTGTCGAAGCAGGCCGACGCCTACCGCGCCGTGTCCCTGCTGCTGCGCCGCCCGCCGGGCCGTGAGGCCTACCCGGGTGACGTCTTCTACCTGCACTCCCGTCTGCTGGAGCGCTGCGCGAAGCTCTCCGACGAGATGGGCGCCGGTTCGATGACGGGCCTGCCGATCGTCGAGACCAAGGCGAACGACGTGTCGGCGTTCATCCCGACCAACGTCATCTCCATCACCGACGGCCAGTGCTTCCTGGAGTCCGACCTGTTCAACGCCGGCCAGCGTCCGGCCCTGAACGTCGGTATCTCGGTCTCCCGTGTCGGTGGCTCCGCCCAGCACAAGGCAATGAAGCAGGTTTCCGGCCGTCTGCGTGTGGACCTCGCCCAGTTCCGTGAGCTGGAGGCGTTCGCCGCCTTCGGTTCCGACCTGGACGCGGCGTCGAAGGCCTCGCTGGAGCGCGGTAAGCGCATGGTCGAGCTGCTGAAGCAGCCGCAGTACCAGCCGATGTCGACCGAGGACCAGGTCGTCTCCGTCTGGGCCGGCACCACCGGCAAGATGGACGACGTCCCGGTTCAGGACATCCGCCGCTTCGAGCGCGAGCTGCTGGACTACCTGCACCGCGAGGAGAGCGGTCTGATGACCTCGATCCGCGAGGGCGGAAAGCTGTCGGACGACACCCTGACCAAGGTCGCGGACTCCATCGCGGCGTTCAAGAAGCAGTTCGAGACCCACGACGGCAAGCTGCTCGGCGAGGACGCTCCGGCGACCGTCAACGTCTCGAAGTGACGACGGAAGGGACCTGACTCATGGGAGCGCAGCTCCGGGTCTACAAGCGTCGCATCCGGTCCGTCACCGCGACGAAGAAGATCACCAAGGCGATGGAGATGATCGCCGCCTCGCGCATCGTCAAGGCGCAGCGCAAGGTGGCGGCCTCGACTCCGTACGCGACCGAGCTCACCCGCGCGGTCACTGCGGTGGCGACCGGATCGAACACGAAGCACCCCCTCACCACGGAGGCGGAAGCCCCGACCCGTGCCGCGGTTCTGCTCATCACGAGCGACCGCGGTCTGGCCGGCGGCTACTCCTCCAACGCCATCAAGGCGGCCGACCGGCTCATCGAGCGGCTCCGTGGCGAGGGCAAGGAAGTCGACTCGTACATCGTCGGCCGCAAGGGTGTCGCCTACTACGGCTTCCGTGAGCGCAAGGTCACGGAGTCGTGGACCGGGTTCACGGACAGCCCGGAGTACGCGGACGCCAAGAAGGTGGCCGCCCCGCTCATCGAGGCTGTCCAGCTGGACACCGAGCAGGGCGGCGTCGACGAGCTGCACATCGTGTTCACGGAGTTCGTGTCGATGATGACGCAGAACCCCGTCGACAACCGGATGCTGCCGCTCAGCCTTGAAAAGGCCGCGGAGGAGAGCAGCGCGAAGGGCGAGATCCTTCCGCTGTTCGACTTCGAGCCGTCGGCGGAGGACGTCCTCGACGCCCTGCTGCCGCGCTACGTCGAGAGCCGTGTCTACAACGCACTGCTGCAGGCCGCCGCTTCCGAGCACGCGGCCCGCCGTCGGGCGATGAAGTCGGCGACCGACAACGCGGGCGAGCTGATCAACACGCTCTCCCGACTTGCCAACGCGGCCCGCCAGGCCGAAATCACCCAGGAAATCAGCGAGATCGTCGGTGGCTCCAGCGCCTTGGCCGACGCGACCGCGGGGAGTGACAAGTAATGACGACCACTGTTGAGACGGCCGCCGCCACGGGCCGCGTCGCCCGGGTCATCGGCCCGGTCGTCGACGTGGAGTTCCCCGTCGACGCGATGCCGGAGATCTACAACGCGCTGCACGTCGAGGTCGCCGACCCGGCCCTGGACGGCGCCAAGAAGACGCTGACGCTCGAGGTTTCCCAGCACCTCGGTGACGGCATCGTCCGCACCATCTCGATGCAGCCCACCGACGGTCTGGTCCGCCAGGCCACGGTGACCGACACGGGCGCGGGCATCAGCGTCCCGGTCGGCGACTTCACCAAGGGCAAGGTGTTCAACACCCTCGGTGAGGTGCTGAACCACCCCGAGGAGAACGCCAACGTCGGCGAGCGCTGGCCGATCCACCGCAAGGCCCCGGCCTTCGACCAGCTCGAGTCCAAGACCGAGATGTTCGAGACCGGCCTGAAGGTCGTCGACCTTCTCACCCCGTACGTCAAGGGTGGAAAGATCGGTCTGTTCGGTGGTGCCGGTGTCGGCAAGACCGTTCTGATCCAGGAAATGATCATGCGTGTCGCCAACCTCCACGAGGGCGTTTCCGTCTTCGCGGGTGTCGGTGAGCGTACGCGTGAGGGCAACGACCTCATCGCGGAGATGGAAGAGTCCGGCGTTCTGGACAAGACCGCTCTGGTCTTCGGCCAGATGGACGAGCCCCCGGGCACCCGTCTGCGCGTCGCCCTGGCCGGTCTGACCATGGCGGAGTACTTCCGCGATGTGCAGAAGCAGGACGTGCTCTTCTTCATCGACAACATCTTCCGGTTCACCCAGGCCGGTTCCGAGGTGTCCACCCTGCTCGGCCGTATGCCGTCCGCGGTGGGTTACCAGCCGAACCTGGCGGACGAGATGGGTCTGCTGCAGGAGCGCATCACCTCGACCCGTGGACACTCGATCACCTCGATGCAGGCGATCTACGTCCCCGCGGACGACCTGACCGACCCGGCGCCGGCCACCACGTTCGCCCACCTCGACGCGACGACGGTTCTGTCCCGTCCGATCTCCGAGAAGGGCATCTACCCCGCGGTGGACCCGCTGGACTCCACGTCCCGCATCCTGGACCCGCGCTACATCGCGCAGGACCACTACGAGGCCGCGATGCGCGTCAAGGGGATCCTGCAGAAGTACAAGGACCTCCAGGACATCATCGCGATCCTCGGTATCGACGAGCTGGGCGAGGAGGACAAGCTTGTTGTCCACCGTGCCCGTCGTGTCGAGCGCTTCCTGTCCCAGAACACCCACGCGGCGAAGCAGTTCACCGGTGTGGACGGTTCGGACGTGCCGCTGGACGAGTCGATCGCCGCGTTCAACGCGATCTGCGACGGTGAGTACGACCACTTCCCGGAGCAGGCGTTCTTCATGTGCGGTGGTCTTGAGGACCTCAAGAAGAACGCCAAGGAGCTCGGCGTCTCCTGAGTCCCGTGACTCATTGAAGGGGGCGGGTGCGTCCCGCCCCCTTCTCCACGCCCCTTAGAATTGACCCAACACCCGGCACAACCGCCGGGTGGTGACCCGAGGAGCCACCCTTGGCTGCTGAGCTGCACGTCGAGCTGGTCGCTGCCGACCGACAGGTCTGGTCCGGCGAGGCCACCCTGGTCGTCGCGCGTACCACGTCCGGCGACATCGGCGTCATGCCCGGTCACCAGCCGCTGCTCGGTGTGCTGGAGTCGGGCCCGGTGACCATCCGTACGACCTCCGAGAGCGGGGGCGGGACCGTCGTCGCCGCGGTGCACGGCGGTTTCATCTCGTTCGCGGACAACAAGCTGTCGCTGCTGGCGGAGATCGCCGAGCTGGCGGACGAGATCGATGTCAAGCGCGCCGAGCGTGCGCTGGAGCGCGCCAAGTCCGACGCGGACGGCGCCGCCGAGCGTCGCGCCGATGTCCGGCTGCGTGCGGTGGCGGTGCACTAGTCACCCCGCCGACAGTTTTTCCCTCAGCCGCGGCCGGGCCGGAGCCACTCCAGACCCGTGCCGCGGCTGAGGCGATGCAGGTGCACGTGATATTCGGTTACGGGACGATGCGAGGAGGTCGGTGGAGATGGTCCTCGCTCTGCTTGTGAGCTGCCTGGTCGTCGCACTGGTAGTGATCGGGTTGTTCGCCTTCGGGCTGCGCCGGCGGCTCATCCAGCGCTCCGGTGGCACCTTCGACTGCAGCCTGCGCTGGAACGTCCCGGAGAAGACCGACCTCTCCGGCAAGGGCTGGGTCTATGGAGTCGCCCGGTACAGCGGTGACCGGATCGAGTGGTTTCGGGTCTTCTCGTACGCCCTGCGCCCCCGCCGGGTTCTCGAGCGCTCGGCGATCGAGGTGCTCGCGCGCCGTACGCCCGAGGGCGAGGAGGAGCTCGCGCTCCTGTCCGACGCGGTCGTACTCGGCTGCCGGCATCGCGGCACCTACCTGGAACTGGCGATGAGCGAGGACGCGCTGACCGGCTTCCTCGCCTGGCTGGAGGCGGCACCGCCCGGCCAGAGGGTGAATGTCGCCTAGCGCCCGGACCGTGCCTGGTCGGGCGCGGGCAGGATGACCCGGGGCGCGCGCAGGGACGCCGGCCGGTTCTCCCACTCCCGCGGATAGCCCACCGACACCTCTTCGAACCGCACCCCGTCGGCCCACAGGGTCCGTGGAATGTGCAGATGCCCGTAGACGACGGTGTGCGCACGGAATCTGCGGTGCCAGTCCGCGGTGCGCTCGGTGCCGCACCACTGGGCGAACTCCGGATAACGCAGTACCTCGGTGGGGTGTCGCGTCAGCGGGAAGTGATTGACCAGGACGGTCGGCAGCGTCGGATCGCAGGCCGCGAGCCGCTGTTCGGTGATCTCCACCCGGGCACGGCACCAGGCGTCACGGCTCGGATACGGGTCCGGGTGCAGCAGGAATTCGTCGGAGCACACCACCCCCTTGCTGTACGCGGCCGCCAGCGACTCCTCCTTGGTCGCGGTGCCTGGCGCGTGGAAGGTGTAGTCGTAGAGGACGAAGAGCGGGGCGACCACGACGGGGCCGCCCGCGCCGTGCCACACGGGGTACGGATCCTCCGGGGTCAGCACTCCGAGCCGGCGGCAGATCGCCACCAGGTGCTCGTACCGTGCCTGGCCGCGCAGCTGGACCGGATCGGCGCGCGGCGTCCACAGCTCGTGGTTGCCGGGCGTCCACACCACGGTGTCGAACCGTTCGGCGAGCAGGGACAGGGTCCATTCGACGTCGGCGACGATTTCTCCGACATCACCGGCCACGAGCAGCCAGTCCGCAGGGGACCGGGGATGCAGGCCTTCGACGATCGCGCGATTGTCCGGATGGGCCGTATGCAGGTCGCTGATCGCGAGCAGCCGGCCCGTTCCCCCGTGTAATCCAGCCACGATCCGGACGGTACCACCGTACGTGAAGGGCCGTCAGCAGCGTGGCTGCCGACGGCCCTCGGTGCTGGGTGGGCGGCGGGCTCAGCCGAGCCCGCTGTTGATCGCGCTCACCAGCTCTCCGTTCGTGGTGTCACCGCTGAACTCCCAGAAGAACGCGCCTCCCAGGCCCTGGCCGTTCGCCCAGCTCATCTTCGAGGTGACGGTGGCGGGGGTGTCGTAGCTCCACCAGTTGCTTCCGCATTTGGCGTACGCCGTGCCGGCGATCGTCCCGGTGGACGGGCAGGTGTTCTTGAGGACCTTGTAGTCCTCGATGCCCTGTTCGTACGTGCCGGGAGCCGGTCCCGTCGCCGTACCGCCCGGGGCTGCCTGGGTCACGCCGGTCCAGCCGCGTCCGTAGAAGCCGATGCCGAGCAGCAGCTTGGACGAGGGCACGCCTTTCGCCTTGAACTTGGTGATCGCCTCGGCGGAGTTGAAGCCCGCCTGGGGGATACCCGCGTACGAGGTGAGAGGGGAGTGCGGGGCCGTGGGGCCCTGGGCCGCCCAGGCGCCGAAGAAGTCGTACGTCATCACGTTGTACCAGTTGACGTAACTGGCGGCGCCCCCGTAGTCGGCGGCGTCGATCTTGCCGCCGGACGAGGCGTCGGCCGTGACGGCCGCGGTGACCAGGTTGTTGGTACCGAACTTGGCGCGCATGGCCTGCATCATGTTCTTGAACGCGGCGGGGCCGCTGGTGTCGCAGGACAGACCGCAGGCGTTCGGGTACTCCCAGTCCAGGTCGATGCCGTCGAAGACATCGGCCCAGCGCGGGTCCTCGACCAGGTCGTAGCAGGACTGGGCGAAGGCGGCAGGATTGGCGGCCGCCTGGCCGAACCCGCCGGACCAGGTCCAGCCGCCGAACGACCACAGCACCTTGATGTGCGGGTACTTGGCCTTCAGCTTGCGCAGCTGGTTGAAGTTGCCGCGCAGCGGCTGGTCCCAGGTGTCGGCGACGCCGTCGACGGACTGGTCGGCCGTGTACGCCTTGTCGTAGTCGGCGTAGGCGTCACCGATGGTGCAGCGGCCGCCGGAGACATTGCCGAAGGCGTAGTTGATGTGTGTGATCTTCGACGCCGATCCGGAGGTCACCAGGTTCTTCACGTGGTAGTTGCGCTGGTAGACGCCCCACTCGGTGAAGTAGCCCAGCTTGACCTTGCCGCCGGGCCCGGGGCCCGGGTCGGTGCCGCCGCCGGTGGTGCGTACGGCGCGGGCTCCGCTGACCGGGCCCGTCTGGTCGGCGGTGTCACGCGCCTGGACCGTGTACGAGTAGTCCGTGCCCGCCGTCAGTCCGGTGCTGGTGTACGTGAGCCCGGTGACCGTGGCGACCTTGGTGCCGTCGCGCAGGATGTCGTAGTTCTTGATGCCCTTGTCGTCGGTGGCCGCGGTCCAGCTCAGCGTCACCGCGGTGTTGGTGATGTTGCTCGCGGACGGGGTGCCGGGAGCGGAGGGCGGATTGTCGCCGGGTACGGAGCCGCCGTCGCACGAGCCGCCGTTGATCCTGCAGTTGCCCGGGGAGCCGGGCCCTGCGCCGTTGAAGCCGAAGGAGACGGAGGCGCCAGGGGCGAGAGTGCCGTTCCAGCTCTTGTTCTTGGCGGTCCAGTGGGTTCCGGAGCCCGTGACGTCGGCGTCCCAGGCCGAGGTGACGGATGTGCCGGAGGGGAAGTCCCACTCGACGGTCCAGGACGCGATCGAGGTGGTGCCGGTGTTCTTCACCGTCCACTTGCCCTCGAAGCCGGTGCCCCAGTCGGACACCTTGGTGTACGTGGCGGTCGCGGCGGTCGCTGCCTCGGCGGGCGTGGCGAGGCCGACCAGCGCGGCGAGGGGGAGCAGCAGGGCGGTCAGTCCCGCCGTGGCTCTGGATCTGAACCGGAATCTGCGTCCGGCGGCAGGGGTCGGAGTGCTCAAGGGTGCTCCTCGAGTTGGCGGACGGACAATCGGAGGGGTCGGTCCGTGCGGGCACTCGGCGGGGCTCACCGCAGTGTGCCGTGCGGTGAGAGTAGGAAGGTCTGGACCAATCGTCAATAGGTCCAGACCAAAGCGGGAGTGTGCGAGGGGCCGGTGTCAGATCCCCAACTCCTGGGCCAGGACGGCCGCTTGAACCCGGCTGCGCAGCCCCAGTTTCCCCAGCAGCCTGCTGACGTGCGTCTTCACCGTGGCCTCCGCCATCGACAGACGGCCCGCGATCTCGGCATTCGACAGCCCCTCGCCCAGACACGAGAGCACCTCGCGCTCCCGCCGGGTCAGTACGTCGAGGATCGCCGGATCAGGGGCGTCGGCCGACCGCACGGGCGCCGGGGCGGCGAACTCCGCGATCAGCCGGCGCGTCACCGCCGGCGCGATCAGACCTTCGCCGCGCGCCACCGTACGCACCGCCTCCAGCAGATCCCTCGCCTCGGTGTTCTTGAGCAAGAAGCCGGCGGCCCCGGCGCGCAGCGCCCCGAAGACGTACTCGTCCAGATCGAACGTCGTCAGGACCAGCACATCCGCCAGCTTCTCGGCGACGACCTGCCGGGTCGCCGAGACCCCGTCCAGCTTGGGCATCTGCACATCCATCAGCACCAGATCGGGGCGGAGCTCACGGGCCAGCCGTACCGCCTCCTCGCCGTCCCCGGCCTCACCGACCACCTCGATCTCCGGTGCGCTGCGCAGAATGAGGACCAGACCCGCGCGCACGGCGCTCTGGTCCTCGGCCACCAGCACCCGGATACCGCGCGTGCCGGGCTCGTGCGCCGGGGTCGTGGGAGAGGTCATGCCGATGGCTCCTTGTCGTTGAGCGCGGGCAGCACCGCCCGGACGCGCCAGATCTTCTGCGGTCCCCCGGGCGGGCCGGCGGCCGGACCCGCCTCGAACGTCCCGTCCAGCAGGACCACCCGCTCCTGCATCCCGACCAGGCCCGAACCGGAGCCCGGGGCCCTCGGCCCCGGCCGCCGCCCGAACGGGCTGGTCACCGTCACGACCAGCGGCTCACCCGTCACACCGGACACGCCGACACGCACCTCACCCGCGTCCGCATGCTTGATCGCATTGGTCAAGGACTCCTGGACGATCCGGTACGCAGCGAGCTCGACCGGCGCTGGCAGCCGCCCGCCGCCGTCCCTGCGGTCGTCGAGTGTGAACGTCAGTCCGCTCGACCTCCCGTTGCTCCTCGCCTGTGCCACCAGCGCTTCGAGGCCGTCCAGCGTGGGAGCCGCGGCCGGTTCGGCGTCACCGCTGCTGTCCCGCAGCAGCCCGATCAGCCGGCGCATCTCCGCAAGACCCTCGACGCTGTTCTCCCGGATCACCCCCAGCGCCTGCCGGGTGGTCGCCGCGTCGTCCAGCGAGAGCGCGGCCGTGGAGTGGATCGCGATCGCCGAGAGATGGTTGGCCACCATGTCGTGCAGCTCACGGGCCATCCGGGCACGCTCGGCCACCACCGCCTGGGTCCGGTCCATCTCCGCGAGCAGCGCGGTCTGCTCGGCGCGCAGACGGGCCGAGTCCGCGGCCTCACGATGGTTGCGGACGATCACGCCGCTGATCGCCGGGAAGAACGAGACCAGTGCCGTGATCACGCCGATGAGCAGTGCCACCGGGTCCCGCAGCCAGGCCAGGAAGCCGATCGTGACCCCGATGGTGATCATGCCGGTCGTCACCGGGATACGGCGGGCGGAGGCCGGGGTCCCGTACACCACGGCCGCGTAGACGAGGTCCGCGAACATCACGACCGTCGCGATGTTGCCCGGGGTGAACTGGTCCGCGACGACCGCGACCGTGCCGACGGCCAGCGCCGTACGGGGCATGGTCCGGCGCACGAGCTCCAGCGCGGCCGTCACCGTCAGCGGTACCAGCGCCGTCCACGCGGGCAGCGGGGCCCGGTCGCCCTGGCTGTGCAGCCCGAGGGACCACAGCAGCAGGCCGACGAGCAGACCGGCGACCGCGAAGAAGACGTCGTCGCGGTGCGGGCGGGGGAAGGTCACCCCTCCATCAAACACGGACAGAGCCCCGGGCTGCGTCCTCGCGGGGACGGATGCGCCGCTACATCGAAGGATGCAGTGCCACTTCGTCACTGACGACGACGAATCGTGCTCCGGCGGCCGGAAGTCTGGACGGGAACGAAGGGAGAGTGCCGTGATCGTCACGCTGATCGTCGTCTGCGAGGTCGGTTTCTGGGTGCTGCTGGCCGCGGGGCTGGCGCTGCGGTACCTGGCGAAGATGCGCAGGCTGGGCGCGGCCGTGCTGCTGCTGGAACCGCTGCTCGAGGTCGTGCTGCTGGTGGTGACCGCGATCGACCTCAAGAACGGCGCCGAGCCCAGCTGGAAGCACGGCCTGGCCGCTCTCTACATCGGCTACACCGTCGGCCACGGCCACCGCACGATCAAGTGGCTGGACGGCCACGCCGCCCACCGGCTCGGCGGCGCCCCCGCACCCGTGCCGCCACCGCGCTACGGCATGGCCCGGGCACGCCACGAGGGCCGCGTCTGGCTCGGCACGCTGGTGGCCGCCGTCGTCGCCACCGTGCTGCTGCAGGCGGCTGTCTGGTACGTGGACGACGCCGGCCGCAGCGGTTCGCTGCAGAGCTGGATGTACGCCTCGTGGCGGGCCGCCGGCATCCACGGCCTGGTCGCGCTCACCTACGTGATCTGGGCCAAGAAGCCCCCGGTGAAGGAGCGGAAGCGGGAGCGTGAGCCGGTGCGGGTCGGGCGCTAGGGGCTAGCGTTCCCCGCCCGGCACCCACAGCACGTCCCCGACCTCCTTGTTGGCCGTACGCGCCAGAATGAACAGGAGGTCGGAGAGCCGGTTGAGATACGTCGCCGTCAGCGCGTTCATCGTCTCGCCGTGCGTCTCCAGCGCCGCCCACGTCGAACGCTCCGCCCGCCGCACCACCGTGCAGGCCTGGTGCAGCAGTGCCGCCCCCGGGGTGCCGCCGGGAAGAATGAAGGAGCGCAGCTTCTCGAGATCCTCCAGGAAGTGGTCGCAGTCGGCCTCCAGCTTGTCGATGTACGACTGCTCGACCCGCAGCGGCGGGTACGCGGGGTCCTCGACCACGGGAGTGGAGAGGTCGGCGCCCACGTCGAACAGGTCGTTCTGCACACGGACGAGGACTTTCACGACATCCGGGTCGAGCTGTCCCAGTGCGATGGCCGTGCCGATGACGGCATTGGCCTCGTTGGCGTCGGCGTACGCGGAGATCCGCAGATCGGTCTTCGGGGTGCGGCTCATGTCGCCGAGAGCGGTGGTGCCCTGGTCGCCGGTACGGGTGTAGATGCGCGTCAGATTGACCATGTGGCCAGCGTAGTTAGCCTCCGGCCCGGTGGAAGCCACCTGTGCCCACCGTCACCGCCCGCGGCGCGAAACCCGCCGCTCCGGGCGGGGAATCGCCCCTGCCGGTGTGATGTCCGTCATTCGAGACGTGACGCGCATCTCTTCACCGCCACAGGGCACCTCACGGGCGCTAATCTCCGCCAGAGAGCGCACATGTAAAAAGCTGTTAAGGAGTGCCGCAGTGGCCAGGAAGCTCGCCGTCATCGGGGCCGGACTCATGGGGTCCGGCATCGCGCAGGTCTCGGCCCAGGCGGGCTGGGACGTCGTCCTGCGGGATGTCACCGACGCGGCTCTGACCCGCGGCCGGGACGGCATCAAGGCCTCGTACGACAGGTTCGTGGCCAAGGGCAAGCTCGAAGCGGCCGACGCCGACGCGGCGTTGGCGCGCATCACCGCCACGACCGACCTGGACGCCGTCGCCGACGCGGACATCGTCGTCGAGGCGGTCTTCGAGAAGCTCGAGATCAAGCACGAGATCTTCCGCGCTCTCGACAGGATCGTCCGGGACGACGCCGTCCTCGCCTCGAACACCTCCGCCATCCCGATCACCAAGATCGCGGCCGTGACGGAGCGTCCGGATCGCGTCGTCGGTACGCATTTCTTCTCGCCCGTCCCGATGATGCAGCTGTGCGAGCTGGTGCGCGGCTACAAGACCAGCGACGAAACCCTCGCCACCGCACGTGAGTTCGCCGAGTCGGTCGGCAAGACCTGCATCGTCGTCAACCGCGACGTCGCCGGCTTCGTCACCACCCGTCTCATCTCGGCGCTGGTCGTCGAGGCGGCCAAGCTGTACGAATCGGGCGTTGCCACCGCCGAGGACATCGACATCGCCTGCAAGCTGGGCTTCGGTCACGCGATGGGCCCGCTCGCCACCGCGGATCTGACCGGCGTCGACATCCTGGTGAACGCCACCAGCAACATCTACACCGAGTCCCAGGACGAGAAGTTCGCCCCGCCGGAGCTGATGCGCCGGATGGTGGATGCCGGTGACATCGGCCGCAAGAGCGGGCAGGGCTTCTACAAGCACTGATCCGCCATCACCCCGGGGGGTGAATTCGGTATCGGTTCGCTTACAAGCAGCAACCGCTTGCGCAGTACGGCAGTCAGTGGTTGCAAAGAAAGACGTGACGTCACAGAGCACTCTCGGGGAGCGCATATGCACATCAGGGGCGACCACACCGAGCTGGTCGTCGGGGGCCGCCTCGACGTCCGCAGCGCGGCGGACGCCCGTACGGTGCTGCACTCGGCCGTCGACGACGGTGCCGGCGACCTGATCCTCGACCTGACGCATCTCGACTCCTGGGACGCCACCGGGCTCGGGGTCATCATGGGTGCGCACCGGCGGGCCGGCCGGTGCGGCCGACGGCTCGTGCTGCGCGGCGTACCGCCGCAGATGCAGCGCCTGCTGGTGGCCACCCGGCTCCACCGGATCCTGGCCATCGAAGGCGGCATCGCGGCCGAATCACTCCCTCGGGTCTGAACGGTCCGAGGTCGCAATCCTCACGAGAGCATCACGTCCGGGACCGGGTGGTACCCCGCCGGTTTCGCGATGCCGTGCGAACGTCTAGGGTTCGATCGCCTGCCCTTTCGACGGACCCGTCAGGTGGGCACCGGACCGAAGCGACAGCGGGCGTGCACCAAGGCCGGGAGGGCATCCGCACGCGGCTCCGGCACCAGGATTCCTCGATCTTGGCGGAGCGAGGCTAGAGCGAACCGCATCTGGGGGCTTTGAGCATGGACAACGACAGCTTCGGCGACGGCATCGGACCGGCGCGCCCGCCGCGTGATGCCATCACGCCGGACCGCGCACCGGTACCGGCGCTCGCCCGCACGGTTCAGCTCGTGGCGGGCGACTTCCTGCTCACCGTCAACCCGGTCGACGGCAGCGAGATCGAGCCCTGCCCGCCCGGGCAGCAGCCCGGCCGGCCCGTGAGGCACACCGCCGTCGAGCGCGCCGAACTGCAGCGTGCCGCGCAGCCGCCCGTGCCGCCGGGGCCCGCCTCGCCGCGGCTGCCGCTGCTGGAGCGGGACGAGGAGCGCGAGCGGCTGGTACGGCTGCTGGGCCGGGGCCGTTCCGTCCGGCTCACCGGCCCCGCGGGCTCCGGCCGCAGCACCCTCCTCGACGCCGTCGCCGAGCGGTGCGGGGGCTTCGCACCCGACGGCGTCATACGGCTCAGCGGCTGTCACCGCACGCCCGCCGAACTGCTCCAGGAACTGTTCGCCCTCGTCTACGCCGCGCCCCGGCACCGCCCGGCCCCCGAGGCGTTCGCCGGGTTCGTCCGCGAGATCGGCGCGATCGTCATCCTCGACGACCTCGAGTTCGGTGGCGCCTCGCTCGACGAGCTGCTGGACGCCGCACCCGAGTGCGCCTTCCTGGTCGCGGCGAGCCCCGACGTCCCCTCGCCGACCCCCGACTCCCACCTCGAAGAGGTCTTCCTCAGCGGTCTCGGCCGGTCCGCCGCCCTGGAACTGCTGGAGCGCACCGTTGACCGGCCGCTCAGTGAGGATGAGCAGAACTGGGCCGGCGACCTGTGGTTCGAGTCCGAGGGCCTGCCCCTGCGCTTCGTCCAGGCGGGCGCGCTGCTGCGGCAGTGCGACAGCCTGCGCGCCGACTCCGAGGCGTTCGAGGAGTTCGCGCCCTTCGCCGCCGCCCAGGGCAACGACGTACCCCTGCCCACGCTGGGAGAAGGGGCCGCACCCGCCTCGCTCCTCGCCTCCCGGCTCGGCGAGTCCGCCCGCCAGACCCTGCGCTTCGCCGTCGCGCTGGGCGGCGAGGTGCCGAACCAGGCGCATCTGCCGGCACTCATCGGCGACACCCACGCCGACGCCGCGGTCGGCGAGCTGATGAGCTGCGGACTGCTCACCCCGGTCGGCACGCGCTACCGGCTGGCCGCCGGTGTCCTCGCGCAGCTCACCGAGAAGGGCTACGGGGAGGACGCGGTCGCCAAGGCGCACAACGCGGCCCAGCACTACGCCTGGTGGGCCGGGCATCCTTCGGTCACGCCCGAGCGCGCCGTCGCCGAGGCGGACGCCATCCTTGCCGCCCTCGGCACTCTGGTGCCGGGGAGCGAGCCCGGACACACCGGCGCAGCCGTGCTGCTCGCCCGCAGCGCCGCGCCCGCATTCGCCACGGGGCAGCACTGGGGAGCCTGGGAGCGGACCCTGAGAGCCGGCTCCGAAGCCGCCCGAATAGCGGGCGAGGTGTCCGAAGAGGCGTACTTCCACCACGAGTTGGGCGTGCTCGCGCTGTGCACCGGAAGTCTGGACCGGGCCAGGGCCGAGCTGGAGGCCTCCATCGCCCTGCGCGGCGCGCTGGCCGACAAGAGCGGCACCGTCGCGGGACGCCGGGCGCTGGCCCTGGTCGCGGACCGTGAGACAGGACCCGGGACGGCCGGCCGCAGCGCACAGGGCGAGGCCCCGGCAGCGCCGGCACGGTCCGAGGGACCGGCCTCACCGCCCCGCGGCATACCGGCGGCCCGCGCCCTTGCCGCCCTGGAGGCGGGCGTGACGCCGTCGCAGCCCCGGGTCAGGTCCACGGACGAGACGGCGACGATCGTGACGCGTCGCGACACGGCCGAGGACACCGAGCTGCCCACCGGGCCCCGCGCGATCCTCTTCGGCGCCCGCCGCAACCTTGTTGCCGTGAGCGCGGGCGCGCTCCTCGCCGCGGTCCTGGGCACGGTGGTCACCCTCGGCTCGCTCTCCGGCGACAAGGACGTGCCGGGCGACGACGTCGGGACCGGCCAGTCCGTGAACGAGAACGACACCACCGACGGCTGGGACTCCTCGGATCCGGCCGTCGACCCGGCGGACGACGAGGGCAAGGCCGACGAGGTGAAGAGCGCCAAGCCGTCGGACTCCGCCACGCCGAGTCCGAGCATGCCGGCGGGCGACCCCTCGGCGCCGGGGGACGAGCCGTCGCCGAGCTCATCGAAGCCGGGCAGCAAGCCGTCGTCCCACAAGCCGCCGACGAGCACTCCGCGGCCGCCGTCGTCGAGGCCGCCCACTCCGACTCCGACGCCGTCCCAGAGCACGCCTTCGCAGACTCCGACGACGCCACCCGCGTCGCCGTCACCCAGCGGCGCCAGCTCGATCACGAGCAGCGCCCCCGCCTCGTCGGACGGCTCCGCGTCCTCCTCACCGGTGATCTGAGCCCACCGCGCGGCACCGCGCACCACAGGTACGGCCCCGGGCGCTGCCGCCCGGGGCCGTACCTGTTCACAGCTGAGAGAAGTCAGAAGAGCCGGAGCTTGTCGTCCTCGATGCCGCGCAGTGCGTTGTAGTCGAGCACCACACAGCCGATCCCGCGGTCCGTCGCCAGCACCCGTGCCTGCGGCTTGATCTCCTGCGCCGCGAACAGGCCCTTCACCGGGGCCAGATGCGGGTCGCGGTTGAGCAGCTCCAGATAACGCGTGAGCTGCTCCACGCCGTCGATCTCGCCGCGTCGCTTGATCTCCACCGCCACCGTCGCACCGTCGGCGTCCCGGCACAGGATGTCCACCGGGCCGATGGCCGTGGGGTATTCGCGCCGGATCAGGCTGTAGCCGTCGCCGAGTGTCTCGATCCGGTCGGCGAGAAGCTCCTGGAGGTGTGCTTCCACGCCGTCCTTGATGAGGCCGGGGTCCACACCGAGTTCATGCGACGAGTCATGGAGGATTTCCTCCATGGTGATGATCAGTTTCTCGCCTGCTTTGTTCACCACGGTCCACACGCTGTCGTCGCCCTCCTTCAGCGTGCACGGCGGCGACATCCAGTTCAGTGGTTTGTACGCCCGGTCGTCGGCGTGGATGGAGACGCTGCCGTCGGCCTTGACCAGGATCAGCCGGGGGGCGGAGGGCAGATGGGCGGTGAGCCGGCCCGCGTAGTCCACGGAGCAGCGGGCGATGACGAGGCGCATGGTCGGCAACGCTACTCGACGTACGCCCTCGCGCGCGATTCTCCCGCCCGTCGCCCGCTGCCACCGTTGTGCGAGTCCCGACGGGTCGCCCTTCTTGTCCCCTTCGTTATTTGGCCGGTTGTGGTCCCAATCTCCTGGTGCGGTCCGGACAGCGCACTTACCGTGGAAGCGGGAGGTCGCAGCACGTGCACTCTGCGTGTTCGTGCGCCGTTGGTATGCCGGCGTACGTCCGCTTCCTCCTTCCCTGCCCGTAAGGCCCCGTATTTTCGGGGCCGCGAGAGGAGAACCCATGTCGCTCGACGTCTCACCGGCGCTGTTGGAACAGGCCGAGCGAGGCGAGGTCGACGAAGCAGCATTCGTCGACTGCGTCCGGACCTCCCTGCCCTACGCATGGGAGATGATCAGTTCGCTGGTGGCTCAGCTGAAGGTGGACGGCGGGGACTTCGCCGACAACCAGACGCCTCCGCCGGACGAGCAGGCACGTGGTCAGCTGCTGCGCGCGCTCGCGAGTGACGCGATTCGCGGCGCGCTGCAACGGCACTTCGGAGTGCGTCTGGCATTCCAGAACTGCCACCGCGTCGCGGTGTTCCCGCTGGACCCCTCGGTCGACGAGCGGCTCGCCCGCTTCACCTCCATACGGGGCCAGCTGCTCAATCAGTCGCCCGAACTGCGCGACTGCTGAAGTCTTCTGCTGCCGCTCCCCATCATGGGAGGTGCAATTGGTGACGGAGCGGCAGCACCTCCCGTACGAACTGGACGAGCCGTCGCAGTGTGCCCTCAGCCGAGCAGGGACAGCACCTCGGCACCCAGCCGCCGTACGTTCTCCTCGGTGGCGGCGAGATCGCCCGAGCCCTCGGCGAGCAGTGCGAAGCGGGTGATCCCGGTGCGCTCGGCAGTCGCTGCGAGACGGTCGGCCGCCAGCCGCGGCGGACCCACGGGGTGCAGTGCGCACAGCAGTTCCGTGTACGCCACGGGGTCGCGCATCGCGCGGTGCCGGCCGTCGATCGTCACATGGGCGTCCAGGCCCTGTTTCAGCCAGCCGGGCATCGCCTTCACCAGGGTCTCGGTGGCCTCGCGGCTGTGGTCGGCGATCTGGACCACGCCGGCCGACACATGGCCCGCAGCCGCGACCTCCTCGGGCGAGCGGCCCGCGGCCAGCGCGTGCCTGCGCCACAATGCGACCATGTCCGCCTTGTCCGTATCGCCGCAGTGCATCCCGAGGAGCATCGGCAGCCCGCGCTCGGCGGCGAGCCGCACGCTCTTCGGGGACGTGCAGGCGACGATGACCTCGGGTCCGTGCGGCGGGCCGTCGAACAGCTCGTCGGGCCGTGGCACGACCGGCACCTCGCGGAAGCTGAACCGCTCGCCCTGGGCGGCGACTTCGGGCTCGCGCAGCCAGCGCAGCAGCAGATCCAGGGATTCGGGGAAGCCTGACTCGTACGCCGCGAGGCCGGAGCCGAACACCTCCAGATCGACCCAGGGTCCGCCGCGGCCGACTCCGAGCGTGAACCGCCCTCCCGAGGTGAGATGCAGCAGTGCGGACTGCTCGCCGAGCGCCACCGGATGCACGCTCGGCAGGACACTCACGGCCGTGCCGACGCGGATCCGCCTGGTGCGGCCGAGCAGCAGCGCCGCAAGAGTCACGGCCGACGGGCACACGCCGTACGGGACGAAGTGGTGTTCCGCCAGCCATACGGAATCCAGCCCGGATTCCTCCGCGACCTCGGCGGTCCGCACCGCGCGGTGCAACGCCTCCCCCTGCCCCTGGCCCGGGAACTGGGCCGCCAGTACGAACGTTCCAACGCGCATCGCCTTTTGCCTCCTTGCGGCCGACGCGTCACTCCCCCACTGGCAACAACGCCTGACACGTGCCAAAGGCACGGCCGAACGTGAAGTTGTTGCGATTGTCCGGTAACTGCCCCCCTGGGCGGGCACCGTCTCACCCCGAGCGGGCGAGTACCCAGGACTGCCGCCCTTACGCTGGAAGGGAACTGTCCGGACTTGCCCCGTGAGGTGTCACGTGTCCCCGCGCCGCAACCGCCCCCGTGGCGGCGACCGACCCACCGAGAGCTCAGGCGAGCCGGGAGAGCGGTACGGCGGCTTCGGCGCAGCTGAGTCCTGGCAGGGCGAGGAGTGGTCGGTGCGCCATGTCGCCGGCGCACGTGCCGTCGGCAAGCGGTACCGCTGCCCCGGCTGCGACCAGGAGATCCCCTCGGGGATGCCGCATGTGGTGGCCTGGCCCGAGCACGGTGGCGTCGAGGACCGCAGGCACTGGCACAAGGCGTGCTGGAACGCGAAGGACCGCCGCACCTCGAGGGTGCAGCGGTCCCGTAATGCGCCGAAGTACTGAAAGGGCCGTCCCGGGGGTCAGACGTCCCGGGAGCTGAGCGAGGCGAAGGCGCCGGCCATCGCGACCGCCGTCACGCCGAAGATGATCCACACGGGTTCCCAGCCGATCGGACCCGAGCCGGCTTCGGTGGTCTGGCCGTAGATGCCGATCAGCTGGCTCGGGATCGCGTACTCCAGAAGGAACTTCTGCACCTTCTCGAGTGACTCCGAGAACATGAACATCGCCGCCACCAGCGGCAGCAGCATGACGCCGATCATGATCGTGATTGCGCCGGCCGAGTGCCGGATCATCGCGCCGACGGCCAGCGACAGCAGGCCGAGCGTCGCGACGTAGAGGCCGACGCCGACCGTGGCGCGCAGCCACTGGTCGGTGGTCGCCTCCGCCGCGTCCACCATCGACGTCTGGAACGCGGCGACGAGCGCGGCGATCACGGTCGTGAGGGTGAAGACCAGCAGGAAGAAGACGATCGACTTGGCGGCCAGCACCCGGCCCCGGCTGGGGCAGGCGGTCAGGGTCGTACGGATCATGCCGGTGCCGTATTCGGACGCGATGGTGAGCACGCCCAGCGTCATCACACAGATCGAGCCGAGCAGCACGCCGAAGAAGCCGAGGCCGAGCGCGGGCTCGCCCTCCATCCGGACGTCCTGGCCCGCCACGAGCGCCGCGACACCGAGACCGATGGAGAGCATCAGCGCGATCATGACGCCGAGCGTCCACATCGTCGAGCGCACCGAGCGGATCTTGGTCCACTCGGAGGCGAGGGCGTCGCCGAGGTGGGCGTTGCGCAGCGGGATCGGGGAGGCGTACGCGGCGACGGGCGCGCCCGGCTGCTGATAGCCCGGCTGCTGGTAGGGGGTGGTCATCGGGCGTCCTCGGGCTTGGTCAGGTCGGCGGGGGCGGCAGCAGCGGCCGGGGGAGCGGTGGGCGGAGCGACAGCCGGGGCCGGTGCACCGGGCGCGACGGCCGCATACGGGTTCTGGCCGGGCTGAGGCGGCGGCGGGGCGTAGAAGCCGTGCTGCGGCACCTCGGGGATCTGCTGCTGCGGCGGGAGGTGGTAACCCATCGGCTGCTGCTGCATCAGGCCCGACTTCTGATCCGCGGTCGAGCGGTAGTCGACGGCGCCCTGCGTCATCCGCATGTACGCCTCCTCGAGCGAGGCCTGGTGCGGCGACAGCTCCCACACCCGCACATCCGCCTCGTGCGCCAGATCGCTGATGCGCGGCAGCGCCAGCCCGGTCACCCGCAGCGCCCCGTCCGGCTCGGGCATGACCTGCCCGCCGGCCTCGGTCAGCGCCGCCGAGAGCTTCTCGCGTGCCTGCGGATCGGTCTGCGGCGTACGCACCCGGGCGAAGTCCGCGGAGTTGTGCGAGATGAAGTCCTTGACGCTCATGTCGGCCATGAGCTGCCCGCGGCCGATCACGATCAAGTGGTCGGCCGTGAGCGCCATCTCGCTCATCAGGTGCGAGGAGACGAACACCGTACGGCCCTCGGCGGCCAGCTGCTTCATCAGATTGCGCACCCAGAGGATGCCCTCGGGGTCGAGGCCGTTGACCGGCTCGTCGAACAGCAGCACCTGCGGGTCGCCGAGGAGTGCGGCGGCGATACCGAGCCGCTGCCCCATGCCGAGCGAGAAGCCCTTGGAGCGCCTCTTGGCCACATCCTGCAGACCGACGACACCGAGCACCTCGTCGACGCGGCGGGCCGGGATGCCCGACAGCTGGGCGAGGGAGAGCAGATGGCTGCGGGCACTGCGCCCGCCGTGCACCGCCTTGGCGTCGAGCAGCGCACCGACCTGGCGTGGAGCGTTCGGCAGCTGCCGGAAGGGCCGCCCGCCGATGGTCACCTGCCCCTCGGTCGGCCGGTCGAGGCCGAGGATCATGCGCATGGTGGTGGACTTGCCGGCGCCGTTGGGCCCGAGGAATCCGGTGACGGCACCGGGCCGCACCTGGAAGGAAAGGTTGTACACGGCTGTCTTGGCGCCATAGCGCTTCGTCAGGCCGATTGCCTCGATCATTCTCCAGCCCCATCGACTTTCGGGTCGTCGGGGCCCAGGCCGTGCAGCCGTACGCCCCCGTAAGAGTTAGGAGGATAACCAGGGCTTGACGGTTCCGGGCAAGGCATAACGCTCTGGCTACGATTCCAGGAAGCCGCCCAGCGGCGGCAGGTCGTCGTACAGCCTCAGCTCGGCCGAATCGTCGACGTACGGCAGGAAGTCGGTCTGCGGCAGCACCCAGCCCTCCTCACCGAAGATCCGCGTTCCCTGCTCCCTCACCGACCGGTCCGCGCCCGCCCTGTGCACCCACGCCGCCGGATCCGGCCCCAGCAGCTCGCGCAGCCGGGCGGACTCCGCGAGCAGACCCGTGAGCAGCTCCGCCTGGTCACCGCCGCCGGGGCGGGGGGTGCCACCGGGCCCGGACAGGACGCCGTGCGCGCTGAAGTAGATGTACGCACCGCTCAGCCGCTCGCCGGACGGCATGGTCATGGGGAAGGTGTCGCCGGGCAGAATCGCCCGCCGGTAGTCCGGGAACTCTGTGGCGTCCACGGCCTTGAGCTGCGCCGAGTCCAGCCATGTGACGACCAGGACCGCCTCCGCCTCCGGGTCGACGAACGGCGTGCCCGCGACGTAGCCGGCCGGGCTGATGTGGCCCGAGCAGCCGACCCCGATCCCGCGCACCCGCACCGGGACCATCGGAACGGCCGCGGGGAGCCCGAGCCGGCTCAGCTTGTGACTGACCTGCCCCGGAGAGGCATTGGAGCCGATCGCGATCACCGGGTGCCGGTGGCCCGTGCCGGCCTGGCCGAGCCCGGCGAGGGCCTCGTCCAGCCGCCGCTGCTGGGCCTGCTCCTCCACGTACCACTCGCCGAGCCGCAGCGGCCGGACGTCCAGCTGCAGCAGCTGGTCGCCGGTCAGCAGGGACGGTTCGGGCGTCGGCCGGCCCGGATAGGTCAGCGGCTCCTTGGCCGGCACGGTGTCCAGGCCCAGGGCTTCGAGGCTGCGGTCCTTCACGGTGACGCCCTTCGGGTTGGTCGCGGCAACGGGCAGAGCCTTCCACGGCAGGTCTACCCGCGCCGAGCGTACGGGACCCCCGCCGGATAGGGGTTGCCCCCTGGCCGCACCGGGCAGGAAGATCAACCCTGGACAGTAACCAACCGAGCGGAGAAGGCAGTTGAGCCGGTTGCCCAAGTGGCTGGGGCGGCGCAGACCGCACCCCAGGTATCGGACATCCATGCGATGGTGGATCGCCGCGCGCTCGGTCTCCGCCCTCATCCTGATGACGCTCGGCGCGCTGACCGCCCTGGCCGTGGTGATCGCAACCGTCTGGACGCTCACCGAGGAGTCCGGCCGCAGCATGGGGGAGCGGCTGCGGGACGGCGAGGGGCTGATGAACCTGACTCTGGAAGCGTTGCGAGCCTGCGTCGGCACGGACAATCTGAGTCCGGAGAAGGACAGCCTGGCCCATCAGCTGCTGGCCACGCTGGCGTCGGTCACCGGCGCCCTCGCGCCCGCCGTGGTGCTGGGAATCGTACTGATCAAGATGTTCGCCCTGCGGCCCTTCATCTGGCGGCAGCGGGCGAGCGTCTCGCACGCCTGGTCCACGGACTTCCCCGGGTATGCGCGGCTGCATGCGCAGAGCGACGCCGGCATCATCGCGGTGCGTTTTTACAATCACCTCGACAACCTCTCCGTGGTCGATCTGCGTGCCCGGGTCCATCTGCGCTATCTGGAGCGCTCCCCGCACGACGGCAGCCTGGTCATCTACAAGAAGTGGCTGAAGGTGCTGGACGAGAAGGGGGAGCCGGCCGACGAGCGCTCGTGGCTGGCGGTGGAGCGCGGCGCGCCGTTCACGGTCTGGATACCGGTCGACGCCCCCGTGTCGGCGCTGCCGGTCACCCGGATCCAGGGCAAGGACCTCAGCCGGTCACAAGGCGCCAAGCTGCTGGTCCGGCTCACCGCGCGGACCGTCGGGATGGGCACCGAGGTGGTCGA
Organism: Streptomyces sp. NPDC002889; assembly: GCF_042888425.1. NCBI lineage: Bacteria > Bacillati > Actinomycetota > Actinomycetes > Kitasatosporales > Streptomycetaceae > Streptomyces > Streptomyces sp. NPDC002889. The sequence continues at coordinate 217,628 of NZ_JBIAPT010000001.1, forward strand.
CGAGCGCTGGTTCGACCTGGAGGGCGACGACTTCGAGATCGGCCGCTTCGTGCCGCTGCAGCCGAATCTGGACAAGGATGTGTGGGCCTGGCGCGGTTGGTCGGGCTTCGACGACCTGTTGCCCGACGAGGGCAACCCGCCGACCGGCGACGGCGGTACGTCGCCGGCCGGGGACGCCCCGGCCGGGACGGTGCCCTCTACGCGTCCCGCTTCTTGAGCACCAGGTAGCCGCCCAGCAGCGACGCCGCGACCCACAGCAGCATGATCCCCAGCCCGCCCCACGGGCCGTACGGGGCCTCCTCGCTGTTCATCGCTTCGGGGACGACCTGCATGATCTTCGAGCCGGCCTGGTCCGGGAAGTAGCGGGCGACGTCCTTCGCGCCCGGAACCGCGGAGAGAATCTGCGAGACCAGGAAGAAGAACGGCATCAGGATGCCGAGCGACAGCATCGAGCTGCGCAGCATCGTCGCGACGCCCATCGAGAACAGCGCGATCAGGCCCATGTAGAGGCCGCCGCCGATCACCGCCCGCAGCACGTTGTCCTCGGCGAGCGTGGTGCGGTGCTCACCCAGCAGGGCCTGGCCGATGAAGAAGGTCAGGAAACTCGTCGCCATACCGACCGCCAGCGCCAGCAGCCCGGCCACCGCGATCTTGCTGAACAGGAAGGTGGCGCGCTGCGGCACAGCGGCCAGCGAGGTACGGATCATTCCGGAGCTGTATTCGGTGCCGATGACCAGGACGCCGAAGACGACCATCGCCAGCTGCCCCAGGATCATCCCGGAGAAGCTCAGGAACGTCGGGTCGAAGGTGACCTGCTCGGCCTCCGGCAGATCGCTGAACGTCGCGTTCATCAGCGCGCACAGCGCGGCGCTCATCGCGACCGTCACGGCCAGCGCGCTGATCAGGGTCCAGGTGGTGGACGAGACCGTACGGATCTTGGTCCACTCCGACTGGAGCACCGCGGGTACGGATGCCATGGGTCAGGCCCCCTTGTCGCGTGGGCCCCACTGCGGTGCGGGGCCGGTGGTGGAGTGCGCGTGGTACTCCACCGCGCCTGCCGTCATCTGCATGAATGCCTCTTCCAGCGAGGCGCGTTGGGCGCTCAGCTCGTGCAGCACGATCCGGTGCTCCGCGGCCAGCTCACCCAGCTGCTCGGTGGTGGCGCCGTCGATCTCCAGCGTGCCGTTTCCGGACTCGACGGCGATCAGGCCGGAAGTGTGCAGCACATCGCGCAGCCGCTCCTGCTGCGGTGAGCGGAGGCGTACATAACTGCGCGAGTTCTGGTGGATGAAATCGGCCATGGAGGTATCGGCCAGTAGCCGTCCCTGCCCGATCACGATCAAGTGATCGGCGGTGAGCGCCATTTCACTCATCAGATGCGAGGAGACGAAGATCGTCCGTCCTTCGGAGGCCAGGGTCTTCATCAGATTGCGGATCCAGTGAATTCCCTCGGGGTCCAGCCCGTTGACCGGCTCGTCGAACATCAGGATCTCCGGATCGCCGAGCAGGGCGGAGGCGATTCCCAGCCGCTGGCCCATACCGAGCGAGAAACCCTTGGTCTTTTTCTTCGCCACCGCCGTAAGCCCGACCATGTCGAGGACGTCGGCGACCCGGCCCGCCGGGATGCGGTTCGCCTGGGCGAGACAGAGCAGATTGTTGTACGCGCTGCGGCCGCCGTGCACCGCCTTGGCGTCCAGCAGTGCGCCGATGTACTTCAGCGGTTCCTCGAGGTCCCGGTAGTGCTTGCCGTCGATCCGGACCTTCCCGCTGGTGGGGTTGTCCAGATCGAGCATCATCCGCATCGTCGTCGACTTGCCCGCCCCGTTCGGCCCGAGAAAGCCGGTCACCACGCCCGGCCGGACCGTGAAGGAGAGATGGTCGACAGCCACGGTGCTGCCGAAGTGTTTGGTGAGACCCTCGAGCTCGATCATGTGTTCACGCTAAGGGTGCGTTCCGGCCCGCGCCACCGGGTTCGGCCAACGGGACAGGGCCACTTCGCAACCGGCCGCCGACGTACGAGTGCCCGGCACCACAGGGGTGCCGGGCACTCGCCCGCGTACGAACGAAGCGTCAGCGGGACTGCTGCGCGGGGACGCCGCGGGAGATCGGCTCGTCGTCGGCGGGGCTGCCGGTCGCAGCGACCGCCGCACCGGTCAGGGTCGCCAGCATCTCGCGGACGTTGGTCAGCTGGGCGTTGATCGAGTCGCGGCGGTTGGTGAGCGCCGCCAGCTCGCGCTCCGATTCGCTGCGGATCCGGTCGGCCTTGGCGTTGGCGTCGGCCACGATGTCCTCGGCCTGGCGCTGAGCGGTCTCCACCGTCTGGCGGGCACGGCGCTCGGCGTCCGTACGCAGCTTCTCGGCCTCCAGGCGCAGCTGCTCGGCCCGGTGCTCGATCTCGGCCAGGCGCTTCTCGGCCTTGGCCTGACGCGACGCCAGGTCACGCTCGGACTGCTCGCGGCGCTTGGCGAGGTTGGTCTCGAAGTCGGCGGCGGCCTGGGCGGCCTTCGCGCGGGTCTCCTCGAAGAGCGCGTCCGCCTCCTCGCGCTTGGACTGAGCGTCCTTCTGCGCATCGGAGCGCAGCGTCTGCGCGTCGCCCTTCGCCTTCTCGACGATACGGACGCCCTCGTCCTCGGCCTTGGCCTTGCGCTCGGTGGCGAACGACTCGGCGTCGTTGCGCACCTGCTGGGCGGCGGACTCGGCGAGTTCACGGTGCTGCTCGGCCGCGCGGCGGGCCTCCTCGCGCAGGTCCTTCGCCTCCTCCTCGGCGAGGCGGAGGATCTTCTCGACGCGCGCACCGAGACCGGCGTACGACGGCTCCGCGTCGCTGACCTGGGCCTGGGCGTTCTGCGTCTCGAGGTGGAGCTCCTCGATGCGCTTTTCCAGAGAAGTGATTCGGGTCAGAGCACTATCACGGTCGGCGACGAGTTTGGTAATGCGGTCATCCACCTGACCGCGGTCGTAACCACGCCGCACGAGCTCGAAGCCGAAGGGGGAGGAAGTGTCGCTCATGGGGTTCCTGTCAATGAGACCGGTGAGGTGTTAGGGGGAATCCTAGGGGCCGAAGCGGCGTGTCATCGAGCGGATGCCCGTTTGATCTGGAGAATGTCCAGCCTTTTGGGTGGCTAGCTCTCGGACGACTTGCCACTCGAACGTGTGGACCCCGCCGCAGCCCCTGCCTTGACGCCCCCAGCGGCAGAGCCGCCATTGGCTCCACCCTTACCCCCCGACGGTGCCTCAAAAGACTCCAGCGCCTCGAGAACATCCTGGACACGGGAAATCTCGGCCTGAATGTCCTCACGCCGACGCACCAGCACATCGAGCTCCCGCTTGCCCTCGGAGACCGTGCGCTCGGCCTCGGCATCGGCCTCCCCCTTCACGCGCTCGGCCTCGCGGACCAGCTCGGCCTTCTTCTGCGCGGCCTCCTTGAGCAGGGCCTCCGCCTTCCTCACCGCGGCGATCCTGACCTTGCCGGCCTCCGAACTGGCCTCGGACACCAGCTCCTTGGCCTTCGCCTCGGCCTCGGCCTGCTGCTCCTCGGCCGCCTTGACCAACTGGTCGACCCGCTCGCCCGCCGTCCTCATCTGCTCGGCCGTCTCCCGGCGGGCCCGCTCGTGCAGCTCCTCGACCTCGCTCTCGACGCGTGCCCGCAGTTCCTCACCGCGCTCCCGGATGGCGGTGGCGTCCCGGCGTGCGCCGACGAGGAGCTCATCGGCGTCCGTACGGGCCTTCTCCACGAGCGAGTTGCCCTCGACCGTTGCCTCGCCGACCAGCCGCTCGGCCTCCTTGCGGGCCGCGCCCACCATGGCGTCCGCCTGCTCCTCGGCCTCGGTGGCGGCGCGCAGCGCCTCCTCCTGGGCCTTGGAGATGAGCTGGTCGACCTGCTTGGCGGCGTCCGCGCGGCGCTTGGCCGCGGTCTCGCGCGCCTCGTCCACCGTACGGTCGGCCGCGGCGCGGGCCTCGCTACGGATCCGGTCGGCCGCCGCCTCGGCGTCCGCCTTGGCCCTCAGGGCCTCCGCCTTGATGCGCTCGGCCGCCTGCTGCGCCGAAGCCACGGTCTCGGCCGCCTCGGCACGCAGACGCTCCGCCTCACCCGCCGCCTCGCCGATCAGCTGGTCGGCCTGGGCCGCGGCATCGGCACGCCGCTTGTCGGCGGCCTGCCTGGCCTCGTCCAGCACCTGCTCGCGGTCGGTGCGCACGGCCGCCCGCAGCTGCTCGATCTCGGCCTCGCCGTCCATCTTGATCTGCTCGGCCTCGGTGAGCAGGCGGGTCGCGTCCGCGTCCGCGTCGGCGCGCAGTGCGGCCGCCTCCGTCCGCAGCCTCTCGGACTCGCTCGACGCCTCGCCGATCAGCAGATCCGCCTGCGCGGCCGCCTCGGAACGGATCCGGTTGGCGTCCTCGCGGGCCTCGGCCCTGGCACGCGAGGCGTCCTGCTCGGCGGAGGCCAGCGCGTCCGACGCCTCCGTGCGCATCCGCTGGGCGTACTCCGCTGTGTCGGCGCGCAGCCGGTCCGACTCGTTGATCGCATCGGTGACCGTCCGCTCGGCGAGCGCCTGCGCGGCCTCGGACTCCTCCTGGGCCCTGGCGCGCAGCCGGGCCGCGTCCTCGGAGGCCCGCTCCCGCTCCGCGTACGCGTCGGCGCGGACCCGGTCCGCCTCCTCCTGCGCCTCGGTCCTGGTGCGCTCGGCGAAGTGCTCGGCCGCGCTGCGCAGTCCGGTGATCTCCTCCTCGGCCTGCTCCTGGAGGCCGTTGACGGAGTCCCGTACCTGCTGGGCGGTCTGCTCGGCGGCGGCGACCATCTCGGTGGCGCGCCGGTCGGCCTCCTCGACGAGGCGGTGCGCCTCGGTCTGGGCCTCCTCGACCCGTCGGCGGGCGGACGCGAGCAGCTCCTCGCTCTGCTCGCGGGCCAGCTCCCGCTCCTGATTGGCCTCCGTACGGGCCGAGTCGAGGGTCTCCTCGGCCTCCCGGCGGCGGCGGTTGGCCTCTTCCTGCGCGGCGGCGAGTGCCTCGGCGGCCTCTGCGCCCACCCGATCGGCGGCCGCGGCGGCCTCCGCCCGTACCCGGTCGGCCGTGTCCTGGGCCTCGTTCTTGAGCCGCTCGGCCTCGGTCGCCGCATCGCTGCGAAGCCGTACCGCGACCGCCTCGCCCTCGGCGCGGGAGGCCGAAGCGTCGGCGGCGGCCTCGTCACGCAGCCGCTCCGCCTCCCGCTCGGCCTGCGCCTGCAGCGTGCGCAGCCGCTCGGCGGCCTCGGCGCGCAGCCGCTCGGTCTCCTCGGCCGCCTCCCGGCGGATCCGCTCGCCCTCGCCGCGCGCCTCGGAGAGTGCCTCCTCGGCGGTGGCCAGCCGTGCCTCGGCCTCGGTGTGCAGCCGGGTCAGTTCGTCCGCGGCCTCGGCCTGCCGGGCCGCGACCGCCCGCTCGGTCTCCTGGCGCAGCTCGTCCGCGGCCGCCTCGGCAGCCGCCCGTACGCCGTCGGCCAGTTCCTCGGCCTCGCCGCGCAGCCGCTCGGCCTCGGCGCGGGTGCGCTCCAGGGTCTCCTCGGCCTGCTTGCGCAGCGTGGTGGCGCGCTCGATGGCCTCCGTACGCACCCGCTCGCTGTCGCTGCTCGCGGCGGTGCGCAGTTCGTCGGCGTCGGTGCGAGCCTTGGTCAGCAGCTCCTCGGCGGTACTGGCCGCCTCCTCGATCTGCTGGACGGCCTCCCGGCGCGCCTCGCCGCGGATCCGCTCGCCCTCGGCAACCGCCTCGGCGCGCAGCTGCTCGGCCTCGCCGCGCAGCCGGCGCGCCTCCTCCTGCAGCTCGACGGTCTTGGCGCGGTACTCCTTGGTGTCGTCCTTGGCCGCGCCCTTGAGCTGGTCGGCCTGCTCGGCGGCCTCGCCGCGCAGCCGGTCAGCCTCGGCCTCGGCCTCCCGGCGGATCCGCTCGGCCTCCTCGCTCGCCGCGCGGGTGGTGGCCTTGGCGTCCTCGGAGGCCCTGGTCAGCACCTCCTCGGCGGTACGGGCGGCCTTCGCGAGGTGGGCCGCGGAGTCCTCGGCGGCAGCCGTACGGGCCTTGTCGGCCGCGCCGGCGACCAGCTTCTCGGCCTCGGCGCGGGCGTCGGCGAGCGCCTGCTCCGCCTCCGCCTTGAGCGCCTCGGAGTCCTTGGTGGCCTCGCCGACCAGCCGGGCGATCTCCGCCTTGGCGGTACGGGTGCGCTGTTCGTTGACCGACTCGGCGGACGCCAGCTGCCTGGCCGCGCTGTCCTTGGCCTCGGCGAGAAGCTTCTCGGCCTCCGCGCGGGCCTCGCGCAGTTTCTCCTCGGCCTGCTGGGCCCGCTGCTCGGCGGTCCGGCTCAGTTCGGCGGCCTGCTGGCGGGCCTGGTCGGACTCGGCGCTTGTGGAGGAGCGCAGCTGTTCGGCGTGGGTGGTCGCTTCCTGCGCCTGGTTGGAGGCGGCGGTCAGCAGCCGCTCGGCGTCCTTGCGGGCGCGCAGAAGGATGGCTTCCGCTTCGCTGCGGGCGGACTCCGTCTCCGAACCGACCCGCCTGCGGGCCTCCTCGGCGATCCGGGTGGCCTCGGTGCGGGCCGCGGCGAGCGCCTGCTCGGCCTCCGCGCGGGACTCCTCCATGAGCCGCTGGGCCTGGGCCTCGCTGCGGGCGCGCAGCTGCTCGGCCCAGGCGACGTTCTCGTTGACGTGCGACTCGACGGTCTGGCGGCGCTCGGCCAGCTCCTGGTCCAGCCGCTGGCGGCGCTGGTTCGCCTCGGCGTGCAGCTCGGCCTGCAGGCGCGCCTGGTGTTCGGCGTGCTCCTGGAGGATGCGCTGCGTCTGGGCACGGGCTTCGCGCAGCTCGCGCTCGGCGTCCAGACGCAGCTGGTCGGCCTGGATCTGGGCGTTGCGCAGCAGCTGCTCGGCCTGGTAGCCGAGGTCGGCGCTCTCGTAGGCAGGACGGGACGCGAGGTTGCGGCGTGCCTCATGGAGCTTGGCACGCAACACCTCGACCTGGTAACCGAGGTCCTCGGCGTGCTGGACGGCCTTCTCCCGCGCGGTCTTCAGCCGGTCCATCTCGGCTTCGAACCGCGAGAGGTGGTCGTCGTCAGCTCGGTGGCTCTCCTGGCGTTCGTAGCCCCGCACTGCGCGGTCCCATCCGTCCCCTGGTCGCATCCAAACGAGCACCGTTCGCCGGCGAACGGCCCCCCGGGGAATGGTGACAGATCAACGACGGAGACGCGGCGCGGCCCCGACCCGGCCCCGGCCCGGAACCGCCCACTCTACCGGGCCGGGAATCCTCAGGTCAGTGCTCGGTTGCAGACGTGACGAGTTCGGTGAGTACGCCGTGGCAGTCCTTGGGGTGGAGGAAGGTGATACGCGAACCCATGGAGCCGATACGCGGTTCGTCGTAGAGCACCCGCACGCCCTTGTCCCGGATGGACTGCGCGTCGCCGTCCACGTCCGCGGTGCCGAAGGCGATGTGGTGCACGCCCTCACCGTTCTTGGCCAGCCACTTTCCCACCGCGGAGTCCTCGCGGGTGGGCTCCAGGAGCTGGAGGTAGGAGGCGCCGCCGTCGGACGTCTCATTGATCTTGAGCATGGCTTCCCGCACGCCCTGCTCTTCATTGACCTCGGAGTGGAACACCTCGAAGCCGTACGTCGCCCTGTAGAACTCAACAGTCTTGTCGAGGTCGAAGCAGGCGATCCCGATGTGGTCGATTCGCGTCAGCATTTCTCCAGTGCAGCGCCATAAGAGGTGGTTACGCAACGTGCGCGCGATCACACCGGCTGCCCGGTGACCCGAGCCCGTACCGCTCAGTACATTTGAGGTAAACCCTCGTTCACTCCTCAGCTGCGGCTGGTAAGGGGATCGTGCACATGTCTGGAACGACCGGTAACACCTCCGTGATCGTCGCGGGCGCCCGTACGCCCATGGGCCGTCTGCTCGGCTCGCTCAAGTCCTTCTCCGGTGCCGACCTCGGCGGCTTCGCCATCAAGGCGGCGCTGGACCGGGCGGGCATCGGCGGTGATCAGGTGCAGTACGTGATCATGGGCCAGGTGCTGCAGGCCGGCGCGGGGCAGATCCCGGCCCGCCAGGCCGCCGTCAAGGGCGGCATCCCGATGAACGTCCCCGCACTGACCATCAACAAGGTCTGTCTGTCCGGGCTCGACGCCATCGCGCTGGCCGACCAGCTGATCCGCGCCGGCGAGTTCGACATCGTCGTCGCCGGCGGCCAGGAGTCCATGACCAACGCGCCTCACCTGCTGCCCAAGTCGCGCGAGGGCTACAAGTACGGCGCCATCGAGATGCTCGACTCGATGGCGCACGACGGGCTCACCGATTCCTTCGAGGGCGTCGCCATGGGCGAGTCCACCGAGAAGCACAACACCCGGCTCGGCATCAACCGTCCCGAGCAGGACGAGGTCGCCGCGCTCTCGCACCAGCGCGCCGCCGCCGCACAGAAGAACGGCCTCTTCGAGGCCGAGATCACGCCCGTGGAGATCCCGCAGCGCAAGGGCGAGCCGGTGATCTTCAGCAAGGACGAGGGCATCCGTGGTGAGACCACCGCGGACTCGCTCGGCAAGCTGCGCCCGGCCTTCGCCAAGGACGGCACGATCACCGCCGGCACGTCCTCGCAGATCTCGGACGGTGCCGCCGCGGTCGTGGTGATGAGCAAGGCCAAGGCGCAGGAGCTGGGCCTCGAGTGGATCGCGGAGATCGGCGCCCACGGCAACGTGGCCGGCCCCGACAACTCGCTCCAGTCGCAGCCTTCCAACGCCATCAGGCACGCGGCCGGCAAGGAGGGCATCGCCGTCGAGGACCTCGACCTCATCGAGATCAACGAGGCCTTCGCGGCGGTCGCCGTGCAGTCAATGAAGGACCTCGGCGTGACCCCGGAAAAGGTGAACGTCAACGGCGGCGCGATCGCGCTGGGTCACCCGATCGGCATGTCCGGCGCCCGTGTCGTCCTGCACCTGGCGCTGGAGCTCAAGCGACGCGGTGGCGGCATCGGTGCGGCGGCGCTGTGCGGCGGCGGCGGTCAGGGCGACGCGCTGATCGTGCGCGTCCCCGGCAAGTAACACCCTTTTCCTCGTCCCTACCCGAAGGAACGGAGCAGTGATGGCGGACGTCCCCCAGCTGGTCGCCCAGGCACGCGAGGGCAGGCCCCGGGCCGTGGCCCGGCTGATCTCGCTGGTCGAGGGGGCGTCGCCGCAGCTGCGTGAGGTGATGGCGGCGCTCGCGCCGCTGACGGGAGGGGCGTACGTCGTCGGTCTGACCGGTTCGCCGGGTGTCGGCAAGTCGACGTCCACGTCGGCGATGGTGTCGGCGTACCGGCGGGCCGGGAAGCGGGTCGGAGTGCTGGCCGTCGACCCGTCCTCGCCCTTCTCCGGCGGGGCGCTGCTCGGCGACCGGGTCCGGATGTCGGAGCACGCCTCCGACCCGGGCGTCTACATCCGTTCGATGGCCACTCGTGGCCATCTGGGCGGCCTGGCCTGGGCCGCGCCGCAGGCGATCCGCGTCCTGGACGCGGCCGGCTGCGACGTGATCCTGGTCGAGACGGTGGGCGTCGGCCAGTCGGAGGTGGAGATCGCCTCCCAGGCCGACACCTCGGTGGTGCTGCTGGCGCCCGGGATGGGCGACGGCATCCAGGCCGCGAAGGCGGGCATCCTCGAGATCGGCGATGTGTACGTGGTGAACAAGGCGGACCGGGACGGCGCAGATGCCACGGCCCGCGAGCTCAACCACATGCTGGGCCTGGGCGAGTCCCGCGGCCCCGGCGACTGGCGCCCGCCGATCGTGAAGACGGTCGCGGCGCGGGGCGAGGGTATCGACGAGGTCGTCGAGGCGCTGGAGAAGCACCGCGCGTGGATGGAGGAGCACGGCGTCCTCACCGAGCGCCGGGCGCGCAGGGCGGCCGGCGAAGTGGAGACGATCGCGGTCACGGCACTGCGGGAACGTATCGGCGACCTGCACGGCGACCGCCGTCTGGGCGCGCTGGCGGAGCGGATCGTGGCCGGCGAAATGGACCCGTACACGGCGGCGGACGAACTGGTCGCGGGTCTCACCGAGTCCTGAGCGGTCCTTCGGTCCACGTCCGGCGGAGCGTGCTTCGCGCACGCCCTGCCGGACGATCCTCCGAGTCCGGCTAGAGCTTGCCCCGCCTGCCGCGCAGATGCTCGGCGACGGGGGTCAGCGATGCGCGCAGGTCGTCCAGAGCCTCCGGCGTGAGCAGGTCGATGAAGTGCTTGCGCACGGAGGCCACATGGTGCGGCGCGACCTTCTGCATCGTCGCGATTCCGTCGTCGGTCAGTACGGCGTACAGCCCGCGGCGGTCCGACTCACAGTGCTCACGCCGGACCAGGCCCGCGTTCTCCATGCGGGTGATCTGGTGGGAGAGGCGGCTCTTGGACTGCAGCGTGGCCGCGGCGAGGTCACTCATCCGCATGCGCCGGTCCGCCGACTCGGAGAGGTTGACCAGGATCTCGTAGTCGTTGTTGGTCAGTCCGAACGGCTGGAGGTCCTTCTCGAGCTGGTGCATCAGCAACCGGCTGACGTCCAGATGGGTGCGCCAGGTGCACTGCTCGTCATCGGTCAGCCAGCGAGTGGCAGTCTCGGTCTCCATATATGGATACTACCCTAAGAAGTTGAAAAGCGGACGAAACCTGGGAGTGTGACGCCCGGCACCCGGCCCCGTACCCAACAAGGGTGCAGACGTTCGACGTCACACTCCGCAGACTACCGTTCACAGGCCGAAGCGACGCTGGAGGTCCCCCAGCTGGCCGGGAAGGCGCGGTGTGGAGCCGTGTTGACCGGCGCCCGAAGGGCTGCCGTGGCCGCCCGGAACCCCCGGTTCCGACGGTACGGTTCCGGTGGCCTGATCAGCCATCAGCACCTCGGTCGACTGCAGCAGCACCGTGCCCGCACCGACGAACTCGAACTGGTGCTCCTCACCGGACGCCCCGCCGAGTCCGGTCAGCGCGCGCACCCCGCCCATGACCCCGGACATATAGCCGTGGTCGTAGTGGTGGCACGGCGACGGACAGTCCGCCCACCCCACCAGGGCCTGCGGATCCACCCGGACCGGCGGCTCCATGAAGACGACCGGACCGTTCGACGCCGCTACGAACTTCCCCGTACCGATCAGGGTCACGAAGCCCGGCACGATCGACTGCTTGAGCGCCAGCGAGGGCTGGTACGCCAGCAGATTTCCGGAGCGGATCGTCAGATTGCCGTTGTCGAGGTCGAAGGAGTTGACGTCGAAGGCGCGGTCGGCGAGCAGCATCTTGCCGCTGCCCTCGGCCACCACCCAGTCGCTCGCATGGAGGGGCGAATGGAAGGAGGTACGCATCAGCCGGTCGAGCCGGCCGTGGCCGATTCCGTTGAAGTCGATCCGCCCGTAATAGGCGATCATCTTGCCCTTCTGCAGGAACCACTGGCTCGACTTGAGCTCCACGCAGAAGGTGTACGGATTGACGTTGTCGTCACTCGGCAGCGTGGCCGGGTCAAAAATCACGGGCGTGCTCACAGCTTCTCCTCCGACGCCTGGACGTACACCGCACCGCTGCCGCTGAGCTCCAGCTGGAACGCCTCGCCCGAGCCGCGTCCCACCATGTCGCGCCAGCCGAGCGCCGTGGAGAGCTTGTTGCGCACATCGCCGTGGTGGGCCACATATGCCTGCGGGTCCACATGGACCGCCCGCCCCGGGGTGATCGGCAGCTCGATGACCCCGCCGTGCGCCATAACCGCGACCGCGCCATGGCCCTTGAGGGTCGTGGTGAACAGGCCCTGGCCCGTCACCTGCCCGCGCACCATGCCCATGACCCCGCCCTGCGAGCCCATGAACATCGTGCCCTGCTGCAGCGTCCCGTCGAAGGCGAGCAGCCGGTCCGCCTCGACGTAGAGGGTGTCGCCGGTCAGCTGGATCACCTGGATGTGGTGGCCGCCGTGGCCGAACATGACCCTGCCGCTGCCTTCCACGGTCATCAGCGGCGTCGCCTCGCCCGCCGCGCGCCGGCCGATCATCGACATCAGGCCGCCCTGACCGCCGCTGATGTTCGGCGTGAAAGAGACCTCGCCGTTGTAGGCGAGCATCGCGCCACGCTGGGAGTACATCTTCTGGCCGGGGACCACGGTGGCCTCGACCATTTTGGGATTGACCTCGCGGAACGGCATCAGACGTCTCCTCCGAGGGTGTTCCGCTCACTGGGTTGGACGTAGACGAGCCCGTCGCCCTCGAACCGGATCTGGAAGGCCTCGCCGCCGCCCTCACCGAGGAACGTGCGGAAGGTCACTCCCGACTGGAAGTCCTGGCGCAGGTTGCCCTGGTGGGCGATGTACGCGCCGGGGTCGACGGAAAGCGGGTACTGAGGCGTCACCCGCATTATCACGGCCTGGCCGTCCGACATGATCGCCGCCTGACCGGTGCCCTCGACGGTGGTGGTGAACAGGCCGTTGCCCGTCGCCCCGCCGCGCAGCCCGGTGAACGTCGTGCCGGTGCGCAGCCCGGCGTCGGTGCACAGCAGATTGCTCGCCTCGACGTAGAGCTTGTCGCCGTGCAGGTTCACCAGGTTGATCTCGGACGCGCGGTCGGCGAAGTAGCAGGTGCCCTGCCCCTTCACCTCCATCACGGTCATCTGCTCGCCGGTGATCCGGCGAGTGACCATCCCGCGGATGCCCTCACCGCCGCCGGACATCTTCTTGAAGGTCATCTGGCCGTCGTAGGCGACCATCGAGCCGTTCTTGGCTTTGACGGCGTCGCCGGTCATATCGACGGCGAGCACTTTGCTGCCTTGGAGTCGGAACATTGCCACGGGAGGACGTTAACCGGTGATTCCGCCCCCGAACAGGTCCACAGGGAGGACCCGGACCCTGACAAAGGGAGGGCAAAGGAAGGTGCCACAATGGTGCGCGAGCTTGTGCATGCATTCACAAGATCTCGTTGCATGATCAGTGTGTCCCTCCCATCGAAGGTGCCTCCGTGGACATCAAGACCGCCTCGTCGCTCCATCGCCTCCGCCTGGTCTCCGCGCCGGAGGCCGTGTCCTTCCTGCTCCTGCTCGTCTGCGCGGTGCTCAAGCGCACGACGGAGTTCAACGCGGTCCCGGTCATGGGTTACGTCCACGGTGCGCTGTTCATCCTCTACGTGCTCTTCTGGCTGGACGCCTGGAACCGCACCCAGTGGGACCTGAAGAGGGCCGCCCTCTACTTCGTCCTCTCCGTCCTGCCGTTCGGCGGCTTCGTCGCCGAACGCCGGCTGAAGCGTGAGGCGGAGGACGCCGTCATCGCCTCGCGCGCCCGTCGTGTGGGCAAGGTCGACGCGTGATCGTCGCCTTCTCGGTCACTCCGCTGGGCGTCGGCGAGGACGTCGGTGAGTACGTCGCCGAGGCGGTCCGCGTGGTGCGCGAGTCGGGACTCCCCAACCGTACGGACGCGATGTTCACCTCGATCGAGGGCGACTGGGACGAGGTGATGGACGTCGTCAAGCGCGCCGTCGGCGCCGTCGAGGAGCGTGCGCCGCGTGTCTCCCTCGTCCTGAAGGCGGACATCCGCCCGGGTGTGACGGACGGGATGACCTCCAAAGTGGAGACCGTGGAGCGCCATCTGTCGTCCTGATCCCCGCAGTTGTGTGCAGAGCCCCTGGCCCGACGGGCCAGGGGCTCTTTCGCGCCCATCGGTTGAGCGAGTGCTCAAATTCGGCTATCTTTCCTCTTGAGCAGTCGCTCAAAAGGTCGCTGACCTGGGGGAAGGCATGGGGCTCTACATCGAGGCACTCATACGCGTGGATCCGGACACGCTCTGGGAGCGGACCCAGCAGCCCACGCAGCACCAGCGGTGGGATCTGCGGTTCACCGAGATCGACCATCTGCCGTGCGTGCCGGGCGAGCCCCAGCGCTTCCGCTACGCGACCTGGGTGCTGCCCTTCCTGACCGTCGCCGGCACCGGTGTCTCCGCGGGGGAGTGCCACCGGGCCGGCGACCGGGTGTCTGCCCTCCGGTTCGCCTCGCCCCACCCGCTCTCACTGCTGAAGGAGGGCAGCGGCTACTGGCGTTACATCCCCGGCCCCGGCGGTATCCGCTTCCTCACCGGCTACGACTACCGGCCGCGGTGGGGCCGCTTCGGCCGGACGGCCGACCGGCTGGTGTTCCGCCCGCTGATGGGCTGGGCGACCGCCTGGTCCTTCGACCGGCTCCGCCTGTGGTGCGAGCGGGACATTGCGCCCGAACGCGCCCGCAGGAACTGGCTGGTCGAAACCGCGGTGCGCCTGCTCGCCGTCGTGGCCGCGGCCGGCTGTCTGTGGGCCGCGTTCTCGGTCGGACCCTCCCCCCACGCCCCGGGGCGTGGGGGTACCCCCATCCCGCGCGCCTCGTCCGCCGTGCTCCCCGACGGACCCGTGACCCGGGTGGCCGACGGCTTCGCGCTCGCCGCCCGGTCGGCATTCCACGCCGGGCGGCCCGGCCCGCCCGAGACCGCGGCATCCCCGCCCGACGGGTCCGTCGCCCTGGGCGGACTCGGCGTGGCCGCACTCGCCGCGGCACTGCTCGCGCCGCCCTCGACCCGAACCCCCGCCGCACGCCGCTGTCTGCGTCGCCCGCCCGGCCGGACCCCCGCCACCGCACCCACCCTGCTCACCACGCTGGAGCGCGCATGACCTCGATCTTCCGCACCGTCATGGGGGAGTCCGCCTTCGGCCGCCTGCATCCGCAGCTCCAGCGCCGGTTCTCGGTCGGCCTGGCGAGCAGCGAGGCGTGCATCGGGCGCGGCGTCATGGACCGCATCTGGCACGGCCGCGGAATCTTCAAACCGTTCCTCGCCCTCGGCGGCACCCGCAACATCCTGGTGCCCCGCACCGGCCGCCGCGTCCCCTTCACCATCGAGAACGTGCCGTACACCGACTCGTACGGACGTGAAACCGTCACCTTCGTACGGACCTTCGCGCTGCCCGGTGGCCCGCGCCGCTTCGACGCCACGATGATCCACAGCCCCGAGCGCGACTGCGTCCTCGACTACCTCGGCACCCACCAACATCTCGCCAGCGACCTCCACTTCAGCGCCGAGCCCGACGGGTCGCTGCTCATCCGCTCCGGAGAACACCGCTTCCGTGAGGGGCCGCTGGACGTTCGTGTACCCGAACTCATCGGCGGCGACGCCGAGGTGCGCGAGTCCTACGACGACGCGACCGGGCGCTTCCGTATCCGCGTCACCGTCACCAACCGGCGCTTCGGACCGCTCTTCGGGTACGAGGGGTCGTTCACCGCCGAATACATGGACGTACGCTCCTGCGGGGTGCGCGCCGGGCTGCGCCCGGTACGTGAGGAGGCGCGGAGATGAGCGCGGGCACCAAGGAAAAGCTGCTGGAAGGGGCGCTCACCACGCTCGTCGAGCAGGGCATCGCCAAGACCTCGGCCCGCTCCATCGCGGCGGCCGCGGGCGTCAACCAGGCCTTGGTCTTCTACCACTTCGGCTCCATGGACGAACTCCTCGCCGCCGCCTGCCGGCACGGTGCCGAACAGCGGGTAGCCCGCTACCGCGACCGCCTGCAGCGCATCGGTACCCTCGCCGAACTCCTCGAATTCGGCCGGGAGATGCACGCACAGGAACGGCAGGCCGGCACGGTCGCGATCCTCGGCCAGCTGCTCGCCGGAGCCCAGACCCATCCGCGCCTGGCACCCGCCACCGCCGCCGGTCTCGAGCTGTGGATCGTCGAGATCGAGAAGGTCCTCACCCGGGTCCTCGCAGCATCCCCACTCGGCGAGTTCACCGACCCCACAGGTCTCGCGCGGGCCGTCGCCGCATCCTTCGTCGGCCTGGAGCTGTACGAGGGCGTCGACCCGGGCGGTGCCGAGCGCGCGCTCGACGCACTGGAGCAGCTCGCGGTCCTGGCCGCGGCAGTCGACGAGCTCGGCCCGGTGGCCCAGCGGGCGGTCCGCCACCGCCTCCGCCGTACGGCACGCCGATGAACCGTATGTGCGCTCAAGGGGTGCCCGGGTGCGACCCGGCGAGCGCGATGCCCAGCGCTGTGCGCTCGTAGAGCACCTGGTGGCCGTAGCGGCGCGAGGCCAGCAGTCCCGCGTCGCGCAGCACCGACAGATGCGCCGACACGGAGGACGGCGCGAGGCCGAGGCGCTGCGCGAGCGCGGTCGTCCCGGCGGGCTCGTCCAGCACGCACAGCACATCCGCGCGGACCCGGCCGAGGAGCCGGGCCAGAGCGTCGGGCGTACGGTCCGTGGCCTGTGTCCACAGGCTGCCGATACCGCGCACCGGATAGATGACGGCAGGCTGCCAGGGCGGCTCGTAACCGCTGACCACATCCGGCCAGCAAAAGACGCTGGGCATCAGCACCAGGCCCTGACCTCCGAGGACCCGGACATGGTCGCCACGCATCCCGGCGATGGTCAGCGTGGCGTCCTGCCAGCCGAGCCGCGGGCTCAACTCCTGTACCAGCCGCCCGAATCCGCTCTCCGCGAGCCTGCGGGAGTGGTACGCCACGTCGGCCTCCAACAGCGCGCGCATCCGGGGCCACTCGGGTTCGATGAGCGCATGCCATGCCTGCTCGAGGAGATCGGCCATCTGCCGCACCGTACGTGCCGGGTCGGCGAGCAGGGCCTGCCCGGCGGAGCTGTCCACCCCGGCGGGGGTGGAGGCGAGCGTGGCCGCGATGTCGTCGTGCGCGGTCGCGGGCGGGGTGGCCCGTACGAGCGCGATCTCCTCCTCGAAGGCGACGCCGGGCCCCTGGGGCGGCGGACAGAAGAAGTCGGGGTTGTGACCGCCGTGCGGCATCAGGGTCCACAGCGGCCGCAGATCGATCTTTTCGGCCGCGCCCTGGATCCGCCGCAGCCAGGGCAGGTGATACCCGCGCCCATCGGGGCGGGCGAGGAGGCGGACAGCTGCCTGCGTCTCCCACAGGGGAGACACCGCGAACCGGCAGCGCAGCAGATCCTGCTCGCCGAAGTGCAGATGAAACGGCATGAGCGGCGTCCCGTGTCGTCGGAAGATTCGGCCTGAGCCGAAAGTCTAGGGAGGCGGGTGGGGCGACGGCACGCTGACCGGCATGCCGACACACAACCTGCCCGACGGGCGACCCCACGAGCCGACCGACCCGGAGCCGGGTGACCCGCAGGTGGGCGGCGCGCGGCGGCAGACAGGCCGCGCGGACGGAGGGGGCCCGGGGAAGGCGGGCCCCTCGCTGCCGCAGGCGGGGCTGTCCGGTCGCGAGGGGTCCCGGGACGGCCGGGTTGCCCAGGGGCGGCCGAGGGAACCGGAGCCCGGCGCCCCGGGGGCGGGCGGCATGCGGGGCCGGCCGGAAGGAGGGGAGCCGCGGGAGGCGGCGCACATCACCGCGCGCCCGGCCGAGGCGGAGCCTGCTCGCACTCAGCCGGACGCCGGGCTCACACCCGGGCGCGCGGGGTACCGGGCCGTGTTCCGCGTGCGCGAGTTCCGCGCGGTGTTCGCCGCGCATCTGCTCTCGTTGCTCGGTGTCGTCGTCAGCGAGATCGCCCTCACGGTGCTCGTCTACGACCTCACCGGATCGCCCCTGCTCAGCGCGCTCACCTTCGCGCTCGGTTTTCTCCCCTATCTCCTGGGCGGCACCCTCCTCGCCGGCGTCGCCGACCGCTACCCCGCTCGCCGGGTGCTCGTCACCTGCGACCTGGTCTGCGCCGCTTGCGTCGTCCTCATGGTGCTGCCCGGCACCCCGGTCGGCGGGCTGCTCGCGCTGCGCTGCGCCGTCGCCGCCGTATCACCCGTCTTCACCGGGACCCGGACGGCCACCCTCACCGACATCCTCGGCGAGGGGGACCTCTATGTACTGGGCCGTTCGCTGCTGCGGATCGTCTCGCAGAGCGCGCTGCTCGCCGGGTTCGGCGCGGGTGGCATCCTGCTCGCCGCCGTGTCCGCCCGGCAGGCGATCTGCGTGACCGCGGTGACGTTCCTCTGCTCCGCCCTGCTGCTGCGCTTCGGAACGGCGGACCGGCCCGCCCGGGCTGCCGGCGGCGGAGCCCTGCTGAAGGAGTCGCTCACCGGAGCCCGGCTGCTGCTCGGTGACGCCCGGATCCGGGCGCTGCTGCTCCTGTTCTGGCTGCCGACCATGTTCGTGGTGACCCCCGAGGCCCTGGCGGCCCCCTACGCCGACGAACTCGGCGTCGGCCCGGCCGCGCTCGGGCTGCTGATGTGCGCGATGCCGGTCGGCCATATCGCAGCCGAGCTGTACGTGGGCTCGGTGCTGAGCCCGCTCGCCCGCTCCCGGATCGTGCTCCCGGTGGCTGCCCTCGGACTGCTGCCCCTGATCGGCTACGCCGTCCTGCCGGGCCTGGCCTGGACCCTTGCGCTGCTCGCGCTCAGCGGCGTGGGTGCGGCGTACGTCATCGGCCTCGACCAGTGGTTCGTGGACGCCGTCCCCGAAGAGCTGCGCGGGCGGGCGATGACCCTGATGACCGCCGGGCTGATGACGATCCAGGGCATCGGAATGGCCCTGGCGGGCGTGGCCGCGCAGTTCCTGCCGGTCCACCGGGTCGTCGCCGCCGCCGGAGCCGTGGGGACCGTGTGCACGCTGGTGCTGATCGCGCAGCTGAGGCGGCACCGGGACGGAGAGCCTGTCAGGGGCCGGAGAAGTGAAGGGACCGAAGAGCGAGACGGGGCTGACCGGCATGTGACCAGTGGGTAAGGTCGGTGCCGTGCCGAAGCCGCTCAGCCTCCCCTTCGACCCCATCGCCCGAGCCGACGAGCTCTGGCAGCACCGATGGGGGCCCGTGCCCTCGATGGCCGCGATCACCTCGATCATGCGCGCGCACCAGATCCTGCTGGCCGAGGTCGACGCGGTGGTCAAGCCGTACGGACTGACCTTCGCACGATACGAGGCGCTGGTGCTGCTCACCTTCTCCAAGGCCGGCGAGCTGCCGATGTCCAAGATCGGCGAGCGGCTCATGGTGCATCCGACGTCGGTGACGAACACCGTGGACCGGCTGGTGAGGTCCGGCCTGGTCGCCAAGCGCCCGAACCCGAACGACGGCCGAGGCACCCTCGCCTCCATCACGGAAAAGGGCCGCGAGGTCGTGGAGGCGGCCACCCGCGATCTGATGGCCATGGACTTCGGACTCGGCGTGTACGACGCGGAGGAGTGCGCGGAGATCTTCGCGATGCTGCGCCCGCTGCGGGTCGCGGCCGAGGATTTCGACGAGAAATAGCCCCGTCGGGCAGCGCGTGACCCGCGCGAAGATCGCCCCTTGCACCCGGTTACGCTCGTGGGCATGAACCCATCCGTGCTGACCCGCTACCGGGCGATGGCCTATGTCACCGCCGTGTGGCTGCTCGTCTTCACCGCGGCGATCGTCGCGAAGTACGCGTTCCACGTCGGCGACACCATGCTGATCTCGCAGATCCACGGTGTGCTCTTCATCATCTACGTGATCTTCGCCTTCGACCTGGGCTCCAAGGCGAAGTGGTCGTTCGGCAAGCTGCTGTGGGTGCTGGCCGCGGGCTGCATTCCGTTCGCCTCCTTCTTCGTCGAGCCGAAGGTCACCCGGGAGACCCGCGGGCTGATCGTGGGCACCGCGACCCCGGTCAAGGCCGACGCGTAACACCGTGTGACGGCGGCGAGCAAGGCTCGCCGCCGCCAGCCATCGACATTTACTAGGACGTCCTAGTAAATTCGTGGGTATGGACGCTCACGCCATCGAGGAAGGCCGCCGACGCTGGCAGGCCCGTTACGACAAGGCCCGCAAGCGGGACGCGGACTTCACCACGCTCTCGGGCGACCCGGTCGAGCCGGTCTACGGGCCGCGGCCCGGGGACACGTACGAGGGCTTCGAGCGCATCGGCTGGCCCGGTGAGTACCCCTTCACCCGCGGGCTGCACCCGACCGGCTACCGGGGCCGCACCTGGACCATCCGCCAGTTCGCGGGCTTCGGCAACGCCGAGCAGACCAACGAGCGCTACAAGATGATCCTGGCCGCCGGCGGCGGCGGGCTCTCCGTCGCCTTCGACATGCCGACCCTCATGGGCCGCGACTCCGACGACCCGCGCTCGCTGGGCGAGGTCGGCCACTGCGGCGTGGCCATCGACTCCGCCGCCGACATGGAGGTCCTGTTCAAGGACATCCCGCTCGGCGACGTGACCACGTCGATGACGATCTCCGGCCCGGCCGTCCCGGTCTTCTGTATGTACCTGGTCGCCGCCGAACGCCAGGGCATCGACCCGGCGGTGCTGAACGGCACGCTGCAGACCGACATCTTCAAGGAGTACATCGCGCAGAAGGAGTGGCTCTTCCAGCCCGAGCCGCATCTGCGCCTGATCGGCGACCTGATGGAGCACTGTGCGCAGGGCATTCCCGCGTACAAGCCCCTGTCGGTCTCCGGCTACCACATCCGCGAAGCGGGAGCGACAGCCGCGCAGGAGCTCGCCTACACCCTGGCCGACGGCTTCGGCTACGTCGAACTGGGCCTGTCCCGCGGCCTGGACGTCGACACCTTCGCCCCTGGCCTGTCCTTCTTCTTCGACGCGCACCTCGACTTCTTCGAGGAGATCGCCAAGTTCCGTGCCGCACGCCGGATCTGGGCGCGCTGGATGAAGGAGGTGTACGGCGCTCGGACCGACAAGGCCCAGTGGCTGCGCTTCCACACCCAGACCGCGGGCGTCTCGCTCACCGCTCAGCAGCCGTACAACAACGTGGTGCGTACGGCGGTCGAGGCCCTGTCCGCGGTCCTCGGCGGCACCAACTCCCTGCACACCAACGCCCTCGACGAGACCCTCGCTCTCCCCAGCGAGCAGGCTGCCGAGATCGCGCTGCGCACCCAGCAGGTCCTGATGGAGGAGACCGGCGTCGCCAACGTCGCCGACCCGCTGGGCGGTTCCTGGTACGTGGAGCAGCTCACGGACCGCATCGAGGCCGACGCCGAGAAGATCTTCGAGCAGATCAGGGAGCGCGGCCGCCGGGCCCACCCCGATGGACAGCACCCGATCGGCCCGATCACCTCCGGCATCCTGCGCGGTATCGAGGACGGCTGGTTCACCGGCGAGATCGCCGAGTCGGCCTTCCAGTACCAGCGCTCGCTGGAGAAGGGCGACAAGCGGGTCGTCGGCGTCAACGTCCACCATGGCTCGGTCACCGGCGACCTCGAGATCCTGCGGGTCAGCCACGAGGTCGAGCGGGAGCAGGTCCGGGTGCTCGGCGAGCGCAAGGACCAGCGGGACGACGCGAAGGTGAAGATTTCGCTGGAGGCGATGCTGGCTGCCGCGCGCGACGGCTCGAACATGATCGAGCCGATGCTGGAAGCCGTACGCGCGGAGGCCACGCTGGGTGAGATCTGCGATGTGCTGCGCGACGAGTGGGGCGTCTACACCGAGCCGCCCGGCTTCTGAGCCGCGCCGGACCCGGCAGGCCGGCGGCGGCAGGTCGCAGTCGGCAGGTCAGAGGGAGAGGGCGCGGAGCCCGGACACCAGCAGCAGGGTGAACCGCCGGGCCCACTCCGCGTCCACCGGCTCCGCGCTCACCAGCGCCCGGTGGACGACCGCGCCCGCCACCACATCGAAGATCAGGTCCGTGTTGCGGGCTGCTTCCTCGGGGTCGTCCTCGTAGGGCAGCTCGCCACGGGCCTGAGCGCGTTCGCGGCCCTCCACCACCAGCCGCTTCTGCCGCTCGACGATCGCCGAGCGGATACGGGTGCGCAGCGCCTCGTCGCAGGTGGACTCGGCCACCACACCCATCAGCGCGGTCTTGGTCTCCGGCTGCCCGAGCAGCGCGGCGAACTGCAGCACCACGCCTTCGACATCGGCGGCCAGACTGCCCCGGTCGGGGAGCTCGAGTTCGTCGAAGAGGACCGCGACGGCATCGACGACCAGCTCGTTCTTGTTCGTCCAGCGGCGGTACAGCGTCGTCTTGGCCACCCCGGCGCGGGTGGCCACATCGCCCATCGTCAGCTTCGACCAGCCCAGCTCGACGAGCGAGGCGCGCGTCGCCTCGAGGATCGCGGCATCCGCCTCGGCGCTGCGAGGTCGACCGGTACGACCCGTACGGGTGGTTTTGGGGTGGGTGCTGCTGGACATGCCCGAGACCATACCCGCCGGTAGGGAATCCGCCGTGAGGCAGCGTATGTGAGCCATTTCACCGGAGGAGCCCTCACGCGGCCCGGCGCATGCAGTTACGCTACGACCTGTAGCGAAAGCCTTGATCGGACTCCTGGACGGGACTCCGGGCAGAGTCGTAGCGACAACCACCGGCGCGAGGTGGGGACCCCGCGCCAATCTTTACCGTGAACGACGTCGGATCGACCAACCGGCTTTTCACATGCGCGCGTGGAAGGGGGAGGATGTACTCATGCAGCCTAGGAACATGTCCATGAGTGGCGTCGTCGACCTTGCCGCGGTGAAGGCGGCCGGTGAGGCCAAGGCGAAAGCGGAGCAGGCCCGGGCCGAGGCGGCCCGTCAGGGCGGCGGCGGTGCAGTGTCCCCCGCCACCCTTGTTTTCGACACCGACGAGGCGGGCTTCGAGCGCGATGTCCTGCAGCTCTCCACCGAGGTTCCGGTCGTCATCGACTTCTGGGCCGAGTGGTGCGAGCCGTGCAAGCAGCTGACCCCTCTGCTGGAGCGCCTCGTCTCGGAGTACAACGGCCGGTTCGTCCTCGCCAAGATCGACGTCGACGCCAACCAGATGCTGATGCAGCAGTTCGGGATCCAGGGCATCCCGGCGGTCTTCGCGGTGGTGGCCGGCCAGGCGCTGCCGCTCTTCCAGGGTGCGGCGCCGGAGGCGCAGATCCGCGCCACGCTCGATCAGTTGATCCAGGTCGGCGAGGAGCGGTTCGGGCTGACCGGCCTGGCCGTGGACGCCGATGCCGCCGATGCCGGTGAGGACCTTGCCGCGGCCGCCGCGCCGGCCGGTCCGTACGACGCCCTGCTGGAGGCCGCCGTGCAGGCGCTGGACGCGGGCGACTTCGCCGGCGCGGTCCAGGCCTACAAGAACGTGCTGTCGGACGACCCCGGGAACACCGAGGCGAAGCTGGGACTCGCCCAGGCCGAGCTGCTCGGCCGCGTAAGGGACCTGGATCCGCAGCAGGTGCGCAAGGATGCGGCCGAGAAGCCGGCCGATGTGGCCGCGCAGATCGCCGCGGCCGATCTGGACCTGGTCGGTGGGCATGTGGAGGACGCGTTCGGCCGGCTGGTCGAGACGGTGCGGCGTACGGCGGGCGAGGACCGCGACGCGGCGCGGCTGCGGCTGCTCGAACTCTTCGATGTGGTCGGAGCGGACGATCCGAGGGTGACCGCGGCGCGTTCCGCGCTGGCGCGGGTGCTGTTCTGAACCGTCTGACCTGAGGGCGCCGTTCCAGCGGTGTTTCGGCGGTGGCGCTTCCTCGCGCCACCGCCGCTTTGGCGACACAGTGACAAAACGCGACTGCGCTTTACCAAAACTTGGTAATCGGAGCGGTTGTTACTCCGAGTACATCAACCCGATTGTTCTGTCCGTTTATCAACGGCAATGTCACCCTCTTTCCGGCGGGGTGGAGGCACCCAGCGTGCTCGGGCGGCACCGGTCGGTCGTGCCGCGGTTATCAGGCCGTTACTAGCCAGTAACGAACCCCCTTGTGCCCCGGCCTGGAATGGACCACGATCGGCCACGCTCGGTCCATTACCGCACCAGCCCGGCTCCCACGCCGTGCCGCGGCTCCTGGGTCCCCACCGAGTCGGTCGGCGGCAGTGGCGCCGGCCGCGGACAGGGGGGTTCCTGCCGAACGGCAGGGCCTGTCCGACCGGTTGCGCGCAAGTGTGGCCAGTGGTTGTCGCTCGGGGGTGATCGCCAGTGTTTCGGACGCACCAAGCGCCTGAAAGTGCGGGCGCTCTCCTTCCCGAGGACGTAGCACTTCTCCCATCCCAGGACGGACCCCAAGGGGCCGGACCGGAGATGTACGTCCGAGAAGGAGGAAAGTCATGGAGTCTCTGGCTCGTGGTGGAACCAGATGGAAGCGGTTCGCCCTTGTCATGGTGCCGAGCGTGGCCGCGACGGCCGCGATAGGCGTCGGCCTGGCACAGGGGGCGCTCGCCGCGTCCTTCGCCGTGTCCGGCCAGGAGTTCAAGGTCAGCGCCGAATACCTTGACGGTTATGGGTTCGCCCAATACGGCGGCGTCGACATGGGGTACAAGGACCTCAAGGGCGACGAGAAGGTTGCGCGACCCGTCGCGATCTCGACCTTCGATCACGCCGAGATCACCAACATGTGTCAGTCGGTCGTCACCGACGTTCCGTTCGTCGGCAAGATCACGCTGCAGCTGAAGGCCGGCAACAAGGGCACCCCGGTAAAGGCGCAGAACCTTTACCTGGACGTGTCCGAGCTGGACGCGAACGCCAAGTTCCACAACATCGACATCGGCGTCGCGGCCAAGGACACGGACAACCCCAAGGGTGGCCCCGGGTACCCCGGCAAGGGTCCGCCCGTCAAGGACAAGTCGATCCTTGAGAACGGATTCGCGCAGCAGGCCGACCGGGCCGAGCTGACCAAGGTCGAGCAGAAGGCGTGGGCGACCACCGCCGGAACGTTCGAGCTGAGCGGTCTGAGCATGCGCCTGCACAAGGGCGACGGCCCCAAGGTCGAGTGCTACTGACGGTAGCCCCGTCCGGGCGGGCGGGTGAAACTCTGGCAGCTTCGCCCGCCCGCCACTCTCTTCACACAGCAACGCCAGTACCAGGGAGCTGTTTTCCATGAGCGCCGAGTCTGCAGTGTCACCGGGGCGGGACGAGCGGGACGAAAACTTCATCAGCGCCATTCGACGGGGCTTCCGCACCTGGCGGGGCCAGCGGCCCTTCTGGGCGGGTCTGTTCACCGTGCTCGGTGGAATCCCCATCGCCTACTTCCCGTACGCGAGCCTCAAGCTCGGCCATATGACGCTCTCGATGGCGACGACCGGGGGCGCCGGCGCGCTGATCATCGGCGTACTGCTGATCACGCTCGGCTTCACGATGTGGTTCCACGCCATCGTGAGGGTGTTCGCGGGTGTCGCCTCGATTCTTCTGGCACTGATCTCCATCCCGGTCGCCAACCTGGGCGGCTTCGGCGTCGGCTTCCTGTCCTCGCTCATCGGCGGTGCGCTCGCGCTGTCGTGGGCGCCCGGGAAGCCCGTGGCCGCTCCTGCCGACGCCCCGGCGAAGGACACCGAGCCCGTGGGCGACGTGAAGACCGCCGCCCTGCCCGACCAGTGGGACGGCCGTGGCGCCGACGCGCACGAGACAACCATCGAAGGCAACGGCGGGAGGAACAGTGCCGGGTGACGTGACACCACCGCTGACCGCGGGGGCGGGCGGCGACGGTTCGCGCGAGAGAAAAGGGCCGCGGCACGCCGCCCCGAGGAAGTCGC
This sequence comes from Streptomyces sp. NPDC002889, assembly GCF_042888425.1. Classification (NCBI taxonomy): domain Bacteria; kingdom Bacillati; phylum Actinomycetota; class Actinomycetes; order Kitasatosporales; family Streptomycetaceae; genus Streptomyces; species Streptomyces sp. NPDC002889. The sequence continues at coordinate 242,921 of NZ_JBIAPT010000001.1, forward strand.
TGCTGACCAAGCTCCAGATGCCCGCGAGCAAGGCCATAGCCCTGGCCGCGATGCCCACGGCCGTCTTCGTGGGCATGGGCCTCACTCCCAAGCTGGCACTCGCCGACGACAAGGACATCCCGTTCGCTCCGGGCCCGTGCGTGACGCGGTCGGACGAGCCGGCGGAGTCCGAGTCGCCGAAGCCGTCCGAGTCGCCCAAGCCGTCCGAGTCCGCGTCCCCGTCCGCGACCGCGACGCCGGACCCGGCCCCGAGCGACACCGCCGGTGGCGAGGAGCAGGCCTCGAAGCCCACCGAGGCCCCGACCGTCGACGTGGCCGACAGGGCCGCCGAGGACGCCAAGGCGCCCACGCCGACCCCGACACCGACGCCGAGCGAGACCAGGAACCCGCTGGACCCGCTGGGTGTGGGCGACGCCATCAAGGACCTGTTCGACGGCCCCGACGAGGAGCCGACGGCAACGGCGACGCCGACCCCGAGCGAGACCGAGCCCGCGGACGAGCCGTCCACGCCGGCCGAGAAGCCGTCCGAGCTCCCGGCCGAGAAGCCCGCGGACAAGCCTGCCGAGAAGCCTGCCGACCAGGCGGACGACGCGGTGACCGACACGGTCGACAAGACCGAGGAGGCGATCAGGGACGCGGCCGACAAGGCAGGCGCCAAGGTCGAAGAGCTGGACGAGAGTGCCAAGGGTCTGGACGCCAAGCAGGACGAGGACATCCCGGACGGCGCGAAGCCCCGCTTCCCGTGCCCGACCGCGGACCCGGAAGCCCTGGCCGACGCCCAGCTCGAGCCCGGTCGTCCGCTGCTCCCGGACGATCCGTGGATCCTCGAGAGCTCGATGCTCACCCTGACGGGCCTGGACTACCACGGCATCGTCGAGGTGAAGACGGGCAGCGGGAAGATCAAGAAGGCGCTGAAGTTCACCGCGAAGGGCGTGGACATCAAGGACCTGCACCAGATCGTGAAGGGTCCCAACGGCACCACCGCCCATGTGGAGGCCGACAAGGGCTCCACATCGGAGATCCGGGGCGGCACGGTGACGATGTACACGGAGGAGCTGAAGGGCAACCTCTTCGGCATCATCCCGATCACGTTCAGCCCGGAGACCCCGCCGCCGCTCAATGTTCCGTTCGCCATGTTCACCAATGTGAAGGTCACCCAGGCCGGCCAGTTCGGCGGGACGCTGAGCGTACCCGGCCTGCACAACTACTTCACCGGGCCGAACACCTAGATCCTCCGGGAGCCGCAACAGGGCTGTGGGCCGTACCCCTTTCGGGGTGCGGCCCACAGTCTTGGGTCGAAAGTGTGCTCTCGATCGCACAACTACCGCTGGAAATCTATCTATTGAGGAATTCTGCGGTCTAAAGTGATCAGGCTGTGGTCGTCAGACCCGGCGCGCGGGCGTCGGGGGGCGGCCGCCGGCCTCACCCTCCCGACGTCCGTGCAGGACCCATCCTGTGAGGACCGACCACACTCATGCTCGGACAACTCAGTCGCCCGGTACGCCGGGCGGCGATCAAGCCCATTTACCGAGATGGTCTCCACATCCGAAGGGCCACCCCCGCCGAGATCGCCGTAGCTGCGTGAGCAGCACGGCATCGACGAGGAAAAGGCCGAGTGGACGTGGATGCTCGAGCGGGACGGCGGCAGCTTCGTCGTCGGCAGCAACCCGAGTTGGCGTGAGGCGGAGTACGAGCTGATGGGCGACCGGGAGTTCCTGTACGACTGGTCCAAGCCCTGGCCGCCGGACTTCCCGGCGGAGTCGGGAGAGGTCGACCAGCCCAGCCCGATCGGCAAAGCCCGAGGGCGGTACCCCGGATCCTGTCCGGGGTACCGCCCTCGTTCTCTGTCCTACGCCGCGCGGAAGCCGGCGCGCGCGTACTCCGGGCGTCCGAGCACTGCTGCGCAGGTCATCGGCTGTGCCGCGACGGCAGTGGCTTGATCATCACGGCGAAGACCGGCGAGGCTGCGAACGGTTGCCTCTCGCCCACTTTCCCGTAGTCCCAGCTTTCGTATTTCGCTTGTACTTTGGGATGGGTGACGTCAACGAGAAGGACGGCGATGTCTTGCTCCACGTCGGCCAGCAGAGCGTGGTGAAGCCGGTCCGCGAGCCCCGTCTTGCGCCACTCCGGACGGACCATCAGCTCCGACACGGCATACGTACGCGACCGCTCAGGTGCAGGGTCGAGATGGCCGCGCCACCACTCCCGCCCTGCTGTGAGCGGAGCCCCGTAAGCGAAGCCCGTCGCTTCGTCGCCTTCGTATCCGATGACACAGGTGAAGTCCGGATGGCCGCCCCAGTGGTCGACGAACCAGGGGAATCGCCGGCTGAAGGGGTCGTCCGGTGGGTACTCCGGGATCTGCGCGTGCACGTCGAGGAGTGTTCGGCGGATGACCGCAAGGTCTTCGTGACGGTAGTACCGCACATCGATCACGGAGATCAGCTCCGGTTCGCCCGGAGTCGGTCGGCCCATTCCGCGCCCGTCCGAGACCCAGGAGTGCGGTCACCAACCGCGTGGTTAAAGGCTCTGAGCTCACTGCGAATGCGTCCGGGGATGTCCGAGCCCTCCATGATTCCGAAGACCTCGCCGGCAGTGGCGCAGGCCAGGTCGGCATCACCTTGATGCAGTTGGGCGAGCGCCAGGCGCACGGTGGACAGCGCCCTGTTACGCCGATATCGGTCCGGGGTGATGGCCAGCGCTCGGTGGGATGACGCCTCTGCTTCCGCCGGCAGCCCGAGGCGCTGCTGAACAATGGCCGTCATGGACAGCAACTCCGCGGCCCCGTAGAAGGCGATCCAGCTCGGTCTGGACGCTCGATCTGCCTTGGCGAGAGCCTCCTCGGCGTGTCCGAGGCTTCGGAGCGCCGCCTGCGTGTCGTTCCGGTTCGAGTACCCGATGGCGAGCCGCGCCTGAGCGAGGGAGGCAAGGAGCGGATCGCGGCGCGTGATGGGCAACGCCTGTGCGGCCTGCGCCGCAGCGACCGCGTCGTTGTGTCTCTGCTGCTGTCGGGCAAGCATGGCGATCTGGTTCCACGCGCTGAACTGCGCGGCCCAGTCCAGGGACATGCCGGCCAGGATCACGGTCCGGTCGAGGTACTGCTGGGCCTGGTCGAGGCGGCCCTCATCGGTGCATGACCAGGCGGCCCTGCTCGTGTAGTCGGCCGCAATGCCGAAGAATTGCTGCCCTACGCGCTCGCTCACGCCATGCTGCTGGAGTTCGAGCGTTTGTTGGGCTCCCGCCAAGGCCGCCTTCTCCAGAGCGGAATGTCCACCACGATGGTCGTCGAGGGCAGTCAGATGATCGAGTCCGTCCTGGAGACGCAGCACGTCGGATGCCCCGATACGGCGCGGCACAGGGACAAACGAAGCGGTCGTGCTTCCGACGACGGAAGTGATGAAGCTACGACGCTGCACAGGATCCTCCGGAGGTGCTGCGCTACGCGGCGGGCTGAACCCGAGCTCTTCGACCGAGCAGCCGAAGACTCTCTCCAGTGCAACACATGTACGTGCGATGGGACGTCGCGTCCTTCCGCTCAGCAGATTGCGAATCGTGCGGTCCGAGACGTCCCCCTGCCGGCCAGTGAACTCTTCGATCGCGTCATTCATACGACGCGCCAGCTCCTCCTGAGTCACGCCGAATTCTGTCATCCGGCCCTTCAGGGCGAGGTTGGCTCCCATGCGGTCGAAGCTATTCCGCCGATCCGCCTCGTGCCAGTGGCCGAGTCATGAGGAAGCAAAGTCTTCCGGTGGTGGCGCACGCGGGGAGCGTGACCCTTCCTGTCCATCCGCATTCGGCGGCCGTTGACTGGTGTCCGTTCGCCAGCTGAACCGTATGTGAAAGGCAGCGCCGGTGGAGAGCAACACTTCGGAGGCACCTCCTGGCTCCGAACTCGACGTGTCGTTACGCGAGTTCAAGATGAGCTTCACCTCGACCCCGCGCGGTGCCCGCCTGGCACGGCGACTGGTGTCGCACCGACTGGACGACTGGGGTCACCCCTATGGTTCGGAGGCAAACGAGACGGTCACCCTCATTGCGGCCGAGCTCACCGGCAACGCCGTGCGACACGGTCGTGTCCGTGGCCGGGACTTCCACGTCAGGCTCGTGATGACGTCGACCGCAATCAGGATCGAGGTCTTTGATACCCGTTCAGAGAAACGCCCGCCTGCAGTGCGCGTGCCGGACTGCGATGCCGACGGTGGGCGGGGCTTGTTCCTCGTCTCGCAGCTGGCCACACGGTGGTCTGTCTCAGAGCGGGAGTCCGGGCCAGGGAAGACGATCTGGGCTGAGCTCCGCCTTTGATCGCGCCGGCCGCCGAGGCCGCGGTCACCGGCGGCCTTGCGGTTCGGCGCGCCTCGATTCCCGAGGACGGGCACCGTCAGGTCCGCGCCTGACTGCACCGCTCACAACACCGAGGGCGGTACCCCGGATCTGTCCGGGGTACCGCCCTCGTTCTGTGTCCTATGTCGCCCTGGGATTCGCGCAGCGTGCGAGCGATCGTGATGTCCTGCTCCCCGGTGCGCCGGCCCGGAAGGGTTCGCGGTCGTCATCGGTGACGACCAGATGAACCGCATCCCCGATCGCCGGGCCGGATTCACCGGCGACCCGTGCCGGATTCTTTGCGTTGCCGACGAATCCAATGCTTCCGCATCCGTGCGAGCCGCGTCAGCTGCGCGTCTCCCCGCCCAGGTGGTGCACCCGCACCATGTTCGTCGTGCCCGGGACGCCGGGAGGCGACCCCGCCGTGATGACCATGGTGTCGCCCTCGTGGAAGCGCTTCAGCTTCAGCAGCGCCTGGTCGACCAGGTCGACCATCGCGTCCGTCGTCTCCACGAACGGCGCGAGGAAGGGCTCCACGCCCCAGCTCAGGGTCAGCTGGTTACGGGTGGACTCGTCCGTCGTGAAGGCCAGGATCGGCTGCTTGGCGCGGTAGCGCGACAGACGGCGGGCGGTGTCCCCGGACTGGGTGAAGGCGACCAGGGCCCGCCCGTCCAGGAAGTCCGCGATCTCGCAGGCCGCTCGGGCCACCGAACCGCCCTGCGTACGCGGCTTCTTGCCCGGGACCAGGGGCTGCAGGCCCTTGGAGAGCAGCTCCTCCTCCGCCGCGGTGACGATCTTCGACATCGTCTTGACCGTCTCGATCGGGTACGCGCCCACCGACGACTCCGCGGACAGCATGACCGCGTCCGTGCCGTCCAGGATCGCGTTGGCGACGTCGGACGCCTCGGCGCGCGTCGGGCGGGAGTTGGTGATCATCGATTCCATCATCTGGGTCGCCACGATCACCGGCTTGGCGTTGCGACGGCACAGCTCGATGAGGCGCTTCTGCACCATCGGTACCCGCTCGAGCGGGTACTCGACGGCCAGGTCGCCGCGGGCCACCATCACACCGTCGAACGCCATCACGACGTCCTGCATGTTCTCGACGGCCTGCGGCTTCTCGACCTTGGCGATGACCGGGACCCGGCGGCCCTCCTCGTCCATCACCTTGTGGACGTCCTTGACGTCGTCCGCGTTGCGGACGAAGGACAGTGCCACCAGGTCGCAGCCCATCCGCAGTGCGAACCGCAGGTCGTCGACGTCCTTCTCGGACAGGGCCGGGACGTTGACCGCCGCGCCGGGCAGGTTGATGCCCTTGTGGTCGGAGATCACACCGCCCTCGATGACGATGGTCTTGACCCGCGGGCCGTCGACCTCGGTGACCCGCAGTTCGACGTTGCCGTCGTTGATCAGGATCTGGTCGCCCTTGGAGACATCGGTGGGCAGGCCCTTGTATGTGGTGCCGCAGATGGACTTGTCGCCGGGGACGTCCTCGATGGTGATGGTGAACTCGTCACCGCGCACCAGCTCGACCGGCCCCTCGGCGAAGGTCTCCAGGCGGATCTTCGGGCCCTGGAGGTCGGCGAGCACGCCCACGGGGCGGCCGGTGTCCTCCACGGCCCTGCGGAGACGGTCGTACCGCTCCTGGTGCTCTGCCTGGGTCCCGTGGCTCATGTTGAATCGGGCCACGTTCATGCCGGCCTCGATGAGCACTTTCAGCTGCTCGAAGGAGTCGACGGCGGGGCCCAGTGTGCAGACGATTTTGGAACGGCGCATAAGGCGGATCCTATCGGTTTGTTTCCTCGCGGAATATTCCGTCTGGTGGAATGTACAAATGGGCGGTCTTCCGCTCAGGCGTTCAATAATTCATCGGGCTCCGGGACATCGGGGACATCAGGCATTCACCAGCTCAAAAGTCTGCTGGGCGATCTCCAGCTCCTCGTCCGTCGGGACCACGGCCACGGCGATGCGCGCGTGGTCCGCCGAGATCAGCCGCGGCTCGTGGGACCGTACGGCGTTCCTCTCCGCGTCCAGGACCAGGCCCAGCTCCTCCAGGCCCGCGATCGCGGCCTCCCGTACCGGAGCCGCGTTCTCGCCGACCCCGGCCGTGAACGCGATGGCGTCCACCCGGCCGAGCACCGCGTAATAGGCACCGATGTACTTCTTCAGCCGGTGGATGTAGATGTCGAAGGCCAGCCGCGCCCGCTCGTCGCCCTCGTCGACCCGGCGGCGTATCTCCCGCATGTCGTTGTCGCCGCACAGCCCGACCAGACCGCTCTTCTTGTTCAGCAGTTCGTCGATGTCGTCGGTGGACATTCCTGCCACCCGCCGCAGGTGGAAGGTGACCGCCGCGTCGATGTCACCGGAGCGCGTACCCATCACCAGCCCCTCCAAAGGTGTCAGGCCCATCGAGGTGTCCACGCACCGGCCGCCCGCGACCGCCGACGCCGATGCGCCGTTGCCGAGGTGCAGCACGATCACGTTCACCTCGGACGGGTCCTTGCCGAGCAGGGCAGCCGTACGGCGTGAGACATACGCGTGGGAGGTGCCGTGGAAGCCGTAACGGCGGATACGGTGCGCGTCGGCCGTCTCGACGTCGATGGCGTAGCGGGCGGCGTACTCCGGCATCGTCGTGTGGAAAGCGGTGTCGAAGACCGCAACCTGCGGCAGGTCGGGGCGCAGCGCCCGCGCGGTGCGGATACCGGTGAGGTTCGCCGGGTTGTGCAGCGGAGCCACCGGGATCAGGCGGTCGATCTCCGCCATCACCTCGTCCGTGATGATCGTCGGCGCGGTGAACCTCAGCCCGCCGTGAACCACCCGGTGGCCGATCGCCGCCAGTTCGGGGGAGTCCAGGCCGAGTCCGTCCTGCGCCAGCTCCTCGGCGACCGCCTTCAGGGCCGCGTCGTGATCGGCGATCGGACCCGTGCGCTCACGCTTGTTCTCGCCGCCGGCCAGCAGGGTGTGCACCAGCCGGGACGTCTCCTCGCCGATCCGCTCGACCAGGCCGACCGCGAGGCGGGAGTTGTCGCGCATGTCCAGGAGCTGGTACTTCACCGACGAGGAACCGGAGTTGAGGACGAGAACGCGGTGGGGGGAGGCGGGGGCGGTCATGCAGGAAGCTCCTGACCCTGGGACTGGATGGCGGTGATGGCGACCGTGTTGACGATGTCGCTGACGAGCGCGCCGCGGGACAGATCGTTGACCGGCTTACGCAGGCCCTGCAGCACCGGGCCGACGGCGACCGCGCCGGCCGAGCGCTGTACGGCCTTGTACGTGTTGTTGCCGGTGTTCAGGTCCGGGAAGATCAGGACTGTCGCCCGGCCCGCCACCTCGGACTCCGGCAGCTTCGTCGCCGCCACCGACGGCTCCACCGCCGCGTCGTACTGGATCGGGCCCTCGATCCTCAGATCCGGCCGGGCGGCCCGCACCAGCTTGGTCGCGTCGCGCACCTTGTCCACATCCGCGCCCGAACCCGAGGTGCCGGTGGAGTACGACAGCATCGCGATCCGCGGCTCCACACCGAACCGGGCCGCGGTCGCCGCCGACTGGATGGCGATGTCCGCGAGCTGCTCGGCGTCCGGGTCCGGATTGACCGCGCAGTCGCCGTACACCAGCACTCGGTCGGCCAGGCACATGAAGAAGACCGACGAGACGATCGAAGCATCCGGCTTGGTCTTGATGATCTCGAACGCCGGGCGGATCGTCGCGGCCGTGGAGTGCACGGCTCCGGACACCATGCCGTCGGCCAGGCCCTCCTCGACCATCAGCGTGCCGAAGTAGTTGACGTCCGCGACCACGTCGTACGCGAGCTCCACCGTGACGCCCCGGTGGGAGCGCAGCGCCGCGTACCGCTCGGCGAAGCCCTGGCGCAGCTCGGAGGTCTGCGGGTCGATCAGCTGGGCTGTGCTCAGATCGATGCCGAGGTCGGCGGCCCTCTTGCGGATGATCTCGGTGTCGCCGAGCAGGGTCAGGTCGCAGACGTCACGGCGCACCAGCACATCGGCGGCGCGCAGCACCCGCTCCTCGGTGCCCTCGGGCAGCACCACCCTGCGGCGGGCGGCGCGGGCCTGCTCCAGGAGGTCGTGCTCGAACATCATCGGGGTGACCCGGCCGCTGCGGGCGACCGCGAGCCGGTCCAGCAGGTCGCCGGTGTCCACATGGCGTTCGAACACACCGAGCGCGGTCTCCGCCTTGCGTGGCGTGGAGGCGTTCAACTTCCCTTCAAGACCGAAGAGTTCGGCCGCCGTGGGGAAGCTGGTACCGGAGACCAGGACCACCGGGGTGCCGGGGGCGAGACGATCGGCCAGCGTCAGGATCTCCTTGCTCGGCTGCTCGTTCAGCGTCAGCAGCACACCCGCGATGGGCGGGGTGCCCGCGGAGTGGGCGGCGAGCGCGCCCACGACCAGATCGGCGCGGTCGCCGGGGGTGACCACCATGCAGCCGGGGGTCAGGGCCTTGAGCAGATTGGGCAGCATCGCACCGCCGAAGACGAAGTCCAGCGCGTCACGCGCCAGGCCCGAGTCGTCGCCGAGCAGTACCTTGCCGCCCAGGGCGTGGGTGATCTGGGCGACCGTGGGGGCGGCGAGCGCCGGCTCGTCGGGCAGGGCGTAGCAGGGTACGGGCAGGCGGGCCGTCAGCCGCTCTGCTATGGCCGCCCGCTCGTCGGGCGCGACGCGGTTGGCGACCATCGCGAGGACATTGCAGCCCAGGCCCTCGTACGCACGGAAGGCGTTGCGGGTCTCGGCGCGTACGGACTCCGGGGGCTGGCCCTTGCCGCCGACCACCGCGATCACCGAGGCGCCGAACTCGTTGGCCAGCCGGGCGTTGAGCGCGAGCTCGTCGGGGAGCTGGGTGTCGAGGTAGTCGGTGCCGAGCACCAGGACCACCTCGTACTCCCGGGCCACCCGCAGGAAGCGTTCGACGAGCCGGGAGACCAGTTCGTCGGTACCCTTCTCCGCCTGGAGGGCCGCGGCCTCCTGGTAGTCCATGCCGTAGACGGACGACGGGTCCTGGGAGAGCCGGTAGCGGGCACGCAGCAGATCGAAGAGACGGTCGGGGCCGTCGTGGACGAGTGGACGGAAGACGCCCACCCGGTCCACCTGGCGGGTCAGGAGCTCCATGACCCCCAGCTCGACCACCTGCCGGCCGTCCTTGCGGTCGATCCCGGTCACGTACACGCTGCGCGTCACGCGTGCTCTCCCGTCCATTCCGTCGTTTCGTCCGATTGCGTACCGTCTGCATCAGTGCGTGCAAAAAAACCGCCCGGAGCGGCATTGCCCTCTTGACAATACCCCTGCGGGTAGATAGGGCGCCCGTCGGATGGGGTGTCCGAGGGTGGGTAGAAGGTCCTGCGAACGCGGGCCGAGGCGGGTCCGGCGCAGCGGCTGGGAGCGCGGGGGCTCGGCGGCGCGTGGGACAATCGAATGTGGCTCACCTGTACCACTGACGAGCAGGAGACACGGCACGATGCGCATCGGAGTCCTCACCGCAGGCGGCGACTGCCCCGGGCTGAACGCAGTGATCCGGTCGGTCGTGCACCGCGCCCTGACCGGGCACGGCGACGAAGTCGTCGGCTTCGAGGACGGGTTCAAGGGGCTGCTCGACGGTCACTACCGGCCGCTCGACCTCAACGCGGTCAGCGGCATCCTGGCCCGCGGCGGCACAATCCTGGGCTCCGCCCGGCTGGAGCGCGGCCGACTGCGCGAAGCCGCGGAGACCGCCTCGGAGTTGGCCAGGCAGTACGGCATCGACGTCCTCATTCCCATCGGCGGCGAAGGCACGCTCACCGCGTCGCGCATCCTCGCCGAGGCCGGGATGCCCGTCGTCGGCGTGCCCAAGACCATCGACAACGACATCTCCTCCACCGACCGCACCTTCGGATTCGACACCGCCGTCATGGTCGCCACCGAAGCCATCGACCGGCTGAAGACCACGGCCGAATCCCATCAGCGGGTGATGGTCGTCGAGGTCATGGGCCGGCACGCGGGCTGGATCGCGCTGGAGTCCGGTATGGCGGGCGGCGCGCACGGCATCTGTCTGCCGGAGAGGCCCTTCCAGGTCGAGGACCTGGTGAAGATGGTCGAGGAGCGCTTCGCACGCGGCAAGAAGTTCGCGGTCATCTGCGTGGCCGAGGGCGCGCACCCCGCCGAGGGGTCGATGGAATACCGCAAGGGCGCGATCGACCAGTACGGCCATGAGCGCTTCCAGGGCATCGGCAACCGGCTGGCCGCGGAGCTGGAGAAGCGCCTCGGCAAGGAGGCCAGGCCGGTCATCCTCGGGCATGTGCAGCGCGGAGGCACGCCGACCGCCTACGACCGGGTGCTCGCCACCCGGTTCGGCTGGCATGCGGTGGAGGCAGCGCACCGGGGCGAGTTCGGCATGATGACCGCGCTGCGCGGCACGGATGTGCGGATGGTGCCGCTGGCCGAGGCGGTCCACCGGCTCAAGACCGTGCCCGAGAGGCGGATGTTCGAGGCCGAGTCGGTCTTCTGACCCGGCCTACCGGCCGCCGCCGGGCCCGCGAGGACCCAGGGTCGCAGCGGACACCCTGAACGGAGCTCTCCGCCGTCCCGCCCACGGCCGAAGCGGCACACGCCCCGACCGGCACCACCCCGGTCGCGCGGCCCCGCGGAGCCGAGCACATGGGCAGGCCCCTTTTCGCGGCGCCCGGAGCCGCGAAGGTGGTCGCGGCCGAGTCGGCCGAGAGCGGTGCGGGGACATGTCCTAGCCGAGGGCCAGATCCCAGAAGTGGTCGACGATCCGCTCCAGGAACTCCCGGCCCGCATCGCCGGTGCCGTCGGAGGCCGCGCCCCAGCCGAGCGTCGCCACCATCCGCGACTGGTAGTCGGTGTGCAGCTGCTGGAGCACATCCTCCAGCTCGCGGCGCTCCAGCGGCAGCATCCGGCCCACCGGCCGGACGTAAGCCTGCCAGCGCGCGGTCACCGCGTCCCGCAGCAACTGCGCCAGCTCCTCGTCGCGCCCGGTCGCCGCGAGCAGCTCGCGCAGGTTCAGATCCAGCAATCCGGCCAGGAGCTCGGTCTGCCGCTCATTGCCCCGCCACCGGCCGGTCTCCTCCATCCGCAGATACGCCGCCACATCGACGCCGACCCGTCGCGCCAGATCGTCGGGGGACATACCGCGCGCCATGCGGTGCTCCCTCAGGGTCCGGGCTGCGACGAGCAGTTCACCGGGGGCGCACCACAGCACCCCTGCGAGCGCGGTCAGTTCGCGGGCGTCGGGGGAGGCGAATCCCCGCTCCCACGACATGACCGTGTCCGGCGTGACATGGAGGCCGTACTGGGCGCGCAGGCCGTAGGCGACATGGCCGGGTGCCATCCCCAGGGCCTCGCGGAGTCGGCGCGCGGCGGGGGCGTTGAACGGCGGGGGCGGGGTGTGCTGCACGACCACAAGCTACGGGGGGACAAGCCCGGCGACTACGGTGCGTACGGACAAAGCGACAACTCGTAGGAACATCCGAGCTGATCACCTCCTGGTACCGTCGAGTTCGACCCGGGGCATGGGGGATGTGTGCGGGGGCTACCGTCGAGTACAGCGCGAGCGCACTGTGCCCCGACACCGAAGAGCCCGCGCTCTATGTGATCAAGGGCACGGTGGAGGACCGCTCGGCGCCGAAGGCCCTTGAGGCCTTCGCCGAGCGGTCCGCGAACGACCATGGCTGTGACGCGCCCACCCGGCCCCGGCGCCCCGACCCGCCGCAGCCCCCGGACCGGCCCGCCGATCCGGGGCCCGTCAGCCCTTGACCGCACCGCCCAGGGCGAAGCCGCCGCCCAGCCGACGGGCGATCAGCACGTACAGCACCAGCACCGGCGCCGAGTACAGGATCGAGAACGCCGCCAGCTGGCCGTAGACCACAGAGCCGTAGTTGCCGAAGAAGGTGAAGATCGAGACGGAAGCCGGCAGTTGCTCCGGAGTGAGGATCAGCATGAAGGGGACGAAGAAGTTCCCCCACAGCATGATGAAGGTGTAGATCGTCACCACGGTCACCCCCGGTCCCATCAGCGGGAGCACCACCCGGGTCAGCGTCTGCAGATTCGACGCCCCGTCCGTCCGGGCCGCCTCCTCCAGCACCACCGGGACACCGTCCATGAAGTTCTTCATCAGCCAGATGGCGAAGGGGAGTTGGGACGCGGCCAGGAACAGTGCCGTGCCGTACATCGTGTCGATCAGATTGACCTGGACGAACAGCCCGTAGACCGGGACCATGATGGCGGTGATCGGCAGACACGTCGTGAACAGGATCGTCAGCAGATACGAGCGGCCCCAGCGCGAACGGTGACGCGACAGCGGATACGCGGCGAGCGCCGCGCACACCACCGACAGGACGGTCGCGCCACCGCACAGCAACAGGCTGTTGAGCATCGGCGTGAACGTGATCTCGTCCGTGAGGACCGCGTCGAAGTTCTCCGAGGTCACCGGCGAAGGGACCCGTACCCGCAGATCGGCCTGCGCGTCGACGGACGCCAACAGCAGCCAGACCAGCGGCAGGGCGAAGGCGGCCGCGGTCAGCAGCAGCGCACCGTTCGCCGCGAGCCGGGCCCGGGTGGTCCGGCGCATCACGGCTCCGCCTGCATCAGGCGCAGATAGACCAATGAGAACAGCGCGCCCACCAGCAGGAGCAGCAGTGCCACCGCCGTGCCGTAGCCGATCAGGGACTTCAGGAACGCCTGGTCGTACATGAACACCGGCAGCGTCTGGCTGCGGTTGCCCGGGCCGCCGCGCGTCATGGCCCAGATCAGGCCGAAGACCGAGAGCGTGGAGAGCGTGTTCAGCATCAGATTCGTGCCGATGGAGCGGCGGATCATCGGCAGGGTGATGTGCCAGAGGCGGCGCGGGCCGCTCGCCCCGTCGACCTCGGCGGCCTCCGTGATGTCGCGCGGGATCTCGGCGAGCGCGGCGGAGTAGATCAGCATCGAGAAGGCGGTGCCGCGCCAGACGTTGGCGAAGGAGACGGCCAGGATCGGCAGAGTGAACAGCCAGTTCTGCGACGGCAGTCGCAGCCAGTCCAACAAGGCGTTCAGCGTGCCCTCGCGCCGGAAGAAGGTGTACAGGAGAAACGCCGCGACGATTTCAGGCAGCACCCACGCCGTGATCACCAGGGCGCCGGTAAGGGTACGGACGGGGCGGGAGGCCGCCCGCATCAGCCCGGCCAGTACGAGCCCCAGGGTGTTCTGGCCGACGACCGCCGAGACGAAGGTGAACACGAGTGTCAGCCACACGGCATTGCGGAAGTCGTCGTCCGAGAACGCGCGGCGGAAGTTGTCCAGACCGACGAACTCCGACCCTGAAGACCCGGTCAACTGGGTGTCGGTGAAGGCGATCCAGACGCAGTAGCCGATGGGCCCGGCGAGAAAGAGCAGCAGCAGGACGGTGGCGGGGGCGAGCGGAGCCCACCGCCACCACCCCGTCCGGCGGGCGCTCACCGCACCCTCACCTGGAGACGACCGCGCCGTCGGCGATGGTTCTCAACCGGTCGTCGTACGCCTTCGCCGCCTCGGCCGCCGAGGCGTCACCGGTGGTCACCGTCTCCATCGCCTCGCCGATCGCCGTAGAGACCTGCGGATAGACGGGCAGCGCGGGCCGGTAGTGGGTGTAGGGCACCAGAGCCGTGAAGAATTCGATGCCCGGCATGGACTTCAGATACCGAGGATCGGCGGCCACGTCGCCCCGCACAGCGATCTGCGCGCCGACCACACACCACTGCGTGGCGTTCTCCCGCGTCTGGAGCGTCTTGATGAACTCGAAGGCCAGATCCGGGTTCTTGGCCTTCGACGGGACGGCCCACGCCCAGCCGCCCGACATCGACACCTTGCCCGGTGCCTGTCCGTGCTGCGTGGGCATCGGGGCCTGGGCCAGCTTCTCGCTCCACTCCGGCCACTCCTTGGGGCCCTCGTTCACCCAGTTCTGGCCCATCCAGGAGCCGTCCAGGGAAATCGCCAGCCTGCCCTCGGGGAACCACTCGGTGGCCACCCGGGTGCCGATGTTGGGATCGAGTGCGTCGGACACGTCCGGGCCGAGCTTATGGGTGTAGACGGTGCGCACGAAGTCGAGTGCGTCGATGAAGCCCTTGCCGCCGGCCACCCACTTCTTGGCGGAGGCGTCGTAGAGGGGGTCCTCGCCCGTGCCGTAGAGCAGCATCTCGAAGCCCTGCATGACCGATGCCTCGCCGGGGCCCTTGCCCGTGTAGACATTGAGCGGGATGGCACCGGGGACCTTCTTCTTCACGGTGCGGGCCGCGTCCAGGATCTGAGCCCAGTCCTTGGGCTTCCAGTCCGCCGGGAGCCCGGCCTGGGCGAAGATCTCCTTGTTGAACCACAGGCCCCGGGTGTCGGTGCCGTCCGGGATGCCGTACGTCCTGCCGTCCTCCGCCTCCGCCGCGGCCTTGGCGGTGTCGACGAACCGGCTCCACTGGTCCCACTCGGCCACGTAGTCGTCCAGCGGCTTCAAGTACCCGGCCTTGATGTCGGAGTTGATGCGGAAGGTGTCCTCGTAGACCAGGTCGGGGGCGGTCCTGGGGGAACGCATCATCTGCTGCGCCTTCGTGGCGTAGTCGTTGTCCGGGGCCTGGATCGGGATCAGCTTGACCTTCTTGCCCGGGTGGTCCCTCTCGAACTGCTTCTTGGCGGCCTCGAGATAGGCGTCCTTGAAACGGATCTTGTTGTCGGTGGACCGGTTGTAGGCGACCTTGACGGTGTCCGGATCGCTCCCGGAACCACTGCCGCAGGCGGTGAGGGTGGCCGCGGCGAGGGCGGTGGCGACGGTGGCGAGGATCAGTGGGGCGGTGGGGCGCACGGGCACGACCTCCTCGAAGCCGGGGGCGCCGGGCAGGGGACTGCGGGGCGCGGGGCTGCCCGGTGACCGTATGACCGGGCAGTTGACAAAATCAATCCCCGTACAGGCCAAGGGTGTTGAGCAGGCGGATGGTGCGTGTGGGGCGGCTCAGCGGGTGGTGCGGAGCCAGCGGTACTGGAGCTCGGGCCGCCCGATCTGGCCGTACTGGGGGCTGCGCTCCGCCCGGCCCTCGGTGACGAGATGCTCCAGATAGCGGCGGGCCGTGATCCGCGAGATCCCGACGGCCGCGGCGGCCTCGGTGGCGGTCAGCCCCTCGGCGCTGCCGCGCAGCGTGCGGGTCACCGTGTCGAGGGTGGGGGCGCTGAGGCCCTTGGGCAGGGAGGCAACGCGGGGTGCGCGCAGGGCGGAGAGGGCACGGTCGACCTCTTCCTGGCCACTGGCCTCGCCGGCCGCGGCGCGGAACTCGGCGTACCGGGTGAGCCGGTCCCGCAGGGTGGAGAAGGTGAAAGGCTTGAGGACGTACTGGACGACGCCGAGGGACACGCCTTCTCGCACGATTGCGAGGTCACGGGCGGAGGTGACGGCGATGACATCGGCCGAGTGGCCGGCGGCCCGAAGGGACCGGACGAGCTGCAGACCGTGCCCGTCGGGCAGGTACAGATCGAGCAGCAGCAGATCGATCCCGGTACGCTCCAGCGCGCGTACGGCCTCCCCGCGCGAATGCGCGACCCCGGCCACGGCGAACCCGGGGACACGGCCTACGTAGAGCGCGTGCGCATCGGCGGCGACGGGGTCGTCCTCGACGACGAGGACCCTGATCGTCATGCGCCCACCTCCGCCGTGTGGCGTCTTTCGGTGGGCTGAACCCAAGGTCGACGGCAGTGCTCGGGTCTCATGTGCCCACCTCCCAGGTCCGCAGGGGCAGCGTGACGGTGAACTCGGCGCCGCCGTCGGGTCCTTGGGTGACCGCCACGGTTCCACGCGCGCGGTGCACGGCTTGCTGCACGAGTGCCAGCCCGATCCCGCGGCCGGGCCCGTGCGTGGACCACCCGCGCCGGAAGACGTCCTGCGTGCGCTCGGGATCGACGCCGGGCCCGCTGTCGGCGACCCGCAGCAACAACCGGCCGCCCTCGACCCGCGCGGTGACGCTCACGCGGGCGCGGGTGGCACCTGTGAGGGGCGCGGGGCCGCCGGTCGCCTCGGTGTGCTCGGCGTCCGGAGAACCGGTTCCCGGGGGGAGCGGCGCGCCGGAGCCGGCCCGCTGTGCCGGGCTTGCCACGCCAGTGCCGTCGGACGTGTGCGCGGCGCGGGCCGCGGCCGCCACGGGGGGCGTGTCGCTGACGCGGGCCGCGCCCACGGCGTCGGGCGTGTCCGGCGTGACGCCTGCCACCGTGTCGAGCACCGGGTCCGCCTGGCTCGGGAGCGCCGCGGGCGGTGCCGCGGCCTCCGATGCCGCGTCGACCGCGTTGTCGATCAGGTTGCCCAGGATCGTCACCAGGTCGCGCGACGGGAGCGTCGTCGGGAGGACGCCGTCGTCGATGCGGCTTTCCTCGGCGAGGACCAGTTCCACACCCCGCTCGTTCGCCTGGGCCGCCTTGCCGAGCAGCAGCGCCGCCAGGACGGGTTCTCCGACCGCGCCGACGACACGGTCGGTCAGGGCCTGGGCCAGTTCCAGTTCCGCGGTGGCGAAGTCGACCGCCTCGCCCGAGCGGCCGAGTTCGATCAAGGAGACCACCGTGTGCAGGCGGTTCGCGGCCTCGTGGGCCTGGGAGCGCAGGGCCTGGGTGAAGCCCCGTTCCGAGTCCAGCTCGCCCGACAGCGCCAGGAGCTCGGTGTGGTCGCGCAGAGTGACCACCGTGCCGCGCTGCTCCCCGCCGACGACCGGGCGGGTGTTCACCACGACGACCCGGTCCGCGGTCAGATGCACCTCGTCGACCCGTGGCTCGGACGCCAGCAGCGCGCCGGTGAGCGGGGCCGGCAGCCCGAGTTCGGCCACCGGGCGGCCCACCGCGTCCTCGCCGAGACCCAGCAGGTTCCGCGCCCCGTCATTGGCCAGCGCGATCCGCCGCCGCCCGTCCAGCATCACCAGACCCTCGCGCACCGCGTGCAGCGCGGCCTGGTGGTAGTCGTGCATCCGGCTCAGCTCTGCGGCGTTCATGCCATGCATGTGCCGCCGCAGCCGTGCGTTGATCACATACGTACCGATACCGCCCAGCGCCAGCGCCGCCCCCGCCACCCCGAGCAGCGCCGTGACCTGTTTGGCCACCTGCTCGCTGATCTCCTGGATCGTGATGCCGGCGCTCACGAGCGCGACGACCTTCCCGTCGTCGTACACCGGCGCGACCGTCCGCACCGAGGGTCCCAGCACACCCAGGTGCTTCTCGCTGTAGATCTCGCCCCGCAGCGCGGGACCGATGTGGCCGAGGTACGTCCGCCCGATCTCGCCCGGCTCCGGATGCGTCCAGCGCTTCCCGTCCGTATCCATGATCACGACGAAGTCGACCCCGGCGTCCTTGCGCAGCGTCTCCGCGTAGGGCTGCAGGACGCTCGACGGGTCCGCCGTGCGCGCCGCCTCGACCACCGAGGGCGAGCGCGCGGCGGCGGCCGCCGTGGCCGTGGACTGCAGCCGTGCGGTGTCCTCGGCCTGCGAGCGGTCGGTGAGGTACGCGAACAGCGCGCAGCCCGCCACGATCGCGGCGACCAGCACCACCTGCATCGCGAACAGCTGTCCCGCGAGGCTGCGGGGACGGGGAATGCGCATGCCGTAAGTCTGCCTGGCCGGGTTTGTGTGAACGAAACGTACGTAAGGGTGACCGGGGTCACAGGGTGATGGATAGTCGCGACATCCATAGGGACATGGACGTATTTGAACAAGGAGGACCCCGTGGCCACTGGAGCCGTCAGGCGGGACCGTACGCACTACCTCTATATCGCCGTGATCATCGCGGTCGTGATGGGCATCGTCGTGGGCCTTGCGGCCCCTGGGTTCGCCGTCGAGCTCAAGCCACTCGGTACCGGCTTCGTGAACCTGATCAAGATGATGATCTCGCCGATCATCTTCTGCACCATCGTGCTGGGCATCGGCTCGGTACGGAAGGCCGCCAAGGTCGGCGCGGTCGGCGGCATAGCGCTCGGCTACTTCCTGGCGATGTCGCTGGTCGCGCTGGCCATCGGCCTGGTCGTCGGCAACGTGCTGCAGCCCGGCGACGGCCTGGCGCTGACCGACGCGGTCAAGGAGGCCGGCCAGGGCCAGGTCTCGACCGAGGCCAAGCCGCCGGTCGAGTTCGTCCTCGGGATCATCCCGACCACGATCGTGTCCGCCTTCACCACGGGAGAGGTTCTCCAGACACTCCTCGTCGCGCTGCTCGCCGGCTTCGCGCTGCAGGCGATGGGTCCGGCCGGCGAGCCGGTGCTGCGCGGTATCGGCCACATCCAGCGGCTCGTCTTCCGCATCCTCGCCATGGTGATGTGGGCCGCGCCGATCGGTGCCTTCGGCGCGATCGCCGCCGTCACCGGTTCGGCCGGTCTGGACGCCCTCAAGAGCCTCGCCGTGCTGATGCTCGGCTTCTACGTGACCTGCTTCCTCTTCGTCTTCATCGTGCTCGGCGCGCTGCTGCGCCTGGTCGCGGGGATCAACATCTTCACGCTCTTCACGTACCTCGGCCGTGAGTTCCTGCTGATCCTGTCCACCTCCTCCTCCGAGTCCGCCCTTCCGCGGCTCATCGCGAAGATGGAGCACCTGGGCGTGAGCAAGCCGGTGGTCGGCATCACCGTCCCGACCGGCTACTCCTTCAACCTCGACGGCACCATGATCTACATGACCATGGCCTCGCTCTTCATCGCCGATGCCATGGGCAACCCGATGTCGGTCGGGGAGCAGATCCCGCTCCTGCTCTTCCTGCTCGTCGCGTCGAAGGGCGCGGCGGGTGTCACCGGGGCCGGGCTGGCCACGCTGGCGGGCGGTCTGCAGTCGCACCGTCCCGAACTGGTCGACGGCGTCGGCCTGATCGTCGGCATCGACCGCTTCATGAGCGAGGCGCGCGCGCTGACCAACTTCGCGGGCAACGCCGTGGCCACGGTGCTGATCGGTACGTGGACGAGGGAGATCGACAAGGAGCGGGCCGCGCAGGTGCTGGCCCGGGAGATCCCCTTCGACGAGCGGACGCTGCTGGACGACCACGCCCCGGCGCCGGACGCGGACGTGACCACGGACGCCGGCGTACCGCAGCAGCGGGACGAGCAGACGGCGCCCGCGAAGGTCTGACCGGCAGGGCGACAAACAGCGGGCCTCAGCACCCTTCCAGCCGGCAGGGGTGCCGGGGCCCGCCTCTGTGACCGGGCAGGGTTCGCCCCCGTGGAAACCGGCCACCGACGCAACCACCAGGGCCCCTGCCCGGGTCGACAACGGACCGGGTAACACGTCAGCCGGGGGTCGGGAACGAGAACACCGCACAGGTCGTGGTCCCGTGCGCGTACAGCTTTCCGTCCTCGATCCCCGTCACCCGTGCCTCCGCCGTCGCGGTGGTGCGGCCGACATGCAGCGCCGTGCCCGTGACCCGCAGCGGTGGCGTGTCGGCGAAGGCCGGACGGATCAGATTCAGATTGAGCTGGGTCGTGGTGTACGTGGAGCCCGCGGGCAGCCGGCTCATCACCGCCGAGCCGAGCGCCGCGTCCATCACCGCGGCGAGGTAGCCGCCGTGGACGCTGCCCATCGGGTTGTACAGGTGCTCTCCGTGCGTGGTCTCGAAGACCGCCAGCCCGTCCCCGACCTCCACGAAGCGGAAGCCGAGCGTGCTCATGATCGGAGCGGCGGGGAATCGGCCGTCGATCCCGGCCCGGAGGATCTCTCGCCCCGTCATCTTCAGGATGTCGGCGTTCGGCCGCACGGGTGCGCCCCAGGTGTGCGTACGCGATCGGGCCGCCGGCGCTGTGTGGTTGCTGATTTCCGTACTCATACCGCGAACCTAGGGGCCGGCGGCCGACCATGGGAGTGTCGCATCCGACGCGGTCGATACCGTTCCCGACGTGATGGCGGCATCACTGCGGCCTCGTCCCCCGCACCTCGTGCGGCGGTCTCCGGATGGCCGAGCGGCCGCCCGTGCCCAAAGGTGAAACAGATGGCCGCACCTGCGGCGCACCGGGAAACGGGAGAGGCACATGCCGAAATACCTGGTCCAGGCCAGCTACACGGCCGAGGGAACCAAAGGCCTGCTCGCCGAGGGCGGCACGGGCCGCCGGGAGGCCGTGGAGACGGTCCTCCGCTCGTGCGGTGGCACGCTCGACTGGATGTACTTCGCCTTCGGCGAGAACGATCTCTACCTCGTGGCAGACATGCCGGACGACGTCTCCATGGCCGCGACCGCCCTGACGGTCCACGCCACCGGAGCCGTGCAGTCCAAAGTCGTCCCCCTGCTCAGCGTGGAGGACATCGATGCGGCTACGAGGAAGTCGGTCGAATTCAGGGCCCCCGGCGACTGACCGCACCCTCGCTCCGGGGGGCGTGCGCCGGACCCCACCCCCGTGGGCCCGGCAACACCCCCGCACCAGGAACCGGGTGGACCTCGAACGCCGTCGAGTTCCCGCAGTCGTGGTCATGAAGACCCGCACACAGCAGGAACTCGGCGCTCGGCCCATCGGCTTCCGGAGCGGTGAAGCGTACCGGACGGTGGCCGGGCGCATCCGCGCGGAGTGGGCCCGTGGAGCGGCCGACCCCGCCGGGCCGGTCGGTGCCGGACCGTGCCGCGGGCGCGCCCGGCGAGTGGACGAGGGTCCGACTCACCGGGCGGCTGGGGTCGTTCGAGGACAGCAGCGGCCCCTCGTAACCCCTGCGGGGTCACTGCTGGATCGGCCTGCCGTCCGTCCCGCAGATGTAGCCCGCGACGATGCAGTCCCGCACCCGGCGCTCCAACTCCGCCTGGTTCCAGGCGTTGAAGAAGTCGCCGTGGAAGGTGTATCCGGGTGCGTTGGTGACGTTCGCTCCGTTCCTGGTGCCTGCGAGGGTCAGGCCGCCGCCGTTGACCGGCCAGGTGATCAGCAGCTCGAGCCGTGGTACGACCACCGGATGGCTTGCGGGGCAGGTCTGGCCCACCGCGTACGCCATATGGTCCCGATGGTTGGCGCTGTCCAGGTTCTTCCCGTCCCAGCAGGTCGGGAAGTCCAGATAGTTCTCCAGCTTGGTGCCCGCCGGGCAGCTGATGAAGTCCCGGCTGGACTCCGGTCGGCCCACGCACGACCAGCGGGCGGCCGGGTTCTGGTCGGGGGAGGTGGCCATGGCGTTGCCGACGACGTATCGCAGCCCGTGTGGATGGGCCACCGCCCGGGTGCGGTCGGTGATGCCCTGGTAGTAGACGGTGACCCGCTCGGGGGCCACCGGGGCTCCGTTCTGGTAGAGGGTGGGGGTCCAGTACGAGGAAAGGTCCACCTGGGGCGTGCAGTTGGTGGTGCCTGCGGCAAGTGACTGCAGGGTGGAGGATGCGTCGGCGGTTCTGTTCCCGTAGAACTCGTGGATGTGCGAGCGGCCCGCCTGCCCGGGGAAGACGATCGGGTCGTCGCCCCTGCGATGGCTGGAGAAGCAGTCCGCACGGAACTCGCTGCCGCGCACCGGGGCCGCCGCCTGCGCGACGATCGCTGCTGCCTGGCTGCGGGAGAAGGTGTACGCATGGGCCTGGTGCCCCTGCCGGTGACCAGCGGTGTCCTCGGCTTTGGTCGCCCAGCCGGCCGTGGCCAGCATGAGTGCGCCCGCCGTGGCCGCGAGCAGTCTGCGGATCAGTGGATTCATGGTGTACTCCCGGTCAGCCGAACGGGATACGGACGACGGACTGGTTGCCGATGCCGAGCGTGCTCGGGCCGTTGCCGATCGCGCTCCACACCTCGACCCGTACCCTGCCGTTGGTCAGGTTGCCGTGGGTACCGGTCGCCGACCTCAGGCCTCTCGCCTGCGTGTAGTGCTCGTATCCGGCGACGGGGTCTGTGGCGAAGTACTGGTAGGTCTCCGTGCGGTCCCAGGTGCCGTCCCCCGTGTGGTCGTAACTCACCCTGACCTGCTGGCCGTTGGCGACCGTGGACCCCGCGTCGACGAACAGGTCGAACTGGGTGGCGCCGCCGTTGTAGGTGCGGGTGACGGGGCCCGAGGTGAAGACCTGCGGGTTGTTCGGGGTGCCGTCGTGGTTGGCGCCGCCCGCCGAGGCGAGCGTGGCCGTGGCCGCCGACGCCGCGGCGTCACCCGCGCCGCCGCCCGAACGCAGATGGAGCCGGGAGGAGCCGGACGGCGGCGGGTCGCTCGGACCGGGAGGCGGAGTAGTACCGCCACCGCCGCCACCCCGCGTCCACACGGCGACGTAGTCCACGAGCATCGCACGGCCCGGGACGGTCGCCGCGGTGGGGGTCTTACCCGCCAGCGCGTCCGGGAACGCGCCGCCGATCGCGACATTGAGCAGGATGAAATAGCCCGCGTGCTCCGTCATGCCGGCCCAGGTGCCGGCGTCGAAGCGGCTCTGGCTGACGCTGTGGAACAGCTGCCCGTCCACGTACCAGCGCAGCTCGTTCGGCGCGACCGAGCGGTCCCACTCGAAGCGGTAGGTGTGGAAGGCGGACTGGCAACTGGCTCCGGGGCAGGCCCGGTTGTTGGCAATGCCGCTGGTCTCGTTGCAGGGTCCGCCGGGGTTGACCCCGCAGTGCAGCACCCCCCAGACGGAGTTGATGCCGTTGACGTTCTCCATGATGTCGAACTCGCCGATGGAGGGCCAGTTCCAGTAGTTGCCGCGGTACGGGGCGCCCAGCGCCCAGAACGCGGGCCAGTAACCGAGTGCGGCCTGGCCGGTGACATCGGGCATCCGGATGCGGCCCTCGATACGCAGCGTTCCCCCGGCCGGCGCCTTGAAGTCGGCGCGCCTGGTCTCGATGCGGGACGAGGTCCAGTTGCCCGCGCCGTCCCGGAGCGGGGTGATGCGCAGATTGCCGTTGCCGTCGAGGCTCAGGTTGTCGGGGCTCGCGGTGTAGTTCTGGATCTCACCGGTGCCCCAGTTGCCGGGGCCGCCGGGGTAGGCGTGACCGGTGTCGATCTGCCAGTTGACGGACGAGGGAAGAGTGCGGATGGCGCCGGTGAAGTCGTCGCTCCACTGGAGGTTCCAGCCGGGTGTGGGGGGTACGTCGCCGCGTGCGGGGCCTGCCCCGGTCACGGCGATGAAGCCTGCCAGGGCGATCACCAGGGCGATCACGCCGGCGAGCAGGGGTCGGGTGTGGCGGGTGGTGTGTCTGATGCGGCTCGTGCTCAAGGAACACCTCCGGAAAGGTGGTGCCGAGGGGGAGTGCGGGGATGGCTCGAGAGCACGATTGAGAGCGCTCTCAGGATGTTTTGTAGATGGAGACATGGGCGCCGTCAATGGCTTCACTGTGTCAATTTCCTGAATGCATCAGGCAGTTGGAGCGGTTGATCAGTACTGAACGCCGGCTCGGCAGCCCTGCTCGGGACGGCGCCTCCCGGCACGGAAGCCGCTACTGCCCCGCCCGGGGATGAGCCCGGCAGGCTCTTGCCTTGACGTCGGCGTCAAGGATTACGGTCGCGGCATGCGAATCGGCGAGCTCGCGGCGCGTACCGGGACCACCACCCGCACGCTGCGTTACTACGAGTCCCGCGGGCTCCTGCCCGCCCGGCGTGCGGTGAACGGTTACCGCACGTACGACGAGGACGACCTGCGTCTCCTCCAGCAGATCCGGACCCTCCAGGATTTCGGGTTCGGCCTGGAGGAGACCCGGCCCTTCGTCGACTGCCTGCGCGCCGGACACCCGGAGGGCGACGCCTGCCCGGGCTCGCTCGCCGTCTACCGGACCAAGCTCGCCGAGCTGGACACGCTCATCGGGCGGTTGCAGTCGGTACGGGAACAGGTCGGGGCGCAGCTTCTGAGGGCCGAGGCACAGCTGCCGACCGGCCCGGACCCACAGTGCGAATTCGGAGGTTGACGAATGATTCAGGCAAAGGGCGTTGCGGCGGTGACGGACGCGGACTTCGACGCCGAGGTGCTGGGCGCGGACCGCCCGGTCCTGGTGGAGTTCACCGCGGACTGGTGCGGCCCGTGCCGCCAGCTCGCGCCGGTGCTGAGCGCGATAGCCGCGCAGGAGAGGGCGCGGCTGAAGGTCGTCCAGCTCGACGCCGACACCAACCCGGAGACCATGGCGCGGTACGGGGTGCTCTCGATGCCGACGCTGATGGTGTTCCGCGGCGGCGAGCCGGTTCGGTCCATGGTCGGTGCCCGCCCCAGGCGCAGGTTGCTGCAGGAGCTGGAGGATGCGCTCCAGCCCTGAGCAGCGACCGGCGAGGCGCTTGGAGCCTGACGTCGACGGGCCTCAGACCAGGCGCCGGATCTCGCCGCGCACCCGATAGAAACCGGCCTCGGCCGGGTGCAGCGCGTCGACGACGTACCGGGCGCCCACCTCCCGTATCCCGCGCGGGAACTGGACGTGCCACGACGGTTCGAAGCCGTCGGACACCACATGCACCCGCATCCGGCCGCCCACCTGGACGCATTCCACGACCACTCCGCCGACGGGAGGCGCCGAGATGGTCGCGACCGCCGTCGGCGACACGGCGGGCCGGTACGTCGGCAGCGCGGCCGCCGACTTGACGTCCCTCGCCACGGGGACTGTGCCCTGTTGGGCTGCCGCGACCGCGGCCTCGCTTGCGTCCACGCACACCAGAGAACCGTCCGTGGTGACCATGTAGAGCTTCTCGTCCCGGTACTGCATGGACAGCGCAGAGCCCCCGCCCGTGCCGAGCTTCCACAGCCGGGTGCCGTCCGCGGTGAAGCAGTACACGGAGGACGACGAGTCGCCGGCGAAGACATGACGCCCGTCCGGCGAGGTCGCGCAGGAGTACACCGCGGTGTCACAGCGGTACGTCGCCTGGACCGCCCCCGTCGTCTTCGAGAGCCGCTGCACCACATGACGAACCGTGCCGGCGTAGACCGATTCGGCTTCCTGCCAGCCGAACAGCACAGCCCCCGTGGTTGCCGTGTGCCACAACTGCCCGCCACCGTCAGGGGCGTACGCCGTGACGCCCTTGCTGTGACCGTGGTAGACCGCGCCCTCGTCCGCTCGCACCATCCAGGCCTGGTTG
Organism: Streptomyces sp. NPDC002889; assembly: GCF_042888425.1. Taxonomy (NCBI): domain Bacteria; kingdom Bacillati; phylum Actinomycetota; class Actinomycetes; order Kitasatosporales; family Streptomycetaceae; genus Streptomyces; species Streptomyces sp. NPDC002889. The sequence goes on from NZ_JBIAPT010000001.1 coordinate 268,158, forward strand.
CCGCTCGACCTGCGCCCCCACTGGTGCTCGTCCTCGTGGTCGATGACCGTCAGCCCGCCGTCGGCGTCGGAGACGTTCAGCACGCCCTCACGGATGTCGAGCCAGAAGATGTCGACATCCGCGGCGATGTCGTACGCGGCGAACGGCAGCTTCGACGAGAGGTCGTACACCTTGCCGTCGTCGCAGCCCGCGTAGATCCAGAAGTCGTCCGCCACCAGGCACTTGACGCCGTCCGGCAGTGAGTAGCGGGCGAGCACCTCGCCGCCGTGGCTGAGCGTGTACACATCGCCCGCCTGGTTGCCCACCCAGCAGCGGTCCTCGTCGATGTGGATGCCGAAGGCCGCTGAGCCTGTACGGAACCGCCACAGCACCGGTGCCGTGGAGCGCGCGGTCGAGGGCGCGGAGGTCACCTGGCGACGCGTCACCGGCCGGGCCGCCCGCTGTCCCTGGACCGCGGGCGCGTACCCCTTGCGCACCTTCTCGCCTATCTTCCTGGCCGCAGCGGCCTGCGCCTTCTCGGCCGTGGGGAAGGTCGAGGTCTGCAGCTGCCCGCCCGCGCCGATCCGGCCGTAGCGCACCGAGACGACCGTCCCCTCCACGGCCACCTCGTAGAACTTGTGCGCTCCGCCGCCGTCCTGCGACAGCTCCAGATACGTCGTGGTGCGTGACATGGCAGACCCCTCCCCAGGACGGAACAGGCGGCCGTTTCCCGCCCGTTCCACTGCAGAGAACGCTAGGGGCTGCCACTGACATTCGGTCCGGCCGCGGCCGGGGCCTCGCTGTCCGGGTCGAGTCCTGTGCGCAGGTCCTTGCGCGCCGCCTCACCGAGCAGCGGTGCGAACCGGTCGAAGAGCATCAGGAGCTCTCCGCCCCACATGACCCGGAACTCTTCGTTCACCACCGCGAGGTCGAGTTCATTGGCGGCCGTGAGCTCGACGAAATCCGCTCGCTGTGCGGCGGTCGGCGTGAACGTCCGGCCCGTGAACCGGTCCCGGAACGCCGCTTCGTCCGAGGCCAGCGATGCGTACGAGGCCTCGCGGTCGCAGCTCGCGTAGAAGTACACGAGTTCCTCGGCCTCTGTGCCGATCGCCGCCGCGAGTTCGCCGCGCCGCTCCAGCGGCAGCAGCGAGGCGGCGAACCCGTCCGTGCCGTAGAACGCGTGGCAGAGCCCCGCCAGCTGCAGCTCCGGCCGCGCGCCCCATGCCGCCAGCCGCTCCCGCACCCGCTCCAGATGGGCGAGCAGCGTCCCGCCGGGATGTTCCATCCCCTCCGCACCGCATGCCCGCAACAGCGCGACCGCCCGCGCCACCGCTTCGTCGACCGCCTTCGCCATGGGTCCCCCGTTGGTGTCGATGTCACCTGCCACCCTGCACGAGGCACGAGGCTCGGGACAACGGCGACGACACGGAGGCGGACTCGTCGGCACGCTTCTCCTGCACAAACAAAAAACCCCCGGACCGAATTGACGGCCGGGGTATTTCTCTGCGTATATTAAGTGTTTCCGTGTTTGCGTAGGACACGAAACACGGAGAAGTCGAATAAACGGACTCTATCGCGTCAGGAGCTGAATTGTCAACCGAGGAAATGCGGCGGGAACAACAATTCGTCTCCCTCGTCCATGAGCGGCTCGACCAGCTCAGGGCGGAGGCGGAAGCCGCCGTGCGCGCCACGACTGCGCAGGTCAGCACAGGGCTGCAGGCGCGCGTCGAGCGCGATGTCGGTGTGGCCGAACACTCCGCCTCGCTCGCCGCCCTCGATGCCGCGGACTCCGGACTGTGTTTCGGGCGGATCGACCTGCGCGACGGCGTGACGCATCACATCGGGCGTACCGGAATCCGGCGTGACGACGCCGAACGCACGCCGCTGCTGATCGACTGGCGGGCTCCGGTCGCCCGGCCGTTTTATCTCGCGACCGGGTACGAGCCCATGGGGCTGCGCCGCAGACGGCACATCACCACCCGGGGGCGGACGGTCACGGCGCTCCACGACGAGATCATGGATCTCGCCGACACCACCCGCACCGGCTTCGAGTCGCACGACGCCGACGAGGTGCTGCTCGCCTCGCTCAACAGCGCACGCACCGGACGGATGGGCGACATCGTGTCGACCATCCAGGCCGAGCAGGACCACATCATCCGCGCCCCGCATCACGGCGTGCTCGTCGTCGAGGGCGGGCCGGGGACCGGCAAGACCGCCGTCGCGCTGCACCGGGCCGCGTATCTGCTGTACGCGCACCGGGAGCGGCTCGCCAAGCGTGCCGTGCTGATCGTGGGACCCAATCCGGTGTTCCTCGGGTACATCGGCGAGGTGCTGCCCTCGCTCGGCGAGACCGGTGTGCTGCTGGCGACGGTCGGCGAGCTGTTCCCCGGCGTCACGGCCGCCGGAACCGACAGTCCCGCGGCCGCCGCGGTCAAGGGCCGGGCCGGCATGGCCGGCGTACTGGCCGAGGCCGTACGGGACCGGCAGCAGGTGCCCGAGAAGGGCGCCCCCCTGGTCATCGCGCACGACGACGGGGAGCTCGTCCTGGACTGGGACATGGCCGTCGAAGCGCGCCACAAGGCCCGCGAGACCGGGCTGCCGCACAATCTCGCCCGCCCGTACTTCGCGTTCCGGCTCATCGACGAGCTCACCACCCAGCTCTCCGACCGCATCGGTGCCGATCCGTACGGCGGCCCCAACTTCCTCGGCCCCGACGACATCGCCCAGCTCGGCAAGGGCATCGCCGCCAGCGCCGAGGTGCACGCCGCCATCGCGACTCTCTGGCCTGCGCTCACCCCGCAGGAGTTCCTCGCGGACTATCTGGCCGATCCCACTCACCTCGACGAGGAGGAGAGGGAGTTGATCAGACGCGAAGGCGGGGCATGGACGCCCGCCGACGTGGCCCTGCTCGACGAGGCGGCCGAACTCCTCGGTGAGGACGACTCCGCCGCCCTTGCGGCCGCCGAGGCCGAACGCGCCCGGCAGATCGCCTACGCGCAGGGCGTGCTCGATGTCTCCTACGCCTCCCGTACCTACGAGTTCGAGGACAAGCACGACGAAGAGTCGGAGGTGCTCGCCGCGCACGACATCATCGACGCCGAACGGATGGCCGAACGCCAGGAGGAGGCCGACCACCGCAGTGCCGCCGAGCGTGCCGCCGCCGACCGGACCTGGGCATTCGGCCACATCATCGTCGACGAGGCGCAGGAACTGTCAGCCATGGCCTGGCGGCTGCTGATGCGCCGCTGCCCGACCCGCTCGATGACCCTCGTCGGCGACCCCGCCCAGACAGGTGACCTGGCAGGGTGCGACTCCTGGGATCAGATCCTCGCGCCGTATGTGCCCGGCCGCTGGAAGCTCGCCCGGCTCGGCGTCAACTACCGCACCCCCGCGGAGATCATGGAGTACGCGGCCGAGCGCCGGCGCGCCGCCGACCAGGCGTTCGAGCCGCCGCGCTCGATCCGCACGACGGGCGTACGTCCCTGGGAGCGCACGTTGCCGCTCGGCGAAGTGGCCTCGCTCGCCAGGGCCGAGGCCCCGCAGGAGGGCAGGCTCGCCGTGATCGCCCCGCGGGAGCTGCACGGCGAGCTCGGGGAACTGCGGCACGACGGGCCGCTGGATCTGTCCCGGCCCGTCGTCCTGCTCGATGCGCGGCAGGCCAAGGGCCTGGAGTTCGACACGGTCCTCGTCGTCGCCCCGGAGTGCATGGGGGCCAACGACCTCTATGTGGCGCTGACCCGTGCCACCCAGCGCCTCGGGGTCGTCACACCGGCTTCATCCACACCGTCGCCAGCGGCGGCAGAGTGAGCTGGATGCTCGTGCGGTGACCGTGGGCGGCGACGGACTCCGGCTTCACCTGGTCGAGGTTGAGGACGTCGCTGCCGCCGAACCGAGCATCGTCCGTGTTCAGGACCTCCGCCCAGGCGGGCACGGACGACGGCACCCCGAGCCGGTACTCGTGCCGGACAACCGGGGAGAAGTTCGAGACCGCCAGCAGCGGGGCGCCCTGCGCGTCGAAGCGCAGGAACGAGAAGACATTGTCCTCGGCCGCGTGGCCGTCCACCCAGGCGAAACCCTCGGGGACGGTGTCCCGCTGCCACAGCGCCGGCGTCCGGCCGTACACCTTGTTCAGCTCGCGCACCAGGTCGCGTACGCCGCGGTGGTCCGGCTCCGCCGCGTACGAAGGGTCGAGCAGCCACCAGTCCGGGCCATGACCCTCCGACCACTCTGCACCCTGTGCGAACTCCTGGCCCATGAAGAGCAGTTGCTTGCCCGGATGGGCCCACATGAAGCCCAGATACGCGCGGTGGTTGGCGCGCTGCTGCCACCAGTCGCCCGGCATCTTGCCGACCAGCGACCGCTTGCCGTGCACCACCTCGTCGTGCGAGATGGGCAGCACGTAGTTCTCGCTGTACGCGTACACCATCGAGAACGTCATCTCGTTGTGGTGGTACTTGCGGTGCACCGGCTCCTTCGCGACGTACTGCAGCGAGTCGTGCATCCAGCCCATGTTCCACTTCAGGCCGAAGCCGAGCCCGCCGAAGCCGCCCGGGCCCACATGGTGGGTCGGCCGGGTCACGCCGTCCCATGCCGTGGACTCCTCGGCGATCGTGACGACGCCGGGGCAGCGGCGGTAGACCGTGGCGTTCATCTCCTGGAGGAAGGCGACGGCGTCCAGATTCTCCCGGCCGCCGTGTTCGTTCGGGCTCCACTGGCCGTCCTCGCGGGAGTAGTCCAGGTAGAGCATCGAGGCGACGGCATCGACCCGCAGACCGTCGATGTGGAACTCCTCGCACCAGTAAGCGGCGTTCGCCACCAGGAAGTTGCGCACCTCCTTGCGGCCGTAGTCGAACTCGAGCGTGCCCCAGTCGGGATGCGCCGCGCGCGCCGGGTCGGTGTGCTCGTACAGCGGACGGCCGTCGAACTCGGCCAGTGCCCAGTCGTCCCTCGGGAAGTGCGCGGGCACCCAGTCCACCAGCACGCCGATGCCCGCCCGGTGCAGACAGTCCACCAGGTGGCGGAAGTCGTCGGGGGTGCCCATCCGGGAGGTGGGGGCGTAGAAGCCGGTGACCTGATAGCCCCAGGAGCCGCCGAAGGGATGCTCGGCGGGCGGCATGAACTCCACGTGGGTGAAGCCGAGTTCCTTGACATAGGCAGGCAGCTGCGTCGCCAGCTGACGGTAGGTCAGCCCGGGGCGCCAGGAACCGAGATGCACTTCGTAGACCGAGACCGGTGCCTCGTGGACCGGACGGTCGGCGCGGTGAGCCATCCACTCCTCGTCGTGCCACACATGGTGCGACTCGGTCACGACCGACGCGTTGGCCGGCGGCACCTCGGTACGCCGGGCCATCGGGTCGGCCCGCAGCGTGTGCGAGCCGTCCGGGCGGGTGATGTCGAACTTGTAGAGCGTGCCCTCGCCGACGCCCGGCAGGAACAGCTCCCACACGCCCGTCGCGCCGAGCGAACGCATCGGAAAGCCTGTGCTGTCCCAGTAGTTGAAGTCGCCGGCGACCCGTACGCCCTGGGCATTGGGCGCCCAGACGGTGAACCGAGTGCCGGTGACGCCCTGATGCGTCATCGGATGCGCGCCGAGCGCTTTCCACAGCTCCTCGTGCCGGCCCTCGCCGATCAGATGGAGATCGAGATCGCCGAGCGCGGGCAGAAAGCGGTACGGGTCATGGACCTCGAACCCGCTCTCGTTGTCGTCGTAGGTGACCAGCAGCCGGTAGTCCGGCGTGGTGCGCATGGGCAGCAGTCCCGAGAAGAGGCCGTCGCCGTCCGAGTGCAGCCCCGCCCTGAGCCCCTTGCCGAGCACGGTCACCGTTCGCGCGTACGGGCGCAGTACGCGCAACTCGACGCCGCCACGTACGGAGTGGGCCCCGAGCAGCGCATGCGGATCGTGGTGGGCGCCGGACAGCAGCCGCTGCCGGTCCCCGTCCCCGAGCGGCTTCGCCGCGCGTACGCCGCGGCTGCCGCCGCCTGCCGCGCGGGGCCGGGGTGCGGCGGCGTCCGGCTGCGGCGTGGCCCCGCCCGAGCCGGTGGCGGGCGAACCGGGTCCGGCCGACCCCGCTCCCTCCGCCTCCGGCCGGGTCGCCTTCGCACCGGCGGCCTGCGCCGCGGCCGCCTCCGGACCGGCCGGATCGCCCCCGGCCGCGCTCGACCGGCCGGCGGTCTGCGCCCCGGTGGCACGCGCTCCCCTGGCGGTCTGCGCCCCGCCGGTGGCCGTCCCGCCGGTCTCGGCCCGGCCGGCCGCCTCCGAGGGGCCGGCCCCCGCGGCAGCGGTCCCGGCCGCCTTCGACCGGTCCGCCCCGGTCCGGGCCGGCGTGCCCGACGGTTTCGCCTCGGCGGTCGGGGTCTCGGCCGGCTGCTTCGGCAGGTCGGAGTCGGATGAATGACGGGACGGGGGGCGGCGGGTCACGGGTTCGGCCTCCTGGGGCGACGGTGGGGGTCGGGGTGGGGGGACATCAGTGCGCCGCGGCAAGGCGGTCGATCGCGGCCATCGGCACCGGCAGCCAGTCGGGCCGGTGCCGGGCCTCGTAGACGACCTCGTACACGGCCTTGTCGGTCTCGTACGCGCGCAGCATTTCCGGCTCCTCCCGCGGATCGGTCCCACAGGCCGCCGCGTAGCCCTCGCAGTACGCGGCGCGGCACAGCTCGGCCCAGACGGGGTTCCAGGGGCGGTGGGTGCGGGCCGCGTAGTCGAACGAGCGGAGCATGCCCGCGACATCGCGAACCGTGGGCTGCGGCCGCCGGCGCTCGGTGAGCGGCTTCGCGGGCTCGCCCTCGAAGTCGATGACCGACCAGGCGCCGTCGGTCGAGCAGTGCAGGGCCTGGCCCAGATGCAGATCCCCGTGCACCCGCTGCGCCGCCCAGGTGCACCCGTGCCTGCCGAGCACGGCGACCGCATCGAAGGCGGCCCGCAGCCGGGGCACGTACGGCACCAGGGCGGGTACCGCCTGGGCCGCCGCGTCCAGCCGCTGCGCCATGGCGGCCGCCAGGTGCTCCGTCTGCGCTCCGCTCAGCTTCACGGTGGGCAGGGCGTCCGCGAGCGCCGTGTGCACCTCGGCGGTGACCCGTCCGAGCGCATGGGCCTCATGGTCGAAGGAACGCCCGTCGGCCAGTGCGTCCAGGGCGAGCCTCCAGGCGTCGCGCGAGTCGCGCAGATAGGGCTGGAGAACTCCCAGGGTGAAAGGTTCCGGCGCGTGTGCCTCGTACCAGGCGACCGGCGCCGGCGCGCGGTCGCAGCCGGCCCGGGCCAGTGCCAGTGGCAGCTCCAGATCGGGGTTGGGGCCGGGGTGGATACGGCGGAAGAGTTTGAGGATGTACGTATCGCCGTAGATCAGCGAAGAGTTGGACTGCTCGGCGTCCAGCGGCCGGGGGGCCAGGCCCGGCGGAATCGCGGGCGCACTCTCGAACCGGTCGAAGCGCAGCGGGCCGAGGGAGCCCGGCGTGCGCAGCCGTTCCAGCAGCAGCGCGGCCAGCCGGGGATCGTGCAGCCCTTCGTACACGGTCCGCCCGGCGAGAGGACCCTCTGACAGATGTCCGATCAGCGCCGGAGCGAGGGAACGCGGCAGGGTTTCGCGTACGCCGATGAGCAGTTGGTAGCAGTCGGCGATCGCGTGCGGTGCGGTGAGGTCCGGCTGCCGGACCCGCACCAGCAGATGCAGCAGGCCTGGGCCGGGCCCGTGGAGGGGGAGCAGCTCGGTCGCCGAGACGAGCGAGAAGCCGGCGAGGCGGGACCCCTTGCCGGCGAACCAGCGTTGTCTGGGCAGCCATTGGTGCAGCAGAGGGGCGAGCGAGGGGAGCAGTGCGACGGAAGTCCGGGTGGATGCAGCCTCCGACATGGCATCGCGTCCTTTCCCCGGGTACACCACGAATGCGCAAAGTGTCCCGGATTACAGCTGTGGCTGTCCGGCGGCGCGCGGGGATGAGGGGGAGAGTGCCCGATGCGGGGCGGTGGAAACCGCCCCGCGGGAGCAGATGCCCCTCGGGGACGCGTCAGGCGGGAGCGGCGTCCTTTCGCAGACGGAACCAGTAGAAACCGTGCCCGGCGAGAGTCAGCAGGTAGGGCCACTGTCCGATGGCGGGGAAGCGCACCCCGCCGATCAACTCCACGGGATGACGGCCGTTGAAGGCGCGCAGGTCGAGCTCGGTGGGCTGCGCGAACCGCGAAAAGTTGTGTACGCAGAGCACCAGATCGTCGCCCCCTTCCTCGTTCGAGGGGGCCTCACGCAGGAACGCGAGCACCGCCGGGTTGGAGGAGGCGAGTTCCGTGTACGAACCGAGGCCGAACGCCGGGTTCTGCTTACGGATCTCGATCATTCGCCTGGTCCAGTGCAGCAGCGACGATGGCGAGGCCATCGACGCCTCGACGTTGGTGACCTGGTAGCCGTAGACCGGATCCATGATGGTCGGCAGGTACAGCCGGCCCGGATCGCACGACGAGAAGCCCGCATTGCGGTCCGGCGTCCACTGCATCGGGGTGCGCACCGCGTCACGGTCGCCCAGCCAGATGTTGTCGCCCATTCCGATCTCGTCACCGTAGTAGAGGATCGGGGACCCGGGCAGGGACAACAGCAGCGCCGTGAACAGTTCGATCTGATTGCGGTCGTTGTCCAGCAGCGGGGCGAGCCGCCGACGGATGCCGATGTTGGCGCGCATCCGCGGGTCCTTGGCGTACTCCGCGTACATGTAGTCGCGCTCTTCGTCCGTGACCATCTCGAGCGTGAGCTCGTCGTGGTTGCGCAGGAAGATGCCCCACTGGCAGCTCTTGGGGATGGCCGGGGTCTTGGCCAGGATTTCCGAGACCGGGTAGCGGGACTCGCGCCGCACCGCCATGAAGATCCGCGGCATCACCGGGAAGTGGAAGGCCATATGGCACTCGTCGCCGCCGGCCGCGTAGTCGCCGAAGTAGTCGACGACGTCCTCCGGCCACTGGTTGGCCTCGGCGAGCAACACCGTGTCGGGGTAGTGCGCGTCGATCTCCTTGCGCACCCGTTTGAGGAACGAGTGGGTGGCCGGGAGGTTCTCGCAGTTGGTGCCCTCCTCCTGGTACAGGTACGGCACGGCGTCCAGCCGGAAGCCGTCGATGCCGAGATCCAGCCAGAACCGCAGCGCCGAGATGATCTCCTCCTGGACCGCGGGGTTCTCGTAGTTGAGGTCCGGCTGGTGGGAGAAGAACCGGTGCCAGTAGTACTGCTTGCGCACCGGGTCGAAGCTCCAGTTGGACGACTCGGTGTCGACGAAGATGATCCGGGCGTCCTGGTACTGCTTGTCGTGATCGGCCCAGACGTAGTAGTCGCCGTACGGCCCTTCCGGGTCGCTGCGGGACTGAAGGAACCACGGGTGCTGGTCGCTGGTGTGGTTCATGACGAAGTCGATGATGACGCGCATACCGCGCTGGTGCGCGGCGTCCACGAATTCCACGAAGTCGGCGAGATCGCCGAACTCGGGCAGCACCGAGGTGTAGTCGGCGACGTCGTAACCGCCGTCCCGCAGTGGGGACTTGAAGAACGGCGGCAGCCACAGGCAGTCCACCCCCAGCCACTGCAGGTAGTCCAGCTTGGCGGTGATGCCCTTGAGGTCGCCGACGCCGTCGCCGTTGCTGTCCTGGAAGGACCGCACCAGGACTTCGTAGAAGACGGCTCGCTTGAACCAGTCGGGGTCCCGGTCGCGGGCGGGTGTGTCCTCGAAGGTGTCGTGGACGGGCTCATTGACGATCATGATGTGGGTGACCCTCCGGTCTGCGGGGACGGTCGCAGGACGAGGATGTGCGCGGGCATACGGCCCGGCTCGAGGCGCACATAGTTGGTCCTGCCCCAGTAGTAGGTCTCGCCGGTGAGCTCGTCGCGCACCGGGGCGCTCTCGGACCAGTCGAGCCCGAGCCGCGGCATGTCCAACGAGACCGTGGCCTCCTGGGTGTGGTGGGGGTCGAGGTTGGCGACCACGATGACCGTGTCCGGCCCGGACTGCTTGGAGTAGGCGATCACCGCGTCGTTGTCGGCGTGGTGGAAATGGAGGTCGCGCAGCTGCTGGAGCGCGGGGTGGCGGCGCCTGATCCGGTTGAGCCTGGTGATCAGCGGCGTGATCGTTGTCCCCGCCCGCTCCGCCGACTCCCAGTCGCGCGGACGTAGTTGGTACTTCTCCGAGTGCAGGTACTCCTCGCTGCCGGGGCGCAGCGGGACGTTCTCGCACAGCTCGTACCCGGCATACATGCCCCAGGAGGGCGACAGGGTCGCGGCGAGCACCGCGCGCACCTCGAAGGCGGGCCGGCCGCCTTCCTGGAGATAGGCGTGCAGGATGTCGGGGGTGTTCACGAAGAAGTTGGGGCGCATGTACGAGGCGGCTTCGCCGGTCAGCTCGGTGAGGTACTCGGTGAGCTCGTGCTTGGTGTTGCGCCATGTGAAGTAGGTGTACGACTGCTGGAAGCCGATCGCGGCCAGTGTGTGCATCATCGTGGGCCGGGTGAACGCCTCGGCGAGGAAGACGACATCGGGGTCGGTGGTGTTGATGTCGGCGATCACCTGCTCCCAGAAGACGACGGGCTTGGTGTGCGGGTTGTCGACGCGGAAGATCCGCACCCCGCGGTCCATCCAGAAGCGCAGCACCCGCACCGTCTCGCCGACCAGTCCCGGCATGTCCCGGTCGAACGCGATCGGATAGATGTCCTGGTACTTCTTCGGCGGGTTCTCGGCGTAGGCGATCGATCCGTCGGCCCGGTGATGGAACCACTCCGGGTGCTCCTTCACCCAGGGGTGGTCGGGGGAGCACTGCAGGGCGAAGTCCAGGGCCACCTCCATGCGCAGAGAGCGGGCAGCGGTGACGAAGTGGTCGAAGTCCGCGAAGGTGCCGAGGTCGGGGTGGAGCGCGTCGTGCCCGCCGTCGGCGGAGCCGATGGCCCAGGGCACGCCCACATCGTGGCTGCCGGCCTCCAGGGAGTTGTCCGGGCCCTTGCGGTGGGTGGTGCCGATGGGGTGCACCGGCGGCAGATAGACGACGTCGAAGCCCATCGCGGCGATGGCCGGAAGCCGTTCGGCGGCAGTACGGAAGGTGCCCGGGACGGACTGCCCGCCCTTCCCGAGCACCGCGCCCTCGGAGCGAGGGAACAGTTCGTACCAGGAGCCGTACAGCGCCCGTCGCCGCTCGACCTGGAGCGGCAACTGCGGTGAGCTGCTGACCAGTTCGCGCAGCGGGTTCCGGGCCAGCGCGGCGGCCGCGTCCGGGGCGAGCGCGGCGGCCAGCCGGGCGGCCGCCGAGCGTCCGGTGTCGCGCAGCGCGTCGACCGCCGCGAGCACCGCCTCCCGGCCGTCCTTCTTGGGCACCCCCGCGGCGGCGCGCTCGTACAGCTCGGCGCCCTCCGCGAGGACCAGTGCGGTGTCGATACCGGCCGGGACCTTGATGGTGGCGTGATGCCGCCAGGTGGCGATCGGATCGCTCCAGGCCTCCACGGCGTAGGCCCAGCGGCCTTCGCCGAGGGGGGTGACCTCGGCACCCCATCGGTCGGTGCCCGGGATGAGCTCCCGCATGGGGGTGAAGGGACCCGGGCGGCCCTTCGGGTCGTAGAGAACGACGTTGGCGGCGACCGCGTCATGGCCCTCGCGGAAGACGGTGGCGGTGACCTGGAAGGTCTCACCCGCCACGGCTTTCGCGGGCCTGTTGCCACAGTCGACGAGAGGGCGGACATCCAGGACGGGGATGCGACCGATGAGCGAGTTCACGACATCACCTGGGGGCTGTGCGGGCCGGGCGGATGGAGAGCGTTGTGCTCGTTTCCGGGGTTTGGGTGTTCTTTCTAACTGCTCAGTCGATGACTTCGGTGACTGGCGGGCTGCGCGCATGTCCGCTCCTGTCCGCGTTCACCCGGGTGGGCGGAAAGAATGGTGAGAGGGGTGCACCGGCTTGCGTACCGGATGAGCCTTCCCCGGCATGCCCGGGGGGCAATCCGGTGATGTGTTAACTACTAGGGCGTAGGGGACAGCACAAGACACACAAAGAGGCCGGTTCCGTCGAGAAGAGGGAACCGGCCTGTCTGTCGTTACGTGCGCCGTGTGCCCCGGCGTGGCATGCACCCTGTGCGCCCTGCGCGCACTACGCGCGCTGGTTCGCCGCCGGCCGCAGAAGGGCCGTGAGGCCACTCGAGACATGGCTCATAACCATGCCTTCGTCGAGCCTCACGCTTGCTCTCCCGACCACAACTGCCACGGCTGACGCGCCACCCACTCGTCCGCCGGAGTCGGCTTCAGCGACAGAGCGGCCGCCGACCCCCCGTCGTCACCCGCCATCAGGGCGGGCTGCGCGTCGCCCGCCATGAAGTGGTAGATCCCCGCCACCCCGGCGGCCGCCCCGGTGCCCACGATCTGGGCGAGCCCCTGTTCGAAGACGTGCGGCTCCAGCGCCACGTAGCGCACATCCCGGCCGAGCCCCCGGGCGAACGCCGCCGCCAGCTCAGGGCCCGTCAGCGACCGCTCGCCGCCGATGTCGAAGGTGCGCCCCGCGATGGCGTCCACCGTCAGTGCCGCGTATATGGCCTCGGCCAGATCCCGGTGCGAGATCCACGCGGCCGGGGCATCGGCCGGCAGGGGATAGGCGAGCACGCCCTCGTTCACCAGCGCCGGGCCGTTCCACGGGCTGAAGAGGTTGTCCAGATACACCGGCGGGCGCACCACGACCAGCTCGACACCGCTGTCGGCGAGACTCTCGCGGAACACCGTCTCGGCCAGCCTGCGGGTCTCGAAGGCGGCGAGCCGGGTGCTGTGCCGCGGGACACGGGTGTTGCTGTTGTAGACGATCCGGCGCAGACCGCAGTCGCGGGCCGCCTTCGCGATGTGCTGGGAGTACGCCAGGACCTTGTCGGCCTCGTACACCAGCGGCATCGTCACCGCCGCGTGCGTGGCCCCCTCGAAGAGCCGGCGCACATCCTCCTGCCGACCCAGGTCGCCGTCCACGACCAGAACGCCGGGCAGCTCCGGGCGGTCCTCCTCGGGTTTGCGGCTGAGCGTACGGACGCGGTGCTTGCGCTCGATCAGCAGACGGGCCGTGGCACCGCCCTGGAAGCCGGTCGCCCCCACGACCGCCACGCGCATCGGAATGTCATCGGACATGTGTGTGAAGTGCCCCTTCGATAGGGTGAGCTGGTGCCGGGAACGGCTCTTCAAGGCTCGCGGCGACGGCTTCGGCCGATCAATTAACAATCCGGGGCGGAGGTTGAAGGATCGTCCAATGGAACCCACCCAGAGCAAGGGCGGCGGCAGTGTCCAAGGCGGCCTCCACGACGACCTTTTGAGCGAGCTGCTCCAACCCCTGCGCCTGACAGGGGTCTTCGACAGCCGCTGGCATGTCCGCGCGCCCTGGGCGATCGAGGGCGACGCCGAACAGAGCTGCGCCGTACTGCACTTCATCACTCAGGGAAACTGCTGGATCACCGGCGCGGACCAGACACCCATCGAGCTGCACGCCGGCGATCTCGCCCTCTTCCCCACCGGCACCGCCCACCGGCTCGCCGACCGTCCCGACCGGCGGGGCGTCGCGCTGGCCGCCGTACTGCCCCAGCGCCGGCCCGGCACCTCCGGAGAGATCCGGATCGAGGGGGACGGCCCGGAGAGCCGGCTGCTGTGCGCCGGGCTGCACTACGACGCCTCCGCCGCCACCGGCCTGTACAAGGCACTGCCCTGGGCGCTGGTCCTCGACGGCTCCCAGGTCGACCGTGAGCCGCTGCTGCGCGACACCCTGCGGCTGCTCGCCACCACCGACCGCCCGGTCGGACCCGGCGACCGGCTGATCACCCTGCGCGCCTTCGAGATGGCGTTGGTGCTCGCGCTGCGCCCGCTGCTGCGCGAACTCGCCGACAACCCCGCGTCGCTGCCCGTGCTGCGCCACCCCGGCATCAGCAAGGCGCTGGTCATCATCGCCACCCGGTTCGCCGAGCCCTGGACCATCGAATCGCTGGCCCGCACCGTCGGCATGTCCCGCTCGGCATTCACCGCCGCCTTCCGGGAACTGGTCGGCGAGGCACCCGCACGGCATCTGACCGGCCGGCGGATGCAGGAGGCGGCCCGGCTGCTCGGCGAGACGTCGCTGCCGCAGTCGGCCGTGCCGGAGCGGGTCGGCTACCAGAGCGCGGTCGGCTTCCACCTGGCCTTTCGCAAGTGGTACGGCAGGACACCCGGCGAGTACCGCGCGCAAGGCCCCTCAGCTGCATGACTGGCCGGTTCTTAAGGACCGCTGGACGGTCGTTCATTGCCCTGCCTCCTCGGCGGGAGACAGGCTCGGCTGAAACCAGCATCCCGTTCGAGGAGAGACGTTGACCAGGTCCGGCCAGGAGTACCTCGCATCGCTGCGGGACGGGCGCGAGGTGTGGCTCGACGGCGAACGCGTCCAGGACGTCACGCGCCACGCCGCCTTCCGCAACACCGCGGCGTCCATCGCCCGGCTCTACGACCTGGCACACGACTCCGAGTACACGCAGCGTCTGACCGTGGGCGGCGTGCACCGGGCCTTCGCCGTGCCGCGCTCGTACGAGGACCTCCTCGCGCGGCGCACCGCGTACAAGGTGTGGGCCGAGTCGAGCTTCGGGTTCCTGGGCCGTACGCCCGACTGCATGGCGGGCGGCGCCGCCGGATTCGCGGCCGTGCCGAACCTGTTCACCACGGACACCTTCGACGGTGCGGACAACGTTCTCGCCTGGCACCGCAGGCTCGCCGAGGGCGACCTGTACCCGACCTTGACCCTCACCAACCCGCAGACCGACCGCACCAGGGCGGCCTGCGAGCAGGAGGAGGACGACCTGGTGGTGCGGGTGGTCGCGGAGAAGGACGGAGGGGTCGTGGTACGCGGCGCCAAGATGATCGGCACCGCGGGGGTGTTCGGCAACGAGGTGATCGTCGGCACCATCGAGCCGCTCGCGCCGCAGGACGTCGAGCAAGCGCTGTGCTTCTCGCTGCCCGTCGGCACCCCCGGCCTGAAGTTCGTCTCCCGCACCTCCTACGAGGGCCGGGCGCGCAGCGTCTTCGACAACCCGCTCTCCTCGCGTTTCGACGAGAACGACGCGCTGCTGGTGTGCGAGGACGTGTTCGTCCCGTGGGAGAGGGTCCTGACCTACCGCAATGTCGACACGACCTTCCGGATGTGGTGGCAGACGCCGGCCTACGTCAACTTCGTGCACCAGTCGGCCACCCGCTTCTGGACCAAGCTGGAGTTCCTCACCGGCATCGCGATCCTGCTCACCAAGGCCAACAACACCTACCAGCTGCCGCAGGTCACCCAGGTGATCGGCGGGCTGATGGGCAAGGTCGCCCAGGCCAAGGCGTTCGTGCTGGCCGCGGAGGCCTCGTACGAGGAGGTCGACGGGGGGCGCGGCGGCGTGATGCCCGGCAGGGAGATCTCCCTCGCCCAGCGCATCATGGCGGGCGAGCTGTATCCGCAGGCCGTTCAGGACATCAAACTCCTGGCGGGCGGCGGCATCATCCAGCTGCCCGCCTCCGCCGAGGACCTGCTGCATCCCGAACTCGGCCCCCTGGTGAGGAAGTACATCCGCTCACCCGGGCATGGGGCCGAGGATCGCATCAAGCTGCTGAAGCTCGCCTGGGACGCGCTGGGTTCGGAGTTCGCGGGCCGCCACGAGCAGTACGAGCGCTTCTACCACGGCGCGCCCCATATCTATCTGATGCAGCAGGTGTGGGAGGGCAACACCGACAGCTGCGAGTCGCTCGCCCGTGCCTGCCTGGACGGCTACTCGCTCGGCGAGGAGACCGCGGACCGGTGAGCGCCGACGGTTTCCACGACGCGACCGGCCGGGGCGCCCCGTCCCGGGGGCCCGGTCCCAGCGGAGCCACGCCCGCTCGGGGGCCCGGGCGCGTCGGAGCGACGCCTGCCCGGCGGCCGCGGGCCGCACGGGCCCACCCGGCTGCCGGGGGGCAGCCGGGCGGCCCGGTCGGGCCCGGCCCGGACCGCCGACGGGGCGCCGCGCTCGCCCTGCTCGCCACCACACAGCTGTTGCTGATCATGGACACCGCGATCATCAATGTCGCGCTGCCCTCGGTCGGTGACGACCTGGGGTCGGGGTCGGCCGGGCTGTCCTGGGTCGCCAACGCGTATCTGATCACCTTCGGCGGGCTGTTGCTGCTCGGCGGGCGCGCCGCCGATCTCCTCGGGCACCGGCGGCTCTGTCTCGCCGGGCTCCTTCTGCTGGCCGCCGCATCCGCCGCGGGCGGCATCGCCGGCACGGTCGGCGCCCTGATCGCCGCGCGCGCCGTCCAGGGCGTCGGCGCGGCCCTCGCCGCGGCCGCCGCGTTCGCCCTGCTGCTCACCCTCTTCCCGGACGGCCCCGGTCGGCACAAGGCCCTCGGCGTGTTCGCCGCGATGGGTGGGCTCGGCGGGGTGCTGGGCACCGTACTCGGCGGCGTCCTCACCGATCTGTTCGGATGGCGCTCCACCTTCTGGCTCAATGTGTCCGGTGCACTGCTGCTCGCCGGCGCCGCGCTGCGCCTGCTGCAGCCCGGATCGCGCACCATCGAACGCGGCTTCGACCTCATCGGAGCGCTCACCGCCACCGGTGGACTCGGCCTGGTCGCCCATGCACTCGTCGGCGCGGGAGAAGCCGGCTGGACCGGTGCCCGCACCCTCGCCTCCGCGGGCGCAGGACTCGCCCTGCTGGCCGTGTTCGCTGTGCTGGAATCCCGTATCGCCCGCCCGCTGGTGGCGCCCGTGGTGCTGCGGCGACCCGCGCTGCGAGACGCCAACATCCTCAGCGCCCTTGCCCAGATGGCGCTGTTCCCGATGTTCTTCCTGGTCAGTCTCTACCTGCAGCGGGTGCTCGGTCAGTCCCCGCTCGTCGGCGGTCTCGGACTTCTGCCGCTGTCGCTGGTCGTCGTCGCCGTCGCCCCGCAGACCGGCCGGCTCATCGGCCGCCTCGGACTGCGCGCCACCATGACACTCGGATTCGGCCTGCTCTTCGCGGGCATGGTCTGGCTGGCACTCGCCCTCAGCGCCGCCGGTACCTTCGCCGGCACCGTTCTCGCACCCAGCCTGGTGCTCGGCGCCGCCCTGCCGCTGGTCATGGTCACCACCAACGTGGCCGCCACCGCCCAGGTCGCGCCCACCGAGACGGGTCTGGCCTCCGGACTCGTCAACACCAGCCAGCAGTTCGGCTCGGTCCTCGGACTCGCGGTCCTGGTCGCCGTGGCCACCGCGGACACCACCGCCGCGGGCGATGCCGCGGCCGAGGCCGCGGGCTTCAGGTCCGCTCTGCTGGCCGGTGCCGCCTTCGCGGCGCTGGCCGCCCTGCTCTCCGTACGGCTGCGACTGCCCGCCCCCATCACGGCGCCGCCACGCCAGGACCGGGTCGGCGGCACCGTGGAGTGAACGAGAGGGGCCGCCGCGTCCGGTGACCGTTGACGCGGGGCGCTCCCCATCCCACCCTGAACCGATGTTGCCCGAGGGGGGCATTGAGTTGACCCTGTACGACCTTGTCGCGCCCGGCCTCGATCTGAGCGGTGACCCGCGCTACCGGATAGCGGAGATACGTGCCGCGGACCCGCTCGGCGCCGACGCCCTGCTCGCCGCGCTGCCCGCGATGAACGCCGCCGCCGATGTGCCCGCGCTCACCGTCGCCCTGCGCACCCTTGTGCCCGACCCGGACCGGGTCGCCTCGCTCGGTATCGTCGACGCCCTGGCCGCCATGCGCGATCTTGGCATCGTCCTCGGCTCGCTGAAACGTCACGGCCGCGAACCTGTCGCCGCTGTACCCGAGGTACTGCCCGTGCTCGAAGAGCTGGGCCGGCGCACCGACATGATCCCGCGCGACACCGTGCACCACTACACGACCTGGAACCCCACGGGGAAACGGCAGCGCATGTATCTGGGCGACCCCATGGAGGGCAACCTCCAGGACGCGGTCCGCATGGTCTTCCCCAGCCTGGTCGCCGCGCTCGACAGCTGCGCCGAACTCGCCCGCCTGGAACCGTACGATCCCGGCTTCCCGCTCGCCCTCGACCGCACCGCCGTGCATGTGCAGTCCATGGTCGACTCCATCGACTTCACTGTCGCCCACGTCTCGCCGGTGTTCTTCGCCCAGCAGATGCGCGCCTACTTCGAGGAGATCGATGTCGCCGGCACCGACTACCTCGGTCCGGCAGCCGCCCAGGTGCCCTTGTGGCTGGTCGATCTGACGGTGTGGCAGAGCGACCGAAGCAACGACCGCTACGACGCCTTTCTCGAGGGCTCCGTCCAGTACAGCCTCCCGTCCTGGCGTGCCCACTACGCGGCGCACAAGGGCGGCACCTCCGCCGTGTCCAAACTGTCCGCCGCACTCAGCTGGGAGGGCGCTCGCCGCGTCCCGCGCCGGCTCGCGGACTCCGCCGTCTCCCTCGCCCGTGTGCTGCGCATCCTCAAGACCTTCCGCGCCCGCCACCTCACCATCGCCCGCAAGGCATACCGCGAGGACGTACGGCTGTACGAGGTCGGCAGCGGTGGCGCCCCGGTCGAGCTGCTCCGCGCGGTGCTCGACCTGACCCGGGACAACGAGACTCTTGTGCGCCGGTCCGCCGAACGGCCGCCCGCGCCCGCCGCGTGACCGCCCGAGGAGTCCGAGGAGATCTGAGGAGACCCGTCCCCATGACCCACATCATGATCACCGGTGGTGGCATCGCCGGTCTCACCGCGGCACTCGCGCTGCACGCGGCCGGCTTCGAGCGGATCACGGTCGTCGAGACCGCCCGCGAGATCCAGCCGGTCGGCGCGGGGCTGAACATCATGCCCAACGCGGTGCGCGAACTCGACGCCCTCGGAGTGCTCGACCGGCTCGAGGAGCGTGCGGTGCGCACCCGCGAGCTGCGTTACTACCACCGCAGCGGCGGACTCATCTCCCGCGAGCCGCGCGGGCTCGGCGCCGGCTACCACTGGCCTCAGCTCTCCGTCCACCGCGGCGACCTCCAACTCACGCTCGCCGAAGCGGTACGGGCCCGGCTCGGCAAATCCGCCCTGGTCAGCGGCGTACGAGTGACCGGTGTCGAGGCGCTGCCCAGCCGCCGCCCCCGCATCCAGCTCGAGCACCGCGACGGCGGCCGGCGCGGCAGGGCCTCGCTGGAACCCGACGTCCTCATCGGCGCGGACGGTATCCGCTCCACGGTCCGCGCGGCACTCAACCCGGGCGAGGGCGAACCGCCGTGGAACGGCCTGCTCATCTGGCGTGGTGTCTCCCGTATGCCCGCGAGCCGTATCGGAACGTTCATGTTCATCGCGGGCGACGACCGGCAGAAGGCCGTGGTCTACCCGATCCATGAGCCCGGCGGCGGCGAGGTGCTGGTCAACTGGGCGCTCGTGATGCCGGCGGAGGGGGCCGACGCCACCTTCCGAGGCGACTGGAACCGGCCCGTCCCCGTCACCAAGTTCCTCGGTCACTTCGAGGGCTGGGAGTTCGGCGGGGTCAGCGTCCCCGAGGTGCTGCGCGCCGCCGAAGCCGCGTTCGAGTACCCGATGGTGGACCGCGACCCGCTGCCGTGCTGGTCCCGCGGCCGCACCACCCTGATCGGCGACGCCGCCCACGCCATGTACCCGGTCGGCTCCAACGGCGCGACCCAGTCCATCGTCGACGGCCGCGCGCTCGCCCATGCGATGACCCGCTATCCCGACCCCGTCGAGGCGCTGGCCGCCTACGAGGGGGAGCGCAGACCGGCCATGACCGAACTCCAGCGCTCGAACCGGCAGCTGGGACCGGAGGTCGTCATCAGCCTTGCGCACCAGCGCGCCCCCCGCGGGTTCACCGACATCCACGAGGTGATCCCGGCGGCCGAGCTGGCCGAGATCGCTTCCCGGTACGCGGCCACCGGGGCCTTCGACCCCGAGACCGTGAACCAGGGCTCCCCGTACGGCCGCGCGGTGCGCAGAGGGCTCTGAGCCTTGCCCGGTCGTGACCTTGCCCCGTTGTGGGTGATCAGGGCGGGGGCCGTTGGTGGTTGCTCCGGGGGTGGGTTTCCACGGGCTGGAGCCTTGCCCCGTTGTGGGTGATCAGGGCGGGGGCCGTTGGTGGTTGCTCCGGGGGTGGGTTTCCACGGGCTGGAGCCTTGCCCCGTTGTGGCTGACCAGGGCGGGGGCCGTTGGTGGTTGCTCCAGGAGCCCGTAATCGGTCGTGGCTCACCGGGGAAGGGCGGTCGGACCGGGTAGGGCCCGGCGTGCGCCCCCTGGAGTGCTCGCGCGCCGTGGTTGGGGAGGGCCCGGGGGCACTACCGTCGATGGGGACGGAAAAGGGACGCACACCGTCGTGCGTCCGCTCGGATGTGTACCTCCCCTGCGAAGGTGGGACCTGTGAAGGCCATTCGTCGATTCACCGTCCGCCCCGTCCTCCCCGAACCGCTCCGGCCGCTCAGCGACCTCGCCCGCAATCTGCGCTGGTCCTGGCACACCGAGACGCGTGAACTCTTCCAGACCGTCGATCCCGAGGGGTGGCAGGCCGCCGGGGGAGACCCTGTGCGGCTCCTCGGGGCCGTGTCCGCCGCCCGGCTGGCCGAGCTGGCCGCCGACCGGCGCTTCCTGCGCAGACTGGCCACCGTGGCCGACGACCTGGACGACTATCTGCACGGCCGCAGGTGGTACCAGGCCAACAGCGGCGGCCACCACGTCGCCGAAGGACCCCACTTTCCCACCGCCGTCGCCTACTTCTCTCCCGAGTTCGGTGTCACTGCCGCCCTCCCGCAGTATTCGGGCGGCCTCGGAATCCTCGCCGGCGACCACCTCAAGGCGGCCAGCGACCTCGGCGTACCGCTGATCGGCGTCGGTCTGCTCTACCGGCATGGCTACTTCCGCCAGTCGCTGTCCCGGGACGGCTGGCAGCAGGAGCACTATCCCGTCCTCGATCCGAACGAACTCCCGGTCAGCCTGCTGCGGGAGGCTGATGCCACCCCTGCCCGGGTGTCCCTCGCCCTGCCCGGCGGCCATTCCCTCCTTGCGCACATCTGGGTCGCGCGGGTCGGCCGCGTACCTCTGCTGATGCTCGACTCCGATGTCGAGGAGAACGGCCCGGGCGAGCGTGACGTCACCGACCGGCTGTACGGAGGTGGCAGCGAGCACCGGCTGCTGCAGGAGATGCTGCTGGGCATCGGCGGAGTGCGCGCGGTACGGGCGTACTGCCGGCTGACCGACCATCCCGAGCCCGAGGTGTTCCACACCAACGAGGGCCACGCCGGCTTCCTCGGCCTGGAACGCATCCGCGAACTGGGCGCCTGTGGAGTGGACTTCGACGCCGCTCTGGAAGCTGTCCGGGCCGGGACCGTGTTCACCACGCACACCCCGGTGGCCGCCGGCATCGACCGCTTCGACCGCGAGCTGGTCGCCCGGCACTTCGGGGACCGCGCGGAACTGCCCGGCGTACCCGTCGAGAAGGTGCTCAGTCTGGGCATGGAGACCTACCCCGGCGGTGAGCCCAACCTCTTCAACATGGCGGTCATGGGCATGCGGCTCGCCCAGCGTGCCAACGGCGTCTCCCGGCTGCACGGAGCCGTGAGCCGCCGTATGTTCGCCGGCCTGTGGCCCGGCTTCGACCCCGCCGAGGTGCCGATCACCTCCGTCACCAACGGGGTGCACGCCCCCACCTGGGTGGCCCCCGAGGTGCTGCGACTCGGCGCACGCCAGATCGGCGCGGGCCGCGCCGAGGACGCCCTGTCCGTCGGCGGCTCGGACCGGTGGGACGCCGTTGCCGACGTCCCCGACAGCGAGATCTGGGAGCTGCGCAGATCCCTGCGCGAACAGCTGGTGCTGGAGGTACGGGCCCGGCTGCGCGCCTCCTGGCGCCAGCGCGGGGCCGGGGCCGCCGAACTGGGCTGGATCGACGGGGCGCTGGACCCGGACGTGCTCACCATCGGGTTCGCCCGGCGGGTGCCGTCGTACAAGCGGCTCACCCTGATGCTGCGCGACCGCGACCGGCTGATGGAGCTGCTGCTGCACCCGACCCGCCCGGTGCAGATCGTCGTGGCGGGCAAGGCCCATCCGGCCGACGACAGCGGCAAACGGCTGGTACGGGAGCTGGTGCGCTTCGCCGACGACCCGCGGGTGCGCCACCGGATCGTCTTCCTGCCCGACTACGGCATGGCGATGGCGCAGAAGCTCTACCCGGGCTGCGATGTCTGGCTGAACAATCCGCTGCGGCCGCTGGAGGCGTGCGGAACCAGTGGGATGAAGGCCGCGCTGAACGGCGGGCTCAATCTGTCGGTGCTGGACGGGTGGTGGGACGAATGGTTCGAGCCGGACTTCGGCTGGGCGATCCCCACCGCCGACGGCTCGGCCACCGACGAGGACCGCCGTGACGAGCTGGAGGCGGCGGCTCTGTACGGGCTGATCGAGAACCAGGTCGCCCCGCGCTTCTACGATCGCGGCAGCAGCGGACTGCCCGGGCGCTGGATCGAGATGGTCCGCCGTACCCTGACCACGCTCGGCCCCAAGGTGCTCGCCGGCCGCATGGTGCGCGAGTACGTGGAGCGGCTGTACGCCCCCGCGGCGCAGGCCCACCGGGCGCTGGACGCGGCCACGGCACAGGAGCTCGCGGCCTGGAAGGCCCGGGTGCGCGGTGCCTGGTCGGGGGTGGCCGTCGACCATGTGGAGGCTCTGGACCAGTCGGCGCCCGCGGCGCCGGCGGCCACGGCCGAACTGGGCTCCACGCTCGCCCTGCGGGTGCGCGTCGCGCTCGGTGAACTCCAGCCGGACGATGTGGAGGTTCAGGCGGTGGCCGGCCGGGTCGACTCCGACGACGCGATCCGCGACGCCCGGACCTTCCCGCTGAAGCCGGCGGGCGGCCCGGACCTGGAGGGCCACTGGATGTACGAGGGACCGCTCGCGCTCGAGCGCACCGGTCCGTTCGGCTACACCGTGCGCATCCTGCCCGCGCACCGGCTCATCCCGGCCGGCGCGGACCTGGGCCTGGTGGCGCTGCCGCCGGAGTCGACGGGGGAGGACGCGGGCGTACTGATGCGCTGAACCGTTGCCGGAAAATGAGCGGGAGTGAGTCCTGTTGCCAGGACTCATGCTCAGCCCTGTGTCCCGAACGGTGTCGGGCACACTGGTTCTCCGCGTTCGCTCCGTGTCCGGGCCCGTCGCATCGTGTGCGTGGTTCTGGAATGCGGGGGCGGTTCCTCACGCCCAACGGTGCCTGGTCCGGCCTGGCCGGCCCGATGCCCCCGGCGACCGCTCTGGTCGCCGTGGGGCAGTGCCGTCCGTCGCCGGATCAGGTGCCTTGGGCGCGCCTGCCGATCGCGATGCTCGCGGCATCGTGCCGGGTGGTCCTGCGCTGGTCGCTGTTGGCTCACCTCATGCCGGGAACCTCGATCCTGACGTACCGGGGCCTCTCCGGTCGTCCTGCTCCTGTCAGGGACCGCCGCGGTCGGCCTCTGGCGAGAGTGGGGGAGAAGCGTCAGCTCTGCTGCTGAGCGGCTGCCGCCTCGGCGACGGCCTTGCCGATGTGTGCCTCGGCGACCGCCTTGTCGATGCCGAGTTCGCCGGTGAGCACACCCGAGCCGCCCTCGGCCTCAAGCAGCGCGAGCAGGATGTGCTCGGTCCCGACATAGTTGTGGCCGAGCCGCAGGGCCTCGCGGAAGGTGAGTTCGAGCGCCTTGCGTGCCGTGGCGTCGTAGGGAAGGACCTCGGGCAGCTCGCCGTCCTCGGCCGGGAGAGCGGCGGTGAGGGCCTCGCGGACACGGTCGAGCATCACCCCCTGCGCGACGATCGCCTGCGCGCCGAGCGCCTGCGGCTCGATCAGCAGCCCCAGCGCCAGATGCTCGGGGCGTACCTGGTCGTTGTCGGCGGCGCGGGCCTCGTTGGTGGCCGCCATGATGACGTTCCTGGCGCGCTCGGTGAAGCGGCTGAACCCCTGGCCGGGGTCGAGGTCGAGCGGCTTGTCGGACTCCTTGGTCACGAAGCGCTTCTGTGCGGCCTGCTTGGTGACGCCCATGCTCTTGCCGATCTCGGTCCAGGAGGCGCCCGAACGCCGGGCCTGGTCCACGAAATGGCCGATGAGGTGGTCGGCGATGTCACCGAGGTGATCCGCCGCGATGACCGCGTCGGACAGCTGGTCGAGCGCGTCGGGCTGTGCCTTCTTGATGGCCTCGATCAGATCGTCGAGCCGGACGGGATGAGTCAATCGGACTGGATCTGCCATGCGTCAACCTTAGGTTGACGACCGTTAGATCGTCAACCTTGGGTTGACGATTTACGGTGCTTGGTCAGTCGCGGCGTATCAGCTCCGGATCGATCCGCCTGCCGACCAGAGGCATGCTCCCCAGGGCGGCCGCCGCCGCCACCCCCGCCGCAGCGAGGGCGAGCAGTGGCGTTCCGGCGACGTCCCAGTAGATCTCGCTGCCCCCGGTGATCAGATAGCTGGACTCGGCCAGCTTGCCCGTGACGAGCGCCAGCACGAGTCCGATGCTGAGCGGCAGCACAACCTGGACGCATTGGACCGTCCGCATCGTCCGTGTGCGTGCGCCGATCAATGTGATGGCCGTGACCTGCGCACGTCGTTCGACGGCCCGGTCGGTCACGGACACGAGGAAGGCAGCGGCCCCGATGACCAGGCCCATGATCATGCCGAGGGCGAGCAGAGTCTCGATGACGGCGATCTGCTGAAGACCCTGGATGTTCACGCCGATGAGCTCGATCTCGGCGATCGGGGCGATCGCCGCGATGCCGTCGAGGACTTTGCGGACCTGGGCGGGGTCGGAAGTGCTGACGAGCACAAGCCGAGCCGTCTCGGGGCGCGCGTCGGACGGCAGGGTGGAGGGCGGGAGGAGGAGGGTCGCACTGCCGGCGGCGGACGGCGAGTACGCGCTGTGGACGACCCGCTCGGAGGGCAGCGTGATGTTCAGGTCCTTCCTCTTGCCTCCCTCGAAGCGGAAGGGGAAGGACGTGCCCGGGACCAGGTCCGATCCGACGCTCGAGTTGGGGTCGAAGAGCTGCATCACCTTGCCGTCCTCGCAGCCCTCGGAGCGCTTCACCATCTCCGCCAGTTGCTCGCAGGTGGCGAGGAGCGCGGTGGTCTGGGACGGCAGCACGCCGTCCGGCAGATCGAGGTCGACCCAGGAGTCCATGATCAGAGCGTGTGCGCGCACGCCCGGTAGGCGTGAGAGGTCACGCTGTTGCTCTGCGGTGATCGCGGACAGCGGGAGCGAGTAGTCCTGCACGGGAGCGGAGGGACGGGTGACCTGTTTCAGCTGGATCAGGACGCCCTGGGCGAGCGAAGCGGCGAAGACCAGCAGCACGAGGCCGGTGACGACCCGCATGGTGCTGCCCGGCTCGACCTCGTTGCGGCGCATCGCCAGATTCAGCGTGAGGGACTGGGTGGTCCGGGCCAGCCGGCGGGCGAGGGTGTACGAGATCAGGGGAAGCGTGCGCACCAGCCCCAGGCCGGTCAGCAGAATGCCGGCCGGAATCAGCAGCGCGTTCGGGCCGATGCTGTTGGCGGGGCGGCCGATCAGGCCCGTCCCGCAGTAGCCGATGACGATGCCGAGGCCGCTCACCAGCAGCAGGCCGCCCCATTTGGCCGGGCGTCCGGGCGCAGCGGTGCGCCGTACCGCCAGCGGATTGGCGGCGGCGTCGCGTGCACTGGCCCGTCCGACGAACCAGGCGAGGACCGGGCAACCGATCAGGCAGACGGCGATGGTCGTCGCGGACAGGGCGCCGTCGTCCGGATACCACCTCAGACTGGGCAGCCCGGTGCGCGTCATCACCTGATTGAGGAGCCAGTACTCGCCGAGGCCGAGGAGCGCGCCGAGCAGCGCGGCGACGACGGTCTCGGCGGCGTTCACCCGCTGGGTGCCCTTGACGCTCAGCCCCAGCAGGCGCAGGGAGGCGAGCCGGCGTGTACGGCCGGCGGCGGAGAGCCGCGCGCAGACGGACAGGAATATGCCGAGCGGGAGCAGGACAAGGGTGCCCAGGGCGAACCGGAGGTTGGTGAGTGTGGACGGTTCGACAGCCGGGAACGGGGCGTAGCTGTATCCAAAGCCCTGGAGCGCGCGTCCCTCGTCGGCGATCCGGTCGCGCGTGGTGCCGATGTAGGCGAACAGCTCGTCGGGGTGGGCGAGCCCGGCCGGACCGATCACTCCCTTCTCGTGGCCTGGCAGCAGTCCCTTGACCGTGGGCTGGTCGCGCAGGAGCTCGTGCACCCGCGGGGAGACGAACACCTGGCCGGGGTCGGGCAGTTCGCTCAGCCCGGGCGGGGTCTTGTCCGTGCCCTTGGCACCCTTGGCGACGAACACCCGGGTGAATGTCCTGGAGCCGTACGGGTCCGAGCGCTGGAGGATCAGTGTGGAGCCGGCCGGCTGCGCCGAGGTGGACTGGGGCTCGCGGGCGGCTGAGCGCCCGTCGTGCGCGTCGAGGATCTGCGGAATGGTCAGCACGAGTGCGAGACAGCAGACCCCGATGGAGCCGCCGGCCGCCATCAGGAAGAAACGTATGCGGTTGCCGCGGCCGGCGCCGAACAGCAGGCGCAGGCCGAGCAGGAACTCCCTCACGCCGCCCCCCGTGGGGTGAGGACGCCGTCGGACATCGTGTAGTGGCTGTCCGCCTGGGCGGCGACGGTGGGGTCGTGCGTGACCAGGATGAGGGCGGTGTCCTGAGACCGTGCCAGCTCCAGGAACTCCTTCAGCACGGCATCGGCGTTGGCGCTGTCCAGCGATCCGGTCGGTTCGTCGGCGAACACGACGGACGGGCGGTGGACCAGGGCCCGGGCGACGGCGACGCGCTGGCTCTGGCCACCCGACACCTGGGACGGGCGGCGCTCGCGCAGCTCGCCGAGCCCGAGCCGCTCGAGCACTTCTCCCGCGGCGGCGAGCGCGGGCTTCTTGCGCTGCCCGGCGAGGCGCAGCGGCAGGGCGGTGTTCTCCTCGATGGTCAGCTCGGGCAGCAACTCGCCGTACTGGAAGACGAATCCGAAGCGCTCGCGGCGCAGCGTGCTGATCTCGTCGTCGGTGAGATCGCCCAGTGACCGGTTCTCGAACCGCACCTGACCCCGTGCGGCGGGCAGCACGCCCGCCAGGCAGTACAGCAGCGAGGATTTGCCGGAACCGCTCTGACCGGTGATGGCCACGACTTCGCCACGTGCGACCGAGAGATGGGCGTCGCGGACGGCCGGCTGCGTGCCGTAGGAGAGGTCGACTCCCTTGGCAGCGAGTATTTCTGACGTACTGATGGCTTCCCCCAAGAAGCGAGCGGGCCCAGGGCTGCACCCCTGGGCCCGGCCTTACTGATGTACCGCTCTACGGCTACGGCCTGTAGTGCTTGGCCGGCGAGCAGTTGTCGGGGTCGACGAACCCCGCTGGTGGTCGTGTTGCGTCCAGGGCACCAGTGAAGCTACTGGGGGGTGGACAGGAGGGAAGCGGCAATTGAGTTGATCACGATCTTTTCGTTCGGTCCTCGGCCGGTGATCTTTGCGATGCCGTTGCTCCTGCTTGAGGAGAACCTGATCCTCCGCTCAGCGGCGAGTTCGGCGTCCGACACGTGGCAGGGCGCTGCCCGGGAGCCGTAGCGGCGTCCCGGGCAGCGCCCCCGTTCGTGGTGAGCCTGGTCAGAAGGTGAGCTTGACGCTGTTGATGTAGCCGGTGTCGTAGCGGGCGACATCCTGGACGCGCAGCTTCCAGGTGCCGTTGGCCACCTCGCTGGAGGCGTTGACCGTGTACGTCTCGACCACGTTGTCGGCCGAGTCGCTGCCGCTGGAGTTCTTCAGGCGGTACGCCGTGCCGTCCGGGGCCAGCAGGTCGATGACCAGGTCACCGCGCCAGGTGTGGACGATGTCCACGCCGACCTTGAGAGCGGCGGGAGCGTTGCCCGTGCGGCCGGTGACGCTGACCGAGGAGGTCCCGGTACCGAGGTCGGGGATGGTGACGTCGGCCGTGTTCTCGAAGACGGTGCCCGGGTCGGGGTCGCCGCCGCCGGGGCGGCCGCCGACGTTGATGCCGGCCCACGCGTCGGTCACCGACTTCACCTCGGGGCTGGTCGCTCCGTACAGCTCCGTGGCGACCGCGATGGTGCCGGTACGGGCGGCCGCGTAGTTCGTGGTGGAGTTGAACTTGGTGGTGAGCGCCTTGAACCAGATCAGCGCGGCCTTGTCACGGCCGATGCCGGTGACCGGCAGTCCGTCGGAGGTCGGCGAGTCGTAGTTCACGCCGTTGATGGTCTTCGTGCCGCTGCCCTCGGAGAGCAGGTAGAACCAGTGGTTCGCCGGGCCCGAGGAGTAGTGGACGTCGATGCCGCCGAGGCCCGAGTACCAGGCGTCCTTGGACGAACCGTCCTTGCTCGGCTTGTCCATGTAGCGCAGCGGGGTGCCGTCGCCGTTGATGTCGATCTTCTCGCCGACCAGGTAGTCGCCGACGTCCTGGGCGTTGTTGCCGTAGAACTCCACGGCCGCGGCGAAGATGTCGCTCGTCGCCTCGTTGAGCCCACCGGACTCGCCGCTGTAGACGAGCTTCGCGGTGACGGAGGTGAGGCCGTGCGTCATCTCGTGCGCGGCCACATCGATGGACGTGAGCGGCTTGGCGTTGCCGGAGCCGTCGCCGTACGTCATGCAGAAGCAGCTGTCGGACCAGAAGGCGTTGACGTAGTTGTTGCCGTAGTGGACCCGGGAGTAGGCGCCGACGCCGTCACCGCGGATGCCGCTGCGGCCGTGCACGTTCTTGTAGTAGTCCCAGGTGAGACCGGCGCCGTAGGCGGCGTCCGCGCCCGCGGTCTCCAGGTTGGACGGCTGGCCGTTGCCCCAGATGTCGTCCGGTCCGGAGAACAGGGTGCCGGTGCCCGACGTGCCGCGGTTGAGGTTGTACGTCTTGTGGCCGCCGCGGCCGCCGTCGGTCAGGTTGTACGTCGACCCCGACTGCGTGGACCCGAGGGTGACCTGGCCGCCGTACTGCGTGTTGCCGGTGCCCGTCTCGATGGCCTGCCACTCGAAGAGCTTCGCGCCGTTGGAGGCGTCGGTGACGACGTGCAGTTCGTTCGGCGTGCCGTCGTGCTGCAGGCCGCCGACCACGGTCTCGTACGCCAGCGTCGGCTTGCCCTCGGCCAGCCAGACCACCTTGCGCGGCGCGCGGTCGGCCTTCGTCTTCGCGGACCCCTCCGCCTTGGCCGCACCCAGCGCCTGCTTCTCGGCGACGGACGGTGCGACGTCGGCACTGGTGTCGACGTTCTTGAGCGTGGCCCTGGACGCCTTGGAGACCGACTCGGTCGCGCCCGCCTTGGACTCGGAGACCACGAGGTCACCACCGAGCACCGGCAGCCCGGCGTAGGTGCGCTCGTAGCGGGTGTGCGTGGTGCCGTCACGGTCCTGGGTGACATCGCGGACGAGCAGCTTCTCCTGGGCGGTCAGGCCCAGTTCCTTCGCGGTGGCGGCCGTGGTGGCGGACGCCTCGCGTATCAGCTCCGCGCGCTGTGCGGGGGTCAGACTCCGGGGCAGGGCGCCCGGGTCGGCCTTGCCCGCCTTCGCCGCGGCCGGGGCGGCGGATGCGGTGGGCTGGGCCGAGGACGTACCGGCCTGGAAACCGACGGCGAGGAGGGCGGCAGTGGCGACAAGAGCTCCGGTCGCGGTGGCGCGACGGCGATGCGTGGGTCTCACGCGAACTCCTTCTGCGAGGGGGGTACCGGCGGGCTGGGTGGGCCGGCCGGGCAGAGCATGCCGAGCATGTGGAGCACGTCGAGCATGTGGAGCTTTGTGGAGCGTGGATCGGGGGAAGAGTGGCAGCAGTTGCGCCCTCCTGTCAGGAGCGCGACAAGAAGTTGGCCGGAAATCGTTCGTTGAACGTTGAGTCATGTTCGTTAAGCGGACGTTTCGCCGGTCAGCACGGCGATGTCGACGAGCATGCGCCGAAGGCCGGACCCGCAGCGGGAGTCAGGCGGCGGTGCCAACGCGGCATGTGTGAACGAAGTGTTGTGCACGGGGTGGTCCCGGTCGAGATGAGGGCAGCGAAGCATGGCTCGTTCCGAACGGACCCTTTCGCGACCCGCTCGGCCCCGTGACGGGCACGGTCGCTCGCTGTGCGGGCCCGGTCCTGCCACCACGTCGTCCCCTCGGCGGCCCGGCACCGGCGCGCCTCAGCTCACGACGCTGTCCCGCCACGCCCGGTGCAGGCCCGCGAACCGGCCCTCGCTGCCGATCAGTTCACCCGGAGTCCCGTCCTCCACGATGCGGCCGCCCTCCATCACCAGGACCCGGTCCGCGATCTCGACCGTCGACAGACGGTGGGCGATCACCACCGCCGTACGGCCCTGGAGCACCGTGTCCATCGCACGCTGCACCGCGCGCTCGCCCGGGATGTCCAGGGAGCTGGTCGCCTCGTCGAGGATCAGCACCGCCGGGTCCGCGAGCAGTGCACGGGCGAAGGCCACCAACTGGCGCTGGCCTGCGGAGATGCGTCCGCCTCGCTTGCGCACGTCCGTGTCGTAGCCATCGGGCAGCGAGCTGATGAAGTCATGCGCGCCGATCGCCTTCGCCGCCCGCTCGATCTCCTCGCGGGACGCGTCCGGACGGCCGATCGCGATGTTCTCGGCGACCGTGCCGGAGAACAGGAACGCCTCCTGGGTCACCATCACCACCTCGCGCCGCAGTTCGCGCGTGGCCAGGTCGCGCAGATCGACGCCGTCGAGCAGCACCTGCCCGTCGGTCGGGTCGTAGAACCTGGCCAGCAGCTTGGCCAGCGTCGACTTGCCCGCGCCGGTCGAGCCGACCACCGCGACGGTCCGACCGGCCTCGATCGTCAGATCGAAGCGCGGCAGCACCTCCCCGCCCGTGCGGTACGCGAAACGGACCGATGCGAAGGACACCTCGCGGCCCGGATACCCGGCGTCCCGAGCCGGCAGCCCGCGGGGCTCGCGTGCCTCCGGGACCATGGGCACCTGCGCCAGCAGACCCGCGATCTTCTCCAGGGAAGCGGCCGCCGACTGGTAGGAGTTGAGGAACATACCGAGCCGGTCGATCGGGTCGTACAGCCGCCGCAGGTACAGCACGGCGGCCGCCAGCACACCCAGCGCCAGCGTTCCGCCCGCCACCCGGTACGCGCCCCACAGCACGATCCCGGCGACGGCCGCGTTCGCCACCAGCCGGGAGCCGACGACATAGCGCGCCATCTCCAGAAGTCCGTCACCGTTGCTGCGCTCATGACGATGGTTCAGAACCCGGAACTCGGCGTCGTTGGCGCGCTCGCGCCGGAAGGCACGCACCGGCCGGATGCCGTTCATCGTCTCCGCGAACTTGACGATCACCGCCGCGATCGCCGTCGAGCGGGTCATGAACACGGGCCTGACGCGCCGCTGGTACAGCCGTACGAGCAGATACAGCGGGACGAACGACAGCACGGCCACCCCGCCGAGCCCGAGGTCGAGCCAGAGCAGCATCGCCGAGATGAGGACGAAGGCCAGGACGACCCCTATGAGCTCCTGCAGACCCTCGCTCAGCAGCTCGCGCAGCGACTCGACATCGGTGGTCGAACGCGAGATCAGCCGGCCGGAGGTGTAGCGCTCGTGGAAGTCGACGCTCAGCGCCTGGGCATGGCGGAAGATCCGGCCGCGCAGATCCAGCAGCACATCCTGGTTGACGCGGGCGGCGACCCGGATGAAGGCGTACTGGAATGCCCCCGCGCCCAGCGCGCACACCACGTATCCCGCGGCGACGGCGATCAGCGGCCCGTAGTCGTGCGCGCGGAACGCCGGTACGCCGCGGTCGATGGCGTACGCGACCAGCAGTGGGCCGGCCTGCACCGCGGCCTGCTGGAGCACCAGAAGCAGCGCGGCGGTCACCACCCGGCCGCGCCGCGGGGCGAGCAGGGAACGCAACAGCGCACCCCTCGCCCCGGCGGGTGTGGGCAGCTCGTCCCGGTCGAAGGGGTCCCGGCCGCCGGGCACCGCCGGGTCCGGGGCGGCGGACGTGGTGTCGTCGGCGTCCTCGATGCCGTCCATCGCGGTCGTCGAGGTCATCGTGCGTCGCTCCCTTCGGCGCCGGACATGAGCCAGGCGTACTCCGCGTTGGTACGCAGCAGTTCGTGGTGGGTTCCCACCGCGGCGATGCGCCCCTCGGACAGCAGTGCCACCCGGTCGGCGAGCATCACCGTCGACGGCCGGTGGGCCACCACCAGCGCCGTCGTGTCGTCGAGCACCCGGCGCAGTGCCGCCTCCACCAGGGCCTCCGTATGGACGTCCAGCGCCGAGAGGGGGTCGTCGAGGACCAGGAAGCGCGGCTGCCCGACCACCGCGCGGGCCAGCGCCAGGCGCTGGCGCTGGCCGCCGGAGAGGCTCAGGCCCTGCTCGCCGACCTGGGTGGCGGTGCCCTGCGGCAGGCCGTCCACGAAGTCGGCCTGGGCGATGTCCAGCGCGCGCCGCAATGCCGTCCTGCCCGTGTCGTCCGTGTCGTCCGCGTCGGCCCGGCGGCCCGGGCCGCCAGTCCCGCCCGGGTGGTCCGCGCCGTCCGCGTATGCCGCACCGCCTGCGCCCATCAGGACGTTCTCGCCGACGCTCGTCGAGAACAGGGTCGGCTCCTCGAACGCCATCGACACCAGCGCGCGAAGCCGCTCGCGGGGCATCGCGGTGACGTCCTCGCCGTCGAGCGTGATCCGCCCCGCGGTGGTCTCGTACAGCCGCGGCACGAGCGCGGTGAGCGTCGTCTTTCCGCTGCCGGTGGCGCCGACCAGGGCCATGGTCTCCCCCGGCCGGACGTGGAGGTCGATCCGGGCGAGGACGGGATCGGTGTCCGCCGGCGCGTCCGGGTAGCGGAACTCGACGCCCTCGAACCGCAGTCCGCCCGCGCCGGTGACCGGCCGCTCCCGGGCCTCCTCGTACGTATCGGGTTCCTCCTCGGCGTCCAGCACCTCGAAGTAGCGTTCCGTCGCCGTCGCCGCCTCCTGGCTCATCGCCAGCAGAAAACCGATCGACTCCACGGGCCAGCGCAGCGCCAGCGCCGTCGACAGGAACGCCACGAGCGTGCCGGCCGACAGATCACCGTCCGCGACCTGGATCGTGCCCAGCACCAGCGCCGCGCCGATCGCCAGTTCCGGGATCGTGGTGATCAGCGCCCAGATGCCGCCCAGCAGCCGGGCCTTGCCCAGCTCCGTCCCGCGCAGCCGCTCCGCCTGCCTCCGGAAGGCCTCGGCCTGGGAGCGGTGACGGCCGAAGCCCTTGACGATACGGATGCCGAGCACGCTCTCCTCGACGACCGTCGTCAGATCGCCGACCTGGTCCTGTGCCTGCCGCGCCACGAGCCAGTACCGCGCCTCGAACACCGAACACACGATGACGAGCGGCACGACGGGCGCGAGCAGCACCAGTCCGAGCGTCCACTCCTGCCCGAGCAGGATCACGAACCCGACCAGGATCGTGGCCGCGTTGACGAGCAGAAAGGTCAGCGGAAAGGCCAGGAACATCCGGATCAGCATCAGATCGGTGGTGCCGCGGGACAGCAGCTGACCCGAAGCCCAGCGGTCGTGGAAGGACACCGGAAGCCGCTGCAGATGCCGGAACAGATCGGCCCGCATGGCCGCCTCCACCCCCGCGAGCGGCCGGGCCACCAGCCACCGCCGGAGGCCGAACAGCAGGGCCTCGGCAATGCCCAGCAACAGCAGTACCAGTGCCCCGAGCCAGACCCCGCCGGGGTCGCTGTCCGCGACCGGCCCGTCGACGATCCACTTGAGCACGAGCGGGATGACGACGCCCAGGCACGAGGCCACGACGGCGACCGAGGCAGCGCTGAGCAGACGGCCGCGGACAGGCCGTACGTACGGCCAAAGCCGCAGCAGCGTACGCACGGCGGACCGGTCCTGGGTGTCTTCGGGTGAGGTGGGCATCAGGTGTGAGCCTACGGTTCACCACTGACAACGCTCATGTGGTTTTCTCCTCCGTCGTCTGCCCGGATCCGTGGTCGCGACGCGGTGCCGGCGGGCGGCCGGCACCCGGCCGACGGCCGCCCGCCGGCACCCCCACTGCCCTACCCCCGGACCTTCAGCAGCAGCACCGACCGCGGAGGTACCGTCACCACCGCGCCGCCCTCGTGCACCGTTCCCGGGGCGGCGTCCTGGTCTTCCCTCGAGGTGTCGACCACCAGCTCGTACGCCGAGGCCCACGGCGCGCCCGGCAGCGTGAACCGTGCCGGCCGGTGCGCCGCGTGCAGGATCGTCAGAAAGCTGTCGTCCGTCACCTGTGCGCCCCGGGCGTCCCGGCCCGGGATGTCGCGCCCGGACAGGTACAACGCGAGCGTGGCGGAAGGGGCGTACCAGTCCCGTTCCGTCATCTCCGTACCGTGCGGGGTGAACCAGGCGAGGTCCCGCAGGCCGTCCGCCGCCTGCCGGCGCCCGGAGAAGAAGGCCCGGCGGCGCAGCACCGGATGGGACTGGCGCAGGGCCAGCAGCCGCCTGGTCAGCGCCAGCAGTCCGGCCTGCTCCGGCTGGTCCGGCAGCGACCAGTCCAGCCAGCTGACCTCGTTGTCCTGGCAGTACGCGTTGTTGCTGCCGCCCTGCGTACGGCCCATCTCGTCGCCCGCGACCAGCATCGGCACACCCGTCGACAGCAGCAGCGTGGTCAGCAGATTGCGCACCTGCCTGCGGCGCAGCGCATTGACCTGCGGGTCGTCCGTCTCGCCTTCGGCGCCGCAGTTCCAGGACCGGTTGTCGTTCGTGCCGTCCCGGTTGCCCTCGCCATTGGCCTCGTTGTGCTTCTGCTCGTAGCTGACCAGGTCACGCAGGGTGAAGCCGTCGTGGGCGGTGACGAAGTTGATGGACGCGTACGGCCGCCTGCCGCCCCATGCGTACAGATCACTGGAGCCGGACAACCGGTAGCCGAGATCTCTCACATCGGGCAGCGCGCCGCGCCAGAAGTCCCTTACGGCGTCCCGGTAGCGGTCGTTCCACTCCGTCCACAGCGGCGGGAAGGCCCCTACCTGGTAGCCGCCGTTGCCCACGTCCCACGGCTCCGCGATCAGCTTCACCCTGCGCAGCACCGGGTCCTGGGCGATCACGGCCAGGAACGGGGAGAGCATGTCGACGTCGTGCATGGAACGCGCCAGTGCCGCCGCCAGGTCGAAGCGGAAGCCGTCCACGCCCATTTCGGTCACCCAGTAGCGCAGCGAATCGGTGATCAGCCGCAGCACATGGGGCTGCACCACATGCAGCGTATTGCCGCACCCTGTGTAGTCCGCATATCGCCGGGAATCCGACTGCAGGCGGTAGTAGCCGCGGTTGTCGATCCCGCGCAGCGACAGCATCGGACCCAGCTCGCCGGCCTCCGCGGTGTGGTTGTAGACCACGTCCAGGATGACCTCTATGCCCGCAGCGTGCAGCGCCCGCACCATCCGCTTGAACTCGCCGACCTGCTGCCCGCGTGTCCCGCGCGAGGCGTATCCGGCGTGCGGGGCGAAGTAGCCGATGGAGTTGTAACCCCAGTAGTTGCGCAGACCCCGGCGCAGCAGATGGTCCTCGTGCGCGAACTGGTGCACCGGCAGCAGTTCGACCGCCGTCACGCCGAGCGACACCAGATGCTCTATCGCCGCGGGGTGCGCGAGCCCCGTGTACGTGCCCCGCAGCTCTTCGGGAATTCCCGGGTGCAGCCTGGTGAACCCGCGGACATGCAGCTCGTAGATGACCGAGTCCGCCCAGGGGGTCTTGGGCCTGCGGTCGTCCATCCACTCGTCGCCGTCGGCCTCGTCGTGGACGACGACCCCTTTGGGTACGAAGGGAGCCGAGTCCCGCTCGTCGCGCACCGTGTCGGCGACATGCTGCTGCGGCCAGTCCCGCACATGCCCGTACACCTCGGGCGGCAGCGAGAAGTCGCCGTCCACAGCCCGTGCGTAGGGGTCGAGCAGCAGCTTCGCCGGATTCCAGCGCGCACCCGTCCATGGGTCCCACCGCCCGTGCACCCGGTAGCCGTACCGCTGCCCGGGCCGGATTCCCGGCACGAAACCGTGCCAGATCTCGTGCGTCAGCTCGGTCAGGGGAAGGCGTGTCTCACCGGCGGCCGCACCCGCCTCGTCGAACAGACACAGCTCGACGGCCTCCGCCCCGCCCGCCCACAGCGCGAAGTTGGTGCCCGCGACCCCGTCGGGCCCGACCCGGTAGCGTGCCCCGAGCGGTGTCGGCGCACCCGGCCACACCGGCGGCGTGCGGACAACGCCCGGCTCTCTGTGCCGGCCGTTGACGCCGGCCACCGTCGCAGGCAGGCCGGGCAGCTCGCCCCGCGCTCCCTCCTGCGCTGTCTCCTGCTCGGCTGCGCTCGACACCTGCCGGCCTCCCGCGGCTCGCCCCCGCGTGCACCCGCCCGCGGCGTCCCGGCCGCGAGCACCCCACGCGTGGTCCTCCCACCAGTTCTGCCCGCACCACCCTGCTCCCAACATGGCCGGGCACTCACGTTTCCCCCTCCGTTCGCCCTCACGTCGCCCTCGACGTTTCCCCTGGAGGGGGGCAGTCGTTGGTCGACACGTGACACATGTACTGAAGAGGGCGGGGCGCGCCGTCGTGCTCGCCCTGGCAGGGGCAGGACTGATCGCGGGGCTCGTCGGATGCACCGGCGGCAGCACCGCCGTCGGTGACAAACCACGGGCACCCGAGGACACGATCCGCATCACGCCCGCGGACGGCTCGAAAGGGGTCGGCCCCGAGGGCGGCCTCCGGGTGAGAGTGACGAGCGGTCGTCTGGAGCGGGTGGAGGTGACCCAGGTCGAGGACGCGAACCCCACCGAGGTCCGCGGCCAGATCTCCGAGGACGGCCTGCGCTGGGCCCCCGACGAGGGCGACCGGCTGGAGCTGGCGGCCAAGTACAGCGTCGACGTGGTGGCGCTGGACGGCAACGGTCTTCGCACGGCCCGCCACTCCACCTTCACGACCGCCGTCCCCGAGCACCGCTTCATCGGCTACTTCAAGCCCGAGAACCGCTCGACCGTCGGCACCGGAATGATCGTCTCGTTCGCCTTCAACCGGGAGATCGAGAACCACGCGGCTGTCGAACGAGCCATCCGCATCACGTCCGAGCCGCCCGTCGAGGTCGTGGGCCACTGGTTCGGCAACGACCGCCTCGACTTCCGGCCGCGCTCCTACTGGGCACCGGGCACCCAGGTCACCATCGACCTGCGGCTGCGCGACGTCGAGGGGGCGCCCACCGTGTACGGCATCCAGCAGCGGACCGTCGGCTTCACGGTCGGCCGCTCACAGGTCTCCCTGGTGGACGCCGCGGCCCACCTCATGCAGGTACGGCGGGACGGAGAACTGCTGGCGACGGTGCCGATCACGGCGGGTGCGCCCAAGTCGCCGACGTACAACGGAAAGATGGTGGTCTCCGAGATGTACGACGTGACCCGGATGAATGGTGCCACGGTCGGTTTCAAGCAGCGCAACGGTAAGGGCGAGTACGACATCAAGGACGTACCGCACGCGATCCGTCTGACCACCTCGGGCACTTTTCTGCACGGGAACTACTGGGCCGACCCGAGCACCTTCGGCTCGGCGAACGTCAGCCACGGCTGTGTCGGCCTGCGAGACGTCAAGGGCGGCAGCAGCGACGCCCCGGCCGGCTGGTTCTTCGACCGCACCCTGATCGGCGATGTGGTGGAAGTGGTCAACTCGAAGGACAAGCGGGTCGCTCCGGACAACGGCCTCGGCGGCTGGAATCTGGACTGGACCAGCTGGAAGGCGGGTTCCGCTCTGAACTGAGCCCGCGCCCCTTCTGCCTGTCCGCCAGGCCGCCTCGCCTCTCGCACGCCTGTCGCACGCCCCTTGCACCGCCTCCGTATTCGCTCAGCCGATTCCGATGGACGACTTGGGACTGAACGGTGACATTCGCGGGGACTTTGCATGACGTGCCGTGTGATTATCTAGCGCCGTGCGTGCATGTGGAGCGCGTGGGGGTGCGGGCCGTGGCGGTGCCAGGCCGCGTGAGGGGAGAACACGACTGTGAACGGGCAGCCGATATCGGGGGCATCGGCCAGGACCGGACGCTGGCGCGGGGGCGCCGCGCTGTCCGCACTGGTACTGGGGGCGATGCTGGTTGTGACGGCTTGCGCCGGCGGGAGCTCGGACAAGGGCGGCGACGGCGGCAAGAAGGGCGGCGGGCAGGACGGGAACGCGGCCTCCCAGGCCGTTGTGACCGTCGCACCCAAGGATGGCGCCGACGCGGTCGCCACCAGCGGTGCGCTCAAGGTCACCGCGACCAAGGGCAAACTGACCACGGTCACCGTGCAGGACGACAAGGGCACGAAGATCGAGGGCAAGCTGGCAGGGGACGGGGCGAGCTGGGAGCCCCAGCAGCATCTGGCCGGCGCCACCAAGTACAAGGTGCACGCCGTCGCCAAGGACGCCGAGGGCCGTGAGTCGGCCAAGGACACCACGTTCACCACGCTCGTGCCGCAGAACACCTTCATCGGGCACTACACGCCCGAGGACGGTTCGACGGTCGGCGTGGGCATGCCTGTCTCGATCAACTTCACCCGGGGCATCACCGACCCGAAGGCCGTCGAGAACGCCATCAAGGTCACCGCCGAGCCGTCCGTGCCGATCGAGGGCCACTGGTTCGGCAACGACCGCCTGGACTTCCGGCCCGAGAAGTACTGGGCCGCGGGCACCAAGGTGACCGTGAAGCTCAACCTGGACGGCGTCGAGGGCCGTCCCGGGGTGTACGGCAAGCAGGCCAAGACCGTCTCGTTCACCATCGGCCGCAGCCAGGTCTCCACGGTCGACGCGAGCGCGCACACCATGAAGGTCGTGCGCGACGGAAAGCAGATCAAGAACATCCCGATCACCGCGGGCGCGCCGTCGACCACCACGTACAACGGCCAGATGGTCATCAGCGAGAAGTACAAGGTGACCCGGATGAACGGAGCCACCGTCGGCTTCGGTGGCGAGTACGACATCAAGGACGTGCCGCACGCGATGCGGCTGTCCTCCTCGGGTACCTTCATGCACGGCAACTACTGGGCCTCGGCAGGGACGTTCGGTTCGGCCAACGTCAGCCACGGCTGTGTGGGCCTGCGGGACGTCCGCGGCGCCGGTGACGGCGGCACCCCGGCGGCCTGGATGTACAACAACTCGATCATCGGCGATGTGGTGATCGTGAAGAACTCCAAGGACAAGCAGATCGCTCCGGAGAACGGCCTGAACGGCTGGAACATGCCCTGGTCGGAGTGGGTCGCCTGAGAGCTTCACCGCCAAGAGCTTCGCCGCGGGCCCGGTGCTGT
Source organism: Streptomyces sp. NPDC002889 (assembly GCF_042888425.1). Taxonomy (NCBI): domain Bacteria; kingdom Bacillati; phylum Actinomycetota; class Actinomycetes; order Kitasatosporales; family Streptomycetaceae; genus Streptomyces; species Streptomyces sp. NPDC002889. The sequence continues at coordinate 307,288 of NZ_JBIAPT010000001.1, forward strand.
GAGCAACAGCACCGGGCCCGCGCATGTGCCGCGCTCTGCGGGGGCAGACCCCTCGGGCCCCCAGGGCTAACCTGCCCCCATGACTGTTTCCCTCGAAGTCTCCGACGGCGTCGGTACCATCCGCCTGGACCGCCCTCCGATGAACGCCCTGGACATCGCGACCCAGGACCGGCTGCGCGAGCTCGCCGAGGAGGCGACCCGGCGCGACGACGTGCGGGCCGTGATCCTGTACGGCGGCGAGAAGGTGTTCGCGGCGGGCGCGGACATCAAGGAGATGCAGGCCATGGACCACACGGCGATGGTCGTGCGCTCCCGCGGCCTGCAGGAGTCCTTCACCGCCGTCGCCCGTATCCCCAAGCCCGTCGTCGCGGCCGTCACCGGCTACGCGCTCGGCGGCGGCTGCGAGCTCGCGCTCTGCGCCGACTACCGGATCGCCGCGGACAACGCCAAGCTGGGCCAGCCGGAGATCCTGCTCGGCCTGATCCCCGGCGCCGGCGGCACCCAGCGCCTCTCCCGGCTGATCGGTCCCTCCCGGGCCAAGGACCTGATCTTCACCGGCCGCATGGTGAAGGCGGACGAGGCGTTCACGCTCGGCCTGGTCGACCGGGTCGTCCCGGCCGCCGAGGTGTACGAGCAGGCTCACGCCTGGGCAGCGGGGCTCGCCAAGGGGCCGGCGCTCGCGCTGCGGGCGGCGAAGGAGTCCGTGGACACGGGCCTGGAGACGGACATCGAGACAGGCCTCGCGGTCGAACGGACCTGGTTCGCGGGTCTGTTCGCGACCGAGGACCGGGAGCGCGGTATGCGCAGCTTCGTCGAGGAGGGTCCGGGCAAGGCCAAGTTCCTCTGATCGGAGTTGAGTTGGCGCGGCGCTTCGGCGGCGCGTCAATTCCGTGACCGGCCCGGCCCAACCTTAAGGCGGGATTAAGCCGTAGCCGTGCGGCGTGCGCGGCGCTCCTCGACAGGCTCGGCGTCAGCGCAGATCAGGGCGGGTGTGAGGGGTCGCGTCAGGCCGGAGGCATATGCCGTACGGCATCCCCGGAACTACTCGTTCCGGGGACCCTATTCCCCGGGAACGGTCACGCGGTGGGGCTGTTGCGGCCATGATGGAGGCATGGCGGGCCTGGAGGGTGTGGGACAACCGCGGCAGCGCGCGCATGCGGGCGCCGCATGGGGGGCACCGGCCGTCGATGACGAACAGGCGCTCAAGGCGCTGGAGTTGTTCGGCAATCCGGCGGAAGGGGAAGTGCGACTGCCGTCCCGTCCTGAATCCGCCGCCACCGCACGCCGGCTGACGCAGTGTGTGGTTCTGCGTCAATGGGCCCTGTCCGCGCAGATCGGCGAGCATGCAGTCCTGCTCGTTTCGGAGTTGGTCGGTAACGCGGTGCGCCACACGGGTGCGCGGGTCTTCGGGCTGCGCATGCTCCGGCGGCGCGGCTGGATCCGGGTGGAGGTGCGTGATCCCTCCCGCGGGCTGCCGTGTCTGATGCCGGTCCAGGAGATGGACACCAGTGGCCGCGGCCTCTTCCTCGTCGACAAGCTCTCCGACCGGTGGGGTGTGGATCTGCTGCCGCGTGGCAAGACCACCTGGTTCGAGATGCGCGTCAGTGACCACTGACGTACGCAACCCGGTCGCACAGAAGCCCCCTCGTGCCGAAGACGGCGCCGCGGGGGCTTCTGTGTGGAGCGCCGTGGATTGGGGGGTGTATCCACGGCGGCCTGAGACGACCTGGCCCGGGTCAATGGGGGTCGCGTTCCCGACTATGACAGACGGGCGCCCCATCGCCAAAAGTGCAGACTCGGACATATTTCAGCAAAACCGTATTCATCGGAAGTGAATCATAGGTGAAGTGGCCCACCTGCCTGTGAATCGATGAATAACTATCGGTTGCGGTGAGTGTTTCGCGGATTCTGTGGAGATCGACAGGCGCTGCGGCCGCGACCCGAAGCTCTGCCCATTGGGTCAATCGTTATCTTTCCGGCATCTCGCACCTATTGTGCTTATCCGTGAACCCGATCGACCGTCGCAGTGCTCTGCGCGCAGGAGCCGGCGCGGCCGTCGCCGGCGCGCTCGCCACGGGCTGCGCCGCCGACGGTCCCGCGCCGCCGGCGCCCCCGGCGCACGCCGCGCCGACGCGGCCCACCACCCCGTCCCGCCGCCGTCCGGCCGCCGGGCCCCGCCGCTTCCCCGAACAGCCCGCCGAGATCGCGCACGGCCCACGGGGCCGCGACCTGGTGGCCCTCACCTTCCACGGACAGGGCGACCCGGCGACGGCAACGGCGGTGCTGGCCGAGGCCGAACGCGCCGGTGCCCGGATCACCGTGCTCGCCGTCGGCAGCTGGCTGGACGAGCACCCCTCGCTCGCTCGCCGGATCCTCGACGGCGGACACGAACTCGGCAATCACACCCAGCGCCACTTGAGCATCTGCGAGATGCCGGAGCAGCAGGCGTACGCCGAGATCACCGCATGCGCCGACCGCCTGCGCCGGCTCACCGGCTCCATCGGTACCTGGTTCCGTCCCTCGCGCACCCGGCACGCGACCCCGCTCGTCACCGGTCTCGCCCGCCGGGCCGGCTATCCGCACGTCCTCTCCTACGACGTCGACTCCCTCGACTTCACCTCGCCCGGCGCCCCGGCCGTCACGAGCAATGTCACCGGGCAGATCCAGCGCGGGTCGGTCGTGAGCCTGCACTTCGGCTACGCGGACACGGTCGCCGCTCTGCCCGCCCTCCTCGACGAACTCCACCGCCGCCGACTGCGTGCGGTGACCACCACGGAGCTGCTGATCTGATGCATCCGACGACTCCTTTCACCAGGCGGACCGCGGCGCTGCTCGCGGGCGTCCTCCTCGCCCTGCTCGCGGGCTGCGGCTCGGGCGGCACGACCACCGAGGCGGGCGTCACCCGCGCCGCCGCCCCGCCGGACAGGCACAGGAAGGCCGCGGCCTCGGGCCAACTGCCCGGCATGCCGCCCGTTCTGGACCCCGAGGACGTCTATGCCGCCGACCGCCCGGGCATGTTCTCGCCGACGGTCAAGGGCTTCCCGTCCCGGATCTACGTCCCCAACACCAACTCCAACACCGTCTCGGTGATCGACCCGAAGACGTACAAGGTCATCGAGACCGTCCCGGTCGGTGCGCAGCCGCAGCACGTCGTCCCGTCCTGGGACCTGAAGACGCTGTGGGTCAACAACAACCGCGGCCACACACTCACCCCGATCGACCCGGCGACCGGTGCCGCGGGCAGGCCCGTCGATGTCCACGATCCGTACAACCTGTACTTCACGCCCAACGGCAAGTACGCGATCGTCATGGCGTCCCTCGACCGTGAGCTCGTCTTCCGCGATCCGCACACCATGGAGACGAAGAAGACGGAGCCGGTCTCCTGCTACGGCGTCAACCACGCCGACTTCTCGGCGGACGGCAGGTACTTCATCGTCTCCTGTGAGTTCTCGGGTGAGCTGCTCAAGGTCGACACGGAGAAGATGAAGGTCATCGGGCAGCAGAGGCTGCCCTTCAAGGGAGCGATGCCGCAGGACGTGAAGCTCTCCCCGGACGGCAGAACCTTCTACATCGCCGACATGATCGCGCACGGCATGTGGGTGCTGGACGGCGAGAAGTTCACCCGGCCGACGCTGCTGCCCACCGGCAAGGGCGCCCACGGCCTCTACATCAGCCGTGACTCCAAGGAGATGTACATCCCCAACCGCGGCGAGGGCTCCGTCTCCGTCTTCGACTTCCGGCGGAACAAGCTGGCCAAGAAGTGGTGGCTTCCGGACGGGGGCAGCCCCGACATGGGCGGGGTCTCGAACGACGGCAAGGTGCTGTGGCTCTCCGGGCGCTATCACTCCGAGGTGTACGCCATCGATACGCGGACCGGCAGGCAGCTCGCCCGTATCCCGGTGGGCAGCGGCCCGCACGGGCTCGCGGTCTATCCGCAGCCCGGCCGCTACTCGCTCGGCCACACCGGCATCTTCCGGTAGACGTCCGGCCCCGCGCCCGGACGGTGCCGCAGGGCCGGACGTTCGCAGCCCCGGACCGCACCGCGGTCCCGGGCGGGTGCGGTCGGATGGCTCAGCCGGCCGTCAGGATCGCCTCCGACGCCACCGGCCGGAACCCCGCCTTCTGGAACAGCCGGACGCTGCGCGCATTTCCCGGCGACTGCTGGGACCACACCACCGCGTCGGGCACCAACTGGCGGGCCGCTCGTGCCAGGGCCGGACCGAGACCGCGGCCCCGTGCCTCCTCCTCGAGCTCGAGTGCGATCTCCCACCGGCCCGCGAGCCCCCGTCCGAGGATCAGCACTCCTCCGTCGGCGGCCCATACCCGTACGTCGTCGCGGTACTTCAGGGCGCGGGCGACCCTGAGGTGTTCCGGGTCCTCGATCTCGCGCAGCGGACATCGGGCGTACCGGGCAGGGCGCCTGCCACCGTCACCAGGTCGATGGTGTTCATGGAACGGCCGGTGCGGGCCATCAGCGCACACAGAAAGCCCGGGTTCATCGCTGCGGCCAGCCCGTCCGAGTCGGTGGCGGCGAGCTGGGCCCTCACCCACTGAGGGTCCTCGTCCGTGAAGACCACGGAGTGCGCGGTGAAGGCCACCACTCCGGCGTCACGGGTGCTCGGCTGGGGCACCACGCTCACCGCGCCGTCCTGTGGCGGAAACTCCCCCTGTGCCGCGGCGGCCAGAATCCGCGTCAGTTCCCTGCTCATCCCACGTCCTTCCCTGTCCCTGGTACGGGACTCCCCTCCATGATCGGCGAGCGTCGGCCGATAATCTGACCCCTGTCAGTAATGCACCAAGAAGGGGCGGAAGCAGTGGCGGACATCGAAGAGGCGCGCAAGGCGTTCGAGCGCTACGACCTGAACGGCGACGGCCTGATCACGGCGGCCGAGTACAAGAGCGTGATGGCGCAGCTGGGCGACTTCAACGTCACCGAGACCGTCGCCGAAGCGGTGATCAGGACCAAGGACGCCAACGGCGACGGTCAGCTGACCTTCGACGAGTTCTGGGCCTCGCTCAACCAGGCCTGAGTCCTTTGCCGGGGTCTCGCGGCCCCGACGGTTCCGCGCGGCGGCTCCGGAGCGCTCCACCACGCTCCGGGGCCGCCGGCTCAGGAAACCGTGAACGGCTCAGCACTCGATGATGTTCACGGCGAGGCCGCCGCGCGCGGTCTCCTTGTACTTGACCGATACGGAAGCGGCATCTGATCAAGCTTCTGACCTCGGATTTCTTACGATTCTCGGCTCAGAGTCGCCGCATCAGGGACTTTCCAGGGATATTTTATCCTGAACAGGGACTGCCACGAGTGTTCCTTCTCCTTGGCGGGCAGCCTGTGACGCGGCGTCATGCGACGCGACCGCTCAAGCGGGATGATCTGGTGTGCTCCGGCCCGGCACCTCGGGCAGCCGCTCCAGCAGCCCCGGCCTGTTGCAGACCCGCGAATCAGACGTCACACAAAGGCCGAAGTCCTGCGTTGCTCACGGGAATGATCGCGTGACAGCATTGCTTGAGTGACTGAGAACGGGGAGGACATACCGAAGCCTCAACGCGTTTCGCCGCTGGCCGAGTTGGTGGCTGCGTCGGTTCCGGCGACACAGCCGGAGCCCCCCTCGGAGTCGGAACCGGAGACAGTTCCGGTGGCGCCGCAGGCTCCGGAACAGACCGCGTCAGACGCGGAACCGGCCGACGAGGTGGTAGCGCGACGGGAGTTCGCGCATGTGCTGGGGGAGTTTCGGCGCAACGCGGTGCTGGTGCCGTTCGATGCGTACGGGAGTCTGTGGACCGCGGAGCAGGGCGGGGTGCGGTGGATCTGTGCGTTCTCGGACGAGGAGGCGTTGGCCGACTTCGCGCGGGCTCGTGGGGAGGCGGAGCGGGAGTGGGCGTACCGGACGATTCTGGGTGCGCGTCTGCTGGATGTGATGGTGCCGGGACCGGCGGGGGTCGCGCTGGATGCCGGCAGTGACGAGGGCATGTTGTTTCCGCCGGTTGCGGGCATCGTGCCCGATGCGGTGGCGGTTGATCTCGGGGGGACAGTGTGAGCGGGAACGATCCTGATCTGCAGGCGCCGCCGGTGGCGCTGCTGGCCATCGCGATGGGCATCGATCTGGCGCATGCCGAGCTGAAGGAGCTCGGCATGATCGGTGAGGCGACCACCGGGCGGGGGTTCTCTGATCTGGCGCTGTCGGGGCTGGAGTTGGGTCATGCCGGTCTGACGGAGCAGTTCACGACGTTCTGCGAGCGCTGGGAGTGGGGGGTTCGGGCCCTGACCATCTAGGGCAATGCCTTCGCGCAGGGTGTGGGCCTGTCGGTCGGTGCGTACGCCGAGCAGGAGCAGTACGTCAAGGACTCGATCAAGATTGGCGTCAACTCGCTGAACGGGAACCCGCACCTGAGCGAGGACGAGGTCAAACAGATGAGCTGGGACAAGATCAGCTCCCAGACCGTGTTCGACAACCCCGACTGGAGCAAAGAGTCGATGGTCGAGGCGCACCAGGAGGTGAAGCAGACCTGGAGGAACACCGGGTACGACGTGATGGACGCACAGATGGACTCGATGGAGCGCTCCGGCGTGATCGATCCGAAGCTGCGTGAGCAGATGGATGCGGAGTTCCGCGAGATGTTCGACCCGGACGAGGCGACCGTCGCGCAGGCCGAGGAGCCGCGGTGGGGGGAGAGCCGCTGATGGGGGATTTCGGAATCATCGGTGACCTCGCGGGCAAGGCGACGGACAAGATCGTCGACGGGGTCGACGCGGGGATCGACAAGGGCAAGGAGCTCGCAGGCAGGGGCGTCAACTATGTGACGGACCAGGCCGGCGAGTACCTGGAGGACCACGGCTACGCCAAGGTCGCCGATCTCGTCACGGACTGGGGCGACCGCACCGCCTCCTCACTCGGGGCGGAGGTCGGTGAGCAGCAGCTCGGCCAGACCGAGGAGCCGAACGAGCTGATCCATGGCAACCCGACCAAGATCGCCGATTCGGTGAAGAACCTGCGTGACTTCCAGAAGGCGTTCGACCTGGTCGGCGCCGGCATGAGAAGGCTCGACTCCAGCCACTGGAAGGGCGAGGCCGCCAACACCTTCCGGGAGAAGTTCTCCACCCTGCCCACCGACTGGCTGCACGCGGCCGACGCGTTCGACGACGCGGCCGGTGCGCTGGAGCGGTACTCCAACGCCATTACCAGCGCGCAGAGCAAGGCCCGCGAGGCGATTGTCCTGTTCAAGCAGGGCAAGAAGGAGTCCGACGACGCCCGGGACGCCCACAACGAGAAGGTCATCGCGTACAACGCCGTCCGCACCAGCGACAACCCGTTGTCCCACCCCGGCGAACTCTCCGACCCCGGGCTCGCCACGATGGAACGCGCCCAGGAGATCCTCAACGACGCCCGCAAGGCGCGCAACGAAGCAGCCGACCTCGCCAAAGGCGCCGTCACGGCCGCGATGGCCCACGCCCCCAAGGAACCCAAAGGCCGCGAGAAACTCAAGCTCGAGCTCGCCGACTGGAGCATGGCCACCGGCGTCGAGAACATGCACGTGCTGGGCGGTGCCGCCAAAGGCACCGCCGGGCTGATCAACTTCGTCCGCTCCGTCAACCCGATCGACGGCTACAACCTCACCCACCCGGCCGAGTACTACAAGGGCGTCAACATGACGCTCGCCGGCCTGGTCTCCACCGCCGCCAACCCCGACCGCGCCCTGGCGAACGCCTGGGAAACGCTCAAGAGCGACCCCAGCGAATTCTGGGGCCGCCTCATACCCGAAGCCGCCGGAACCAAAGGCACAGGGCTGCTACGAGGCGGCCTCCGTGCGGGGATGCGCAACGGCGTCAAGCCGCCCAAGGGCTCCCGCGGGGACCACGGACACAACCCGGACAGCAACGGCCGGCGATGCAGCGAGACGGTGTGCAAGAAGGACCCGATCGACATCGCGACCGGCCGCATGCTCCTGCCACAGACGGACATCGCCCTACCGGGCTCCCTGCCCTTGGTGTTCCGTCGCACCTTCGACTCCTCACGCCGCGCCGTCGGCTGGTTCGGCCCGGCATGGTCATCCACCGTCGACCAACGGCTGGAGATCGACTCCGAGGGCGTCATCTTCAGCTGTGCCGAGGGCAGCCTGCTCGCCTACCCCCACCCCGCCCCAGGTGTTCCGGTCATGCCCACGCACGGCCGCCGCTGGCCCCTGGACCGGGTGGACGACGGCTACACGATCACCGATCCCGACACCGGGCGGGTCTGGCACTTCACCGACCACACCGACGAACGGGCGCTCCTCGCCCAGATCGACGACCGCAACGGCCGCTGGATCACCTTCGAGTACGACGAGGCCGGCGCGCCGACCTCGATCGTCCACCACGGCGGCTACCACCTCAAGCTCGCCACCAGCGACGGTAGGGTCACCGCCCTGCACCTGGCAGGAGCGGCGGCCGACGGCACCGACCAGGAGATCCTCCGCTACGGCTACACCGACGGTCACCTCACCTCGGTCACCAACTCCTCCGGCCAACCTCTGCGCTTCGGCTGCGACGAGCACGGCCGCATCACGTCGTGGACGGACACCAACGGCAGCCGCTACGACTACGTCTACGATGATCAGGATCGCTGCACCTATCAGTCGGGCACCAACGGACATCTCGAATCCACGTTCACCTGGGACGATGTCGACCCGACGACCGGGCTCCGCATGACCACGTTCACCGACGGTCTGGGGCACACCGAGCGTCATCTGATCAACGACCGTGCACAGGTCGTCGCCGAGATCGACGCACTGGGCGCGGTCACGCGTTTCGAGTACGACCGTCACAACCGACTGCTGTCCCGGACGGACCCGCTGGGCCACGCCAGCCGCACCACCTATGACCAGCACGGCCGTATGACGGTGCTGGAACGCCCGGACGGACGGCAGGGGCGGGCCGAGTACAACGAAATCGGTCTCCCCATACGCATCATCGGCACCGACGGCAACGTCACCCGCCAGACCTTCGATGAGCGCGGCAACCGCACATCGGTGACCGATCCCTCGGGCGCGACGACGGAGTTCGCTTACGACGCGGCCGGCCGGCTCACCTCGGTGACGGACCCGCTCGGCGCTACCACCCGGCTGGTCCTGGACCGCCGGGGCCTCCCATCGAGGTCACCGATCCGCTGGGCGCCACGACCCGCTACGAGCACGACGCCTTCGGCCGCACGGTCGGGATCACCGACGCCCTTGGCGCGGACACCCGGATGGAGTGGACGGTCGAGGGCCGGCTCTCACGCCGGACGGCACCTGACGGCACGGTGGAGTCCTGGACGTACGACGGCGAGGGCAACTGCCTCAGCCACACGGACGCGATGGGCGCCACGACCCGTTTCACGTATACCGACTTCGACCTGCTGACGTCCCGCACGTACCGGGACGGCGTCCGGTACGAGTTTTCCCACGACACGAACCTGCGGCTGACACGGGTGACCAACCCGCAGGGCCTGACGTGGGACTACACCTACGACGCGGCAGGCCGACTGGTCACGGAGACGGACTTCGACGGCCGGGCGCTGAGCTACGACTATGACGCTTCTGGCCGTCTGGCCGCCCGGGCGAACGGCCTGGGCCAGACGATCCGATTCGACCGCGACACCCTCGGTCGGATCGTCCGCAAGGACGCCGAAGGGGCGGTCAGCACCTACGAGTACGACGTCTTCGACGAACTGGCGGCAGCGACAGGGCCGGACGCGACACTGGGACGCCTCCGGGACCGCTACGGGCGCCTCGTCTCGGAGACCGTGAACGGCCGCACCCTCTCGTTCTCACACGACGCCGTGGGACGGAGAACTGGTCGGAGAACTCCGGGCGGGTCGACGAGCACGTGGTCGTACGACATCGCGGGACGTCGTACGGAACTGACGTCCTCGGGCCGGAGGCTGTCCTTCACCCACGACGTCCTCGGCCGTGAAACCACCCGCCACATCGCCGACTTCGCCGTCCTGACCTCCTCGTTCGACTCGATGGGCCGCCTCACGGATCAGGAGGTTACCGCCAACTCGGGTCGCCGCCTGCAGCACCGCGCGTACGCCTACCGTGCGGACGGCGGACTCATCGGCATCACCGACGCACTCTCCGGCGCCCGCCGCTTCGACCTGGACGCGGCCGGCCGCGTCACGGCCGTCCATGCACGGGGCTGGACGGAGCAGTACGCCTACGACGACGCCGGAAACCAGACGGAGGCCTCGTGGCCCGCCACCCACCCGTCCCACTCCGCGACGGGCACACGCGCCTACGAGGGCACTCGGATCACCGGCGCGGGGGCCGTCCGCTACGAACACGACGGTCAGGGCCGGATCGTCCTGCGCCAGAAGACCCGTCTCTCCCGGAAGTCCGACACCTGGCGCTACGAGTGGGACGCGGAGGACCGTCTCACCGCGGTGACCACACCGGACGGCACGGTCTGGCGGTACGCGTACGACCCCCTGGGCCGCCGAATATCCAAGCAGTCCCCTTTCGAGACGGTCCACTTCACCTGGGACGGCACGACCCTCTGCGAGCAGACGACCGCGAACGTCGTCCTGACCTGGGACCACGCGGGTCTCCGCCCCCTGGCCCAGACGGAACGCCGCACGGACACGGACGACGAGCGCTTCTTCGCGATCGTCACCGACCTGATCGGCACCCCGGCGGAACTCGTCGACGAATCAGGTGACGTGGCCTGGCGCACCCGCACCACCCTCTGGGGCACGACCACGTGGACCCGCGACGCCACGGCATACACCCCACTCCGCTTCCCGGGCCAATACTTCGACCCCGAATCGGGCCTCCACTACAACCACTTCCGCTACTACGACCCGGAATCGGCCCGCTACCTCACCCAGGACCCCCTGGGTCTGGTCCCTGCCCCGAACCCAGCAACGTATGTCAACAATCCGCACACGTGGAGCGACCCAAGAGGACTTTCACCGTGCCTCTTCCCCAATCGGATGCCGGGCGAACTGGCAGGCGAGCTGGCCGACGCCGAACGTCTCGGAGTAAAGCCCTTGCGTGTCGGCGATGAAGGCTTCGATGACGTCATCAACTCGGGCACGGTGAAGTGGGCGGTGACTGAGGAGGGAGAGCTGGTGTTCATCCCGAAGCACGTTCAAGGCACCGAGCTGAAGCACCCCGTGCTGACGAACGGGGCACCTGTGCGTGCGGCGGGCGAGGCGGAGATCGCCGGAAGCGGTGGCAACTACTTCGGCATGGACATCAACAACCAGAGTGGACACTACTGGCCCTCGCAGGAGAGCCTTGACATCGGGAAGGAGGCATTTGAACGTGCCGGAATCCCCATCCTCTGACCGTTCCCCTGAAACGCGCGGCTGCCACGGGAGCGGGCGCCGGTTCCTCGGCTCTTCGCTGGAGGACCTGGAACGGTACGTGCTGACACCCGAAGCGGGGGCCTGCTCGCTGGAGCACTGGGAACAGTTGCGTGATTTCGCCGTCGGCGGCATGCAGTCCCATGGTCTCTCGTACGAAACCAGGCTCCGATGGGGTCGTCTCGCTCTCTCCGCAATCTCAAGAAAGGAGCGGAGCCAGACGCCACAGCAGGCGATGGCCGAGTCTGCCCACGTGCGTGCCTACATGATCCGGGAATTCGGGGTCAGCAACGCGGATGCGGCTCGGGACCTTCCCGCTCTCTGCTCAGAGATCCTGCGGAACGTGGGAGTGTCGCTGGAGGCAGGCGCGCGGCTCGCCGAAGGGTGGAAATCAGCACCGCGGGATCAGATGCTGCAACTGCGCCGGATCAAGAACATGCTGACTCCGCTGCTTCCCCTCCGCGCACTCCTGGAAGGTGACGACCTCGCCTTCCAGGAGACGCGAGCCTGGCTGGAGCTCGTTCCGCGCCTTCCCTGAACGACGCTCGTCATCAGACACAGCCAACCGCCGCCGGGAAGCGTCACGGTGTATATCGAGCCGCCACGGGCCCATCTACCCTGAGAAGCAGGTCCCACCATGAGTAACGCCCTTAGGGACGAGGTCGAGCGCAGCCTTGGGGATGAGCTTCCCGCCGACTACAAGGAGCTCATCCATGTCTAGGGAGGAAGTGACTGGGACGACTTTCCGAGGACGACGTCGCTCGCGAGGAGTTTTTCCGATCCCTGTGCCGCGCCGACCAGCGGTGCTCCTAATGTTAAGCGACCCGAGGGTGTGACGCTCAGCAAACTCTCCGTTGTTCTGTCATGCGGCAAGGAGGCCGCATCCAGCCTCGCGAGTCGCCTTCGAGGATTTCAGAACAAACCCGACTTCTCGTCTAAATACCGCATCAGCGACGGCCGGAAGTCGTCACTGTGCTGGTCGTGGACGAGCCCGAGAACGAGCGCGGGTATTGGGTCGGGCGGGATGATGTTCGCGCGGAAACGGCGTAGTCGAAGCGGGCCGCCTGGTGACCTTGGGGTCGCTTGCTTCGACGAGGGTGACGGAGCTGGTGACGATGCTGATGTCTTCGGCTGCGGCCGGCCACTCGGTGAACTCGGGCGCTCGTCGTGCCGGCTTGGACAGGCCTTCGCACGGGCGTGCCGCTCACGCGGCTTGTGCCGAACTGGCCGCATCACCGCCGCGGAGGATCGCTCGCTTGGCGTCGGCCGCCACCTGATCGACCGGGCCGTGTTCGGCTGCCGCTTCTTCGACGAGTTCGCGCAGTCGGTCCCGCTCAAGTGGCGCTGGATGAGGGGCCTTCGTCGGAATCCGATTAGGCAGCCATGGCGTCGAGGGATGTCTGTCGCCACACGTCTGCCACAAACTTCCAGGTCGCGGCCCCATCTGCGAGCGAATTCCCAGGGACTTTTCAGGGACTTTCACGTCTGTCCCAGGGAGGTTCCAGGGACTTTCCGCCGCGAAAGCAGGGAAGGCCCTGACAGTGCTGAAAGACGTAAAAACGCTGCTCAGGGCCTAGATCCTCAGCACTCGATGATGTTCACGGCGAGGCCGCCGCGTGCCGTCTCCTTGTACTTCACCGACATGTCCGCGCCGGTCTCCTTCATGGTCTTGATGACCTTGTCCAGCGAGACCTTGTGGCTGCCGTCGCCGCGCATCGCCATCTTCGCGGCCGTGACGGCCTTGACCGCCGCCATGCCGTTGCGCTCGATGCACGGGATCTGGACCAGGCCCCCGACGGGGTCGCAGGTCAGGCCCAGGTTGTGCTCCATGCCGATCTCCGCCGCGTTCTCGACCTGCTCGGGGCTGCCGCCGAGCACCTCGGCGAGCGCGCCCGCCGCCATCGAGCAGGCGGAGCCGACCTCGCCCTGGCAGCCGACCTCGGCGCCGGAGATGGAGGCGTTCTCCTTGAAGAGCATGCCGATCGCGCCCGCGGCGAGCAGGAAGCGGACGACGCCTTCCTCGTCGGCTCCCGGCACGAAGTTCATGTAGTAGTGCAGGACCGCGGGGATGATGCCGGCGGCGCCGTTGGTCGGCGCGGTGACGACCCGGCCGCCCGCGGCGTTCTCCTCGTTCACGGCCATCGCGTAGAGCGTGATCCACTCCATCGCGAGCGCCTGCGGGTCGCCCTCGGAGCGCAGCTTGCGGGCCGTGTTGGCGGCACGGCGGCGGACCTTGAGACCTCCGGGCAGGATGCCCTCGCGGGACATGCCGCGGGCCACACAGGCCTGCATGACGTGCCAGATCTCCAGCAGCCCCTCGCGGATCTCGTCCTCGGTGCGCCAGGCCTTCTCGTTCTCCAGCATCAGGGCGGAGATGGACAGCCCGGTGTCCTTGGCGAGCTTCAGCAGCTCGTCGCCGGTGCGGAAGGGGTACTGCAGCACGGTGTCGTCGAGCTTGATCCGGTCCTCGCCCACGGCATCCTCGTCCACGACGAAGCCGCCGCCGACCGAGTAGTACGTCTTCTCCAGCACGGTGGCGCCCTCGGCGTCGTACGCGAAGATCGTCATGCCGTTGGCGTGGTACGGCAGCGCCTTGCGGCGGTGCAGGACCAGGTGCTCGTCGAAGTCGAAGCCGATCTCGTGCATGCCGAGGAGGTTGAGCCGTTTGCTCGTCCTGATCCGCTCGACCTGGGCGTCGGCGCTCTCGACGTCGACGGTTCGCGGGGAGTTGCCCTCCAGGCCCAGCAGGACCGCCTTGGGGGTGCCGTGGCCGTGGCCGGTCGCGCCGAGGGAGCCGTACAGCTCCGCGCGTATGGCGGTGGTGTGGGCGATCAGTCCCTCGTTCTTGAGGCGGCGGGCGAACATACGCGCCGCCCGCATCGGGCCGACCGTGTGGGAGCTGGACGGGCCGATGCCGATCGAGAACAGGTCGAAGACCGAAATGGCCACGGGGGTACTCCTCAAGGTTGGTAGACGCCGTTGTCTGCCGGGGGTGGTGCAGAGAACACAGGGCAGTACGTGGTGCGGGGCACCGCACCCACTGACCAGTGTGCGCGGTGCCCCGTTCTGTTTTGCTTCGGGCTCGAAAGGATTACTTCGTCAGCCCAGGGTAAAGCGGGTGCTTCCCGGCCAGGGCCGTCACGCGGGCGCGCAGGGCCTGGACGTCGTACGACGGCTTGAGCGCCTCGGCGATGATGTCCGCGACCTCACGGAAGTCGTCGGCCTGGAAACCGCGGGTGGCCAGCGCCGGCGTGCCGATCCGCAGACCCGAGGTGACCATCGGCGGCCGCGGGTCGTTCGGGATGGCGTTGCGGTTGACCGTGATGCCGACCTCGTGGAGGCGGTCCTCGGCCTGCTGGCCGTCCAGCTCGGAGTTGCGCAGGTCCACCAGGACCAGGTGCACGTCCGTGCCGCCGGACAGCACGGAGACACCGTGCTCGGTCACGTCGGTCTGGACGAGACGCTCGGCGAGGATGCGGGCACCGTCGAGCGTACGCTGCTGGCGCTCCTTGAAGTCCTCGGAGGCCGCGACCTTGAAGGAGACCGCCTTCGCCGCGATGACGTGCTCCAGCGGACCGCCCTGCTGGCCCGGGAAGACCGCGGAGTTGATCTTCTTGGCGAGCTCGGCCGTGGACAGGATCACACCGCCGCGCGGACCACCGAGGGTCTTGTGCGTGGTGGTGGTCACGACATGGGCGTGCGGCACCGGGTTGGGGTGCAGACCGGCGGCGACCAGACCCGCGAAGTGGGCCATGTCGACCATCAGGTACGCACCGACCTCGTCGGCGATCCGGCGGAACGCCGCGAAGTCCAGCTGGCGCGGGTACGCGGACCAGCCGGCCACGATCAGCTTCGGCTTGGACTCCTTGGCGAGGCGCTCGACCTCGGCCATGTCGACCTGACCG
Source organism: Streptomyces sp. NPDC002889 (assembly GCF_042888425.1). Classification (NCBI taxonomy): domain Bacteria; kingdom Bacillati; phylum Actinomycetota; class Actinomycetes; order Kitasatosporales; family Streptomycetaceae; genus Streptomyces; species Streptomyces sp. NPDC002889. The sequence goes on from NZ_JBIAPT010000001.1 coordinate 322,517, forward strand.
GTCTGGTCGTCGACGTGGTACGGGACCACGTTGTAGAGCTTGCCGGAGAAGTTGATCTTCATGCCGTGGGTCAGGTGGCCGCCGTGGGCCAGGTTCAGGCCCATGATCGTGTCGCCCGGCTTGAGCAGGGCGAACATCGCGGCCGCGTTCGCCTGCGCGCCGGAGTGCGGCTGCACGTTGGCGTGCTCGGCCCCGAAGAGCTCCTTGATGCGGTCGATAGCGATCTGCTCGACCACGTCGACGTGCTCACAGCCGCCGTAGTAACGGCGGCCCGGGTAGCCCTCGGCGTACTTGTTGGTGAGGACGGAGCCCTGGGCCTCCATGACCGCGACCGGGGCGAAATTCTCCGAGGCGATCATCTCGAGGGTGGACTGCTGACGGTGGAGCTCGGCGTCGACAGCGGCGGCGACGTCCGGGTCCAGCTCATGGAGAGGGGTGTTGAGAATCGACATCACTCGGTCCCTAGGGGTCGTGGTCAGCTGGCGAAGTCGGTGTACTCGTCCGCGGAGAGCAGGTCCTTCGGCTCCTCGCTGACGCGCACCTTGAAGAGCCAACCGCCCTCGAACGGGGCGGAGTTCACCAGCGACGGGTCGTTGACGACGTCCTCGTTGGCCTCGGTGACCTCACCGGAGACGGGGGAGTACAGGTCGCTGACCGACTTGGTGGACTCCAGCTCGCCGCAGGTCTCACCCGCGGTCACGGTGTCGCCGACCTCGGGGAGCTGGACGTACACCACGTCGCCGAGCGCGTTGGCCGCGTGCTCCGTGATGCCGACCGTCGACACGCCGTCCTCGGCGGCCGACAGCCACTCGTGCTCCTTGCTGTAGCGCAGCTGCTGGGGGTTGCTCATGACCTGAATTCTCCTGTACGCGGGGGAGTGCTGGTGAACGAAGAGAGGGTGCGGACGATCACTTCTGGCGCTTGTAGAACGGCAGCGCGACGACCTCGTACGGCTCGTGTGTTCCGCGGATGTCCACACCGACACCCGGCGTGCCGGGCTCGGCGTGTGCCGCGTCCACATAAGCGATGGCGATCGGCTTGCCGAGGGTGGGGCTCGGGGCCCCAGAGGTGACCTCGCCGATCACCGGGGCGTCGGCTCCGCCCACGGCAACGACAGCCATCCCGGCGCGCGGGACGCGGCGGCCCTCGGCGATCAGGCCGACCAGCTTGCGCGGCGGGCTGGCGGCGGCGCGCTCGGCGGCGGCCCGGAGGGCCTCGCGGCCCACGAAGTCGCCCTCCTTCTCGAACTTCACGACCCGGCCGAGACCCGCGTCGAACGGCGTCAGGGCGGTGGTCAGCTCATGCCCGTACAGCGGCATGCCCGCCTCCAGGCGCAGCGTGTCGCGGCAGGAAAGACCGCACGGGATCAGACCGGCCGGGGCTCCCGCCTCGGTCAGCGCCTGCCAGAGCTTCTCGGCGTGCTGCGGCTCGACGAACAGCTCGAAGCCGTCCTCGCCGGTGTAGCCGGTGCGGGCGATCAGCGCCGGGATGCCGGCGACGGTGCCGGGCAGGCCCGCGTAGTACTTCAGTCCGTCCAGATCGGCATCCGTCAGCGACTTCAGGATGCCGGGGGACTCCGGGCCCTGGACGGCGATCAGCGCGTACGCGTCACGGTCGTCGCGGACCTCGGCGTCGAAGCCCTCCGCGCGCTCGGTCACGGCGTCCAGGACGATCTGCGCGTTGCCCGCGTTGGCGACGACCATGTACTCGGTCTCGCCGAGGCGGTAGACGATCAGGTCGTCGACGATCCCGCCGTCCTCCTGGCAGATCATCGTGTAGCGGGCCCGGCCGACCCCGACGGAGCCGATGTTGCCGACCAGCGCGAAGTCGAGGAGCTCGGCGGCCTGCGGGCCGGTGACGGTGATCTCCCCCATATGGGAGAGGTCGAAGAGGCCGGCCTTGGTGCGGACGGCGTTGTGCTCGTCGCGCTCACTCCCGTACCGAAGCGGCATGTCCCAGCCCGCGAAGTCGGTCATGGTCGCGCCCAGCGAGCGGTGCAGGGCATCGAGAGAGGTGAGACGGGGGGCGTTGCTCATAGATGTGGCTCCCAGGGCATGGCCAGGCGAGGACAATCCTCCCCATCTGTCATCGGAACCTGAGAGGTTCGCCTCGACTACGCGGAACGGGTAGTCGTGACTTGCACCTTGGGTGGAGCCACTCGACAGCGGCTCGCTTTTCAGATCTGCCTCATCGCACGCGGTACGGGGCCTGAGAGATTCAAGGGAGGAACTTGCTCCTTCGGCGCCCGCCACACCAGGTGGCCGGGACTCTCCCGCGCGGATTCAAGCGGCCGGTATGCAGTTGGCGCGCACATCATTGCACGCATCGGGGAAGAGTGGGACAGGTGACCCGGGAGCGCGTCGCCGTCGGGCCCGGGGTGTCGCACAGCGGTAAATAGGTTGAGCGGCATTACCATTTCTTTACGCTTCATGGGCAAGGGTGTGGATGAACCCGACATGGGGGAGGGTGATGACGATGCAGCCGTCCGGTGCGTATGCCACGACCACGGGGGTGCCCGCTCAGCCGGGCATGCCCGCTCGCCTGGCAGGGGCGCCCGCGCCGGTACTGCGCGACCTGAGGGACCGCTCGGGGCGCAGCCCGCACAGCCTCGTCTTTGCCGCCGGTGACGTGGTGGTCGTCTCCGGACTGCCGGGCAGTGGAAAGTCCACGCTGATCCACCGGGCCGCGCGCGGCCTCGGGATCGACTCGCAGGACACCCGGGACCGGTGGGATGCCCTGATGCCGCGCCTGCTGCCGTACGCCCTGTACCGCCCTTTCGTCCGGATCGCCCACTACGCGGGCCTGCGGCGCGCGCTGCGCTCGGGCAGGAGCGTCGTCGTCCACGACTGCGGCACCCAGGCCTGGGTGCGGCGCTGGATCGCCCGCGAGGTGCGCAGACGCGGGACCGGGCTGCATCTGGTCCTGCTCGACGTCACTCCGCAGGTCGCCCGCGCGGGTCAGCGCGAGCGCGGCCGCGGCGTCTCCGGCTACGCCTTCGCCCGCCACCGCCGGGCGGTCTCCCGCCTCCTCACCGCCGCGCAGTCCGGCCGACTCCCGGCCGGCTGCACCTCGGCGGTACTGCTGGACCGCGAGGCGGCGGGCACGCTGGCGCGTCTCGGATTCACGGAGAAGTAAGGCCCTGCGCGGGCCCGCCGCGCGACGCCGGGCCCGGCATGCCTGCGCCGTGCGCTCCTCGGCCGGGCGGGCCCGGCCCGGTAGCCCGGGCGCTGCCGGGCGAGAAGGGCCCATGCGCTGCGGTTGTGCGGGGGCGATCGGAGGGCCCTCGGCCCGTTCGGCGACGGCTCGGGCGACGCGGGGCCCTGCCCGGCCCGGGCTCGTGGGGCCGTGCCGGGCCCGGCGGGCGACCGGGCCCATGTCGGGTGCCCGGACCCGTTGGCAGGCGCGCTGCGGCGTGCTCGCCGAACGGACGGCCCTCGGCCGGCTCCGCGACGGACGGGCCATGCTGAGGTCCGGGGCCCGGACGCCTCGGCACGTATCGTGCCCGCGGCGTTAAGGTCGGGGGCGCGACCCCCGGGATTGGCGGGGGAGGACCGGGGGAGAAGGACACGCGCATGGAGCTTTCGCAGCACGCCCACCCGCACCCGTACAGCGGCTGGCCGGGCAATGAGCTGGAAGAGGTGCTCGGCGCCTCGCTCGGCAATCCCGCCGCCGGCGGGCGGCTGGTCGAGGTACTCGGCCGCAGCCTGATCTGGATCCCGCTTCCCAACGGCGGCGGCCCCGGCAGTCCGAATCTCGATCTGCCCACCATGGAGATCGACGGCGCACCCTACGTCCCCGTCTTCAGCTCCGAGCAGCAGTTCCTCGCCTGCGTCGGCAGCCATATGCCCTTCACCGTCGCTCCCGCCCAGGAGTTCGCCCGCGGACTGCCTCCGCAGCTCGGCATCGCCGTGAACCCCGGCGGCACCGTCGGCGCTCCGCTGCCCCCGCCCGCCGTCGCCGAGTTGTGCCGCCTGGGCCGCACCGCCCTGGAAGGGCCCGCGACCGGTGGCCGGGTGCGGCTGTACGAGCCGGACTGGCAGGAGGAGCCTGTCGACTTCCTTGCCGCCGCGGCCGGCGAGTTCGAGGCCATCGGCGTCGTGCTCAGCGCCCGCCGCGCCCTCGCCTCCGTCGAAGGCGACGCCCCGGCCCTCTTCATCGGTGTCCAGGTCTCCTCCTTCGAGGGCTCCGACCGCAACGCCCCGATGGACGCGCTCGGCCGTGCGCTGGGCCGGGTACAGGTGAGCTGGCCGGTCAACCTCGTCCTGCTGGACATAGCGCAGGACCCCGTAGCCGATTGGATGCTGGAGCGGGTGCGGCCCTTCTACCGACGCCGGCACGCCTAGGGCCTCTTTTCGGATCTTCCGGGCTCGCGTGCCCTGGCACGCTCCCCACAGCCTTCGGGCTCGGGAGGTGCCCCCAGCACCAGACCCGCTCAGTGTCCGGCCTGATCCGAGAGAAAGGCACTGCCGTCAAGTAGGTGCCAGGACGGCCGATTAAGCTGGTTTCATGGCCGCCTGACCGGATGGCTGTGCCGAATGTCGGATCGCAGAGGACTTCAAGAGGGGCGGAACCAGGGTGAGCGCGTCAGGCACCGCGGCGACCGGGCAGGTCGAGCACATGCTGCGCCAGGTGACACCCGGACGCTATGACGCGTACGAGGCACTGCTGCACGCACTCGCCGACCCGGCGGGCGGCCGGATCTGGATGCTCCTGTGGCACGGGCAGTCCGGATCGCCCGATGCCCAGTACGGAAACATGGAGGTCGACGGCGTCGGCTACGCGCCCTGTGTCACCTCCGCCCAGGAGCTGTCCGTCTCCGGCTGGAACCGCGCGCACGAAGTGGTCACCGGACGCGACATCGCCCGTGCCCTGTACCCCGAGGGCTGGGGTATCTGGCTCAATCCGCATGCCCCGGGCGGCGGCGTCGGTATTCCATGGCTGGATCTGCGCAGGATCGCCACCGGACTCGACCGGATGCCGGCAGGACCTCTGCGGCTGTCCGAGCCGGCCATCGAGATCCCGCAGTTCTATGCTCTGCTCACACAGAACGCGCATCGCACTCCCGCGGTCCGCTCGCTGCGGCGCGCCTGGGTGCAGCCCGCGGTCGGGGCTGCGTATCTCGCCATCGGGCTGGATCTGTACGACACGAGCCCCCAGTCCGTCGACGCGGTGCGCGCGATGATGCACCAGTCGGTCGGCGCCGTGCCGGACGGCCTGCCGGTCTCCACGGTGGCGATGTCCGACGAGTACGACCCGGTCACGATGTGGCTGCGGGCCAACGCCCGGCCTTTCTACGACCGTGAGGCCCACGGCGGCTCCCCCGCCCCCGCGGGCGGCGGCTACGGGTACCCGCCGCCGGCCCCGCGCGCCTACTGACGCGTCTGCCGCCCTGCCACCACCGGGCGCCGATCTGCCGCCGATCGTGGCCGCACGCTGAGACAGTCACCGCGCGTAAGGGTGAGAACCACCCTCTTACGCGGGGGTAGTTGTGCCCTCCGACCCGCTCAGCAGCCGGTTGCGTCCGGATAACGGAAGCTCGCTGCCCGCATCACGGTTGCGCAAACATTCACCGCCAGGTCTGGCGGGTGATCGCAAACCCGTTGAAGACTCCCGGCTAACGAGGGCCTTCGGTCCTTTGTGCTAACTAGCACCAACTGATGCGGGACAGGCCGTTACAGCGGCAGTTCATGGGGGGCCGGCCACCGTCGGCCGAGAGGGGTCAAAGGCACGTGACCGCACCGATCGATACCTCCGGCTCGGCCGCCGAGGCACAGCCGGAGGCAGTACTCGCGGGGGCCGGGAAGGGAAAGATCGAGGGCCGTTCGCTCGGCCAGATCGCCTGGACGCGGTTCAAGCGTGACAGGCTCGCGGTCGCCGGCGGCATCATCGTCATCCTGCTCATCCTGGCGGCGGCGCTCTCCCGGCCGCTGCAGGCTCTTCTCGACCTGGACCCGAACGCGTTCCAGCAGGACCTGGTCGACCCCAACACCTCGCTGCCCAAGGGCGACTTCGGCGGCATGAGCTGGGATCACCCGCTGGGTGTGGACCCGAAGTTCGGCCGTGACATCTTCGCCCGCATCCTCGAAGGCTCCTGGGTCTCGCTCGTGGTCGCCTTCGGCGCCACGATCCTGTCCAACGCCATCGGCACGATCCTCGGACTCGTCGCCGGCTACTACGGCGGGCGGGTGGACTCGATCATCAGCCGTCTGATGGACACCTTCCTCGCCTTCCCGCTGCTCCTCTTCGCCATCGCCATCTCGGCGACGCTGCAGGGCGGTGCCTTCGGGCTCGAGGGTCTGCCGCTCCACATGAGCGTGCTGATCTTCATCATCGGCTTCTTCAACTGGCCCTACATGGCCCGTATCGTGCGCGGCCAGACGCTGGCCCTGCGTGAGCGCGAGTTCATCGACGCCTCGCGCGGCATGGGCGCCCGCGGTCCGTACATCCTGTTCAAGGAGCTGCTGCCGAACCTGGTCGGACCGATCATCGTCTACGCGACGCTGCTCATCCCGACCAACATCATCTTCGAGGCGTCGCTCAGCTTCCTCGGCGTCGGCATCCAGCCGCCGCAGGCGTCCTGGGGCGGAATGCTCAGGGAGGCGGTCGACTACTTCCAGGTCGATCCGCAGTACATGCTCGTCCCTGGCCTCGCGATCTTCATCACCGTACTGGCCTTCAACCTGCTCGGTGATGGCCTCCGGGACGCGCTCGACCCTCGCAGCCGCTGATGTCTGCCGGGCCAGAGTCCCAATCAAGTTTGTCGACAGTGAAGGGGAACCCGACCATCATGCGAAGGTCAGCAGTGGCCGCTCTCGCGGTCATCAGCAGTGCGAGCCTGCTTCTCGCCGGCTGCAGCAAGGCCGAGGACGGCGGCAGCGAGAACACCGGCAAGGCTGCCGGCGCCAACGCCGCCACCACCGGCGTCGTCAATGCCTCGGACAAGAAGGGCGGCACGGTCACCTACGCGATGGCCGATGCTCCGGAGTCCTTCGACCCGGGCAACACGTACTACGCCTTCATCTACAACTTCAGCCGCCTCTACGCGCGTCCGCTGACGACCTTCAAGCCGGCCCCCGGTGAGAAGGGCAACGAGCTGGCCCCGGACCTCGCCGAGTCGATGGGTGTCCCCAGCGACGGCGGCAAGACCTGGACCTACAAGATCCGCAAGGGCGTCAAGTACGACGACGGCACCGAGGTCACCGCCAAGGACGTCAAGTACGCCGTCGAGCGCTCCAACTTCGCGCGTGACACCCTCTCGCTCGGTCCGAACTACTTCCAGCAGCTCCTGGATGACCCGGACAAGTACAAGGGCCCCTACAAGGACAAGAGCGACAAGGGCCTGTCGTCCATCCAGACCCCGGACGACCACACCATCGTCTTCAAGCTCAACAAGCCGTTCGCGGACTTCGACTACCTGGTCAGCGCCCCGCAGACCGCCCCGGTGCCGAAGGCCAAGGACAAGGGCGTGGACTACACCAAGTCCATCGTCTCCTCCGGCTCGTACAAGTTCGAGAGCTACAAGGACGGCCAGTCGGTCACTCTGGTCCGCAACGAGAACTGGGACGCCAAGACCGACCCGCTGCGCAAGCAGTACCCGGACAAGATCGTCCTGAACCTGAAGGTCGCGCAGGCGACCATCGACAAGGACCTGATCGCCGGTGACCTCGTGGCCGACCTGGCCGGGCGTGGTGTCGACACCCAGACCCAGGCGCAGATCCTGGCGAAGCCGGACCTGAAGGCCTCCACCGACAACGCGCTCGGCGGCCGTCTCGTCTACACGGCGATCAACTCCAAGGTCAAGCCGTTCGACAACGTCGAGTGCCGCAAGGCCGTTCAGTACGCCATCGACAAGGTCTCGGTGCAGACCGCGATGGGCGGTCCGATCCGCGGTGACATCGCCTCCACGGTGCTGCCGACCGACATCCCGGGCTACGAGAAGTTCGACACCTACGCCACCCCGGACAACAAGGGTGACCAGGCCAAGGCCAAGGCTGCCCTGAAGGCCTGCGGCAAGGAGAAGATCTCCACCTTCATCTCCGCGCGCAGCGACCGCCAGAGCGAGGTCGACGCCGCCACCGCCATCGTCCAGTCGCTGGGCAAGGTCGGCATCGAGGCCAAGATCAAGCAGTACCCGTCGAGCAAGTACTTCTCCGACTACGCGGGTGTTCCGAAGTTCACCGAGAAGGAGAACATCGGTCTGATCATGATGCAGTGGGGTGCCGACTGGCCGACCGGCTACGGCTACCTGCAGCAGATCGTGCACGGCAAGGCCATCGGCCAGTCCGGCAACACCAACCTGTCGCAGCTGGACGACAAGGCGATCAACAAGCTCCTCGACGACGCGATAGCCAACACCGACGAGGCGGCCCGCAACAAGGCCTACGCCGAGATCGACAAGAAGGTCATGGACCAGGCGGTCATCGTCCCGCTGTCCTATTTCAAGGTCCTGCTGTACCGCTCGTCGCACGGCACCAACATGGTGTCGACGGCCGCCTTCAGCGGTCAGTACGACTACCTCAACATCGGCACGACGAAGAAGTAGCCCCGGAAGGCAGGTGAAGGCATTGGTGCCCGCGGGCCTTACGGCCCGCGGGCACCGGCGCCGGTCCTCGTGATCTCGTACATTGCCCGCCGCACGATCGCAGCGGTGATCCTGCTGCTGGTCGTCACCGCGGTTACCTTCGGCATCTTCTTCATCCTGCCGATGCTGGCCGGACAGACCGCCGATCAGCTGGCCCAGCAGTACATCGGCAAGAACCCCACGCCCGAGGACATCGCGGCGGTCAAGGCGAACCTGGGCCTGGACCAGCCGGTCTACGTCCAGTTCTGGGACTTCATCAAGGGGATCGTCACCGGCGCCACCTATGACATCGGCCCCACCACGGTGCGCTGCGACGCACCCTGCTTCGGCTACTCCTTCAAGGACCACCTCGAGGTCTGGCCACAGCTGACCGAGCGTCTGCCCGTCACCATCTCGCTCGCGATCGGTGCCGCGGTGCTCTGGCTGGTCTCCGGAATCGTCGTCGGTGTGATCTCCGCGCTGAAGCCCGGATCGTTCTTCGACCGGGCCGCCATGGGCGGTGCGCTCGCCGGTGTCTCGCTGCCGATCTTCTTCACCGGTCAGCTGCTCCTGCTGGTGTTCAGCTACCAGATCCCGATCTTCGGACGGACCTATGTGCCGTTCACCGAGAACCCTTCGCAGTGGGCCAACTCCCTCTTCCTGCCCTGGTGTTCACTGGCGCTGCTGTATGCGGCGATCTACGCCCGGCTCACCCGCTCCGGCATGCTGGAGACGATGAACGAGGACTTCATCCGCACCGCGCGCGCCAAGGGCCTGCGCGAGCGGAACGTGGTCACCAAGCATGGTCTGCGGGCCGCGCTCACCCCGATTGTCACGGTCTTCGGCATGGACGTCGGTCTGCTGCTCGGCGGCGCGGTGATCACCGAGTCGGTGTACTCCCTGCACGGCATCGGCGAGTACGCGGTACAGGCGATCAGGGTCAACGACCTGCCGCCGATCCTTGGTGTCACTCTCCTCGCGGCGTTCTTCGTCGTGTTCTTCAACCTTGTGGTTGACCTTCTGTACGCCGTCGTCGACCCGCGGGTGAGGCTGTCATGACCGAGCTGTCCAAGACCGGCGCCGCCGTCGGCGAACCCGTGCGCACGGGGGCTTCGACCCCGAGCGCCTTCCTCGACGTCCGCGATCTGCGCGTCCACTTCCCGACCGACGACGGCCTGGTCAAGTCCGTCGACGGGGTCAGCTTCCAGCTGGAGAAGGGCAAGACCCTCGGCGTGGTCGGCGAGTCCGGCTCGGGCAAGTCCGTGACCTCGCTCGCGATCATGGGCCTGCACCGGCTGGGCGCCCGCGGCAAGAACGTGCAGATGTCCGGCGAGATCTGGCTCGACGGCAAGGAACTGGTCGGCGCCGACCCGGACGAGGTGCGCCGGCTGCGCGGCCGCGACATGGCGATGATCTTCCAGGACCCGCTGTCCGCGATGCACCCGTACTACACCGTGGGCAGCCAGATCGTGGAGGCCTACCGCGTCCACAACAAGGTCTCCAAGAAGGTCGCCCGCACCCGCGCGATCGAACTTCTCGACCGCGTCGGCATACCCGAGCCGAAGAAGCGTGTGGACTCCTATCCGCACGAGTTCTCCGGCGGTATGCGCCAGCGCGCCATGATCGCGATGGCGCTGGTCAACAACCCCGAACTGCTCATCGCGGACGAGCCCACCACCGCGCTCGACGTGACGGTGCAGGCCCAGATCCTCGACCTGATCCGGGATCTGCAGAAGGAGTTCGGCTCAGCGGTCGTCATCATCACCCACGACCTCGGCGTGGTTGCCGAGATCGCCGACGACATCCTGGTGATGTACGGCGGACGGTGTGTGGAGCGCGGCCCGGTCGACGAGATCTTCTACAAGCCCCAGCACCCCTACACCTGGGGCCTGCTGGGCTCGATGCCGCGCATCGACCGGGACCAGACGGAGCGGCTCATCCCGGTCAAGGGCCAGCCGCCGTCGCTCATCAACGTGCCGAGCGGCTGCGCCTTCAACCCGCGCTGCCCGTACGCGGACGTCCCCAAGGGCGGGATCACCCGCACCGAGCGCCCGGACCTGCTCGAAGTGGGCTCCGGCCACTTCACCGCCTGCCATATGTCGCAGGAGGACCGTACGCGGATCTGGACCGAAGAGATTGCGCCGAAGCTGTGAGTGAGAAGACGACTGATGTGACGATCCCGCAGCAGGCGGCCTCCCCGGGCGGTGCGGCCGCCGCGGCTTCCGCGCCGGACCTGCTGCTCAAGGTCGAGGGCCTGACCAAGCACTTCCCCATCAAGAAGGGGCTGTTGCAGCGACAGGTCGGCGCGGTGAAGGCGGTCGACGGCATCGACTTCGACGTACGCCGTGGCGAGACGCTGGGCGTCGTCGGCGAGTCCGGCTGCGGCAAGTCGACGATGGGCCGGCTGATCACCCGCCTGCTCGAACCGACGGGCGGCAAGGTCGAGTTCGACGGCACGGACATCACGCATCTGAAGACCGGTGGTATGCGCCCGCTGCGCCGCGACATCCAGATGATCTTCCAGGATCCGTACGGCTCGCTGAACCCGCGGCACACCATCGGCTCCATCGTCGCGGCCCCGTTCCGGCTGCAGGGTGTGGAGCCGGAGGGCGGCACGAAGAGGGAGGTCCAGCGTCTGCTCGAGCTGGTGGGCCTCAGTCCCGAGCACTACAACCGCTACCCGCACGAGTTCTCCGGAGGCCAGCGCCAGCGCATCGGCATCGCCCGTGCGCTCGCGCTGAAGCCGAAGCTGGTCGTCGCGGACGAGCCGGTCTCCGCGCTGGACGTGTCGATCCAGGCGCAGGTCGTCAACCTGATGGACGACCTCCAGGACGAGCTCGGCCTGACGTACGTGATCATCGCTCACGACCTGTCCGTCATCCGTCATGTGTCGGACCGGATCGCGGTCATGTACCTGGGCAAGATCGTGGAGCTGGCGGACCGCACGTCGCTGTACGAGACGCCGATGCACCCGTACACCAAGGCCCTCATGTCCGCGGTGCCCGTGCCGGACCCGCGGCGGCGCGGCGGGAAGAGCGAGCGGATCCTGCTCAAGGGCGACGTACCCTCGCCGATCTCGCCGCCGAGCGGGTGCCGCTTCCACACGCGGTGCTGGAAGGCGACGGAGATCTGCACGAAGCAGGAGCCGCCGCTGATCGAGCTCAGGCCCGGGCAGCAGGTGGCGTGCCACCACCCGGAGAACGCGCAGGACCAGGCGCCGCAGGATGTGGCGCTGGCGTCGGCGCGGGACGCGGTGGAGATCGTGACGGCGACGCCGAAGGCAGCCGAGGCTCCCGCGAAGGCCGACGACGTGGCCGACGACGCGGCGCCCGGGACCGTCGACGCGGACGCCGCCGAGGGAACCGCTCCGACCTCGGGGGACATCGCCAAGGAGTAGCTCCGCCCACGGACCCGGCACAATCGTCCGGTGCTCCAAGAACTGTTCACGCCCTCCGTCCAGCATGCGCTCGACCTCGTCGGGATCTTCGTCTTCGCGATCTCCGGGGCTCTGCTCGCCGTACGCAAGAACTTCGACGTATTCGGCATCGCGGTGCTCGCCGAGGTCACGGCGCTGGGCGGAGGGCTGCTGCGTGATCTGATCATCGGGGCCGTACCCCCTGCGGCCTTCACCGATCTCGGGTACTTCCTGACACCCCTGATCGCGGCCGTGCTCGTCTTCTTCCTGCATCCGCAGGTCGAGCGCATCCAGGTGGGCGTGAACGTCTTCGACGCGGCAGGCCTCGGGCTCTTCTGCGTCACCGGCACGACCAAGGCGTACGAGTACGGGCTCGGCCTCACCGCGTCCGCCGCGCTGGGCCTGGCCACTGCCGTCGGCGGCGGTGTGCTGCGCGATGTGCTGGCCAACGAGGTGCCGTCGCTGCTGCGCTGGGACCGCGACCTGTATGCCGTCCCCGCCATCGTCGGTGCGACGATGATCGTGCTCTGCATCCGTTTCGACATGCTGAACGCGGCGACGAGCGGGCTGGCCGTGGTGACGGCGTTCGTGCTGCGGCTGCTGGCGATGAGGTTCCACTGGCGGGCGCCGCGGGCGTGGAACAGGCGCTCGCAGGCGGTGGAGGAGACGCCCTGAGAGTGCCAGAAAAAGCTACCGCTCAGTAATTACCTGTTGTACGGTACCGCCATGGCACAGGCAGTTCAGGCACGTATCGGTGACAGCGAGTTCGACCGCGACACGGCTGTCGCGCTGCGTGAGACGGGCGTCTACGACGCCGAGCTCTCGGCGGGCTGGACCATCATCCACGCCGTGAACGGCGGCTATCTGCTGGCGCTGCTCGGCCGGGCGCTCGGCGAGGCGCTGCCTCACTCGGATCCCTTCACCGTGTCGGCCCACTACCTCACCGCGTCCCAGCCGGGCCCTGCGGTGATCCGTACGGAAGTGATCCGGACCGGGCGCACGCTCTCCACGGGCCAGGCCTCGCTCTTCCAGTACGCGCAGGACGGCACCGAGGTCGAGCGCATCCGGGTCCTCGCGACGTACGGCGAGCTGGACACGCTGCCGGACGAGGTGCACACCACCGCGACGCCCCCGGCGATCCCGCCGATCGAGCACTGCCTCGGCCCGGCGGACGGGCCGGCCGCGATCCCCGGCAGCTCCGCGATCACCGAGCGCCTGAACATCAAGCTTGACCCGGCGACCGTGGGGTGGGCGATCGGCGCGCCCTCGGGCAAGGGCGAGATGCGCGGCTGGTTCGGTCTGGCGGACGGGCGGGACGCGGACCCGCTCTCACTGCTGCTGACGGTCGACGCGCTGCCGCCGACGTCGTTCGAGCTCGGCCTCAAGGGCTGGACCCCGACCGTGGAGCTCACCACCCACATCCGCTGCCGCCCGGCCCCCGGGCCGTTGCGCGTCGCGATCACGACGCGCAACCTGGCGGGCGGGTTCCTCGAGGAGGACGCGGAGGTCTGGGACTCGGCGGACCGCCTGGTGGCCCAGTCCCGCCAGCTGGCCAAGGCCCCGCGCACCTGACCCCCGGTCCGGGGGGTCGGCCCCGGGCCGGTTGCTCCGCCCCCGGCCGGGACTGTGGTCCCGGCCGGGGGCCGCTGCATGCAGGACCGCCGCCGTGTACGCGGGAACGACGGCGGATTCCTCGTCAGTCCAGCCAGTGGGTCCGGCCGAGGCTCACCAGGCGCAGCTGGCGCCGGGCCAGCGAACTGACGCGCTCCTCACCCTCGGGTCCGGCCTCCAGCAGTGCCGAGGCCGTCATGACCATGTGGTCGACGTACACACCGGCGAGCATCTGCAGATCGTCCTCGCTCCACCCGGCCATCTCCGCCTGACGCGCGAACGCGGCGGCCACCTCGTCCGCGAACCGGCGCAGTTGCCCGGCTATCGCCTCGCGAACCGGTGCCACGCCGCCGTGGCGCTCGCGCGCCACGAAGCGGACATGCGCCGGGGAGGTGCGGACAAGGGCCGCGATCAGAGCCACGGTCCGCTCGATCCGTGCCCCGTCGCCGGACTCCTTCAGTGCCTCGCCGATGGTGATGTGCAGGCTGCCCAGCGCCTCCTCGACAAGCGCGACACCGAGGTCGGCCATGTCCCGGAAATGCCGGTAGAACGCGGTAGGCGCCACGCCGACGGCCCGGGTGACCTCGCGCAGTCCGAGACTGCTCAGGCTCTGTTCCTCGAGCAGCTGGAGCGCTGCGTCGAGCAGGGCCTGACGGGTCTTCTGCTTCTGGGCCTGGCGGATTCCGACGGTGTGACTCATGGCATTCAGTAAACAACCGTTCTCGGGGAAAAGAAACAGTAGACTCATCAGTCAGTGAACAGTTGTACTCACAAGTGTTCACTGAGAGTTCGTCAGAGTGCACCGACACCTACTCAGCGAAAGGACGACCATGATGGCCCTCGTAGCAGCGCTCCTCCTGATGGGGATCATGCTGGGCGCCGTGGTCCAAATCCCCACCTCCGTAAGCCTCGTGGCCTGCACCGTCATCGGATGCTGGCTGCTCGTCTTCGCCGTGCGCGAGCGTCGCGCCCGGCGTCACTGACCAGGACGGAGGAACCCAGCCATGCAACTCGCCACACTGGTACGCCATGAACGCGCTGAGCGCCGCACCGGGGACACCGATGCCGCGCTCCGCACGGGCCGCCCTGCGCAGGGCCTCTCGGAACGCCGCAAGGACGCCGACGGCATGGCCGTCGCCGCCTTTGTGTTCGGTCTCGTCGGCCTGCTCGTCGGGAACATCCTGCTCGGCCCGACCGCCGTCGTGCTCGCCGCGCTCGCCCTGTGGCGCGGCACCGCCCGCCGCGGCCGCGCTCTGCTCGGACTCGCCCTCGGCGTCGCCGACCTCGTCGTGCTCGCCGTACTGGTGACCGTGAACGACGCGGTCATCTGGGGCTTCGGCGGCTGACCAAGGGCCGCGTGGCGCGGCACCCGAGCCGCTCACACCCCGCCAGGGGCGCACGCAGGACGACCGTGCACCCCTGCGCCGCGCCCGCGCCCCCGCCACGCCTCGTAGAATCGTGGCCATCATGGCCTACCTCGACCACGCCGCGACCACTCCGATGCTTCCGGAGGCAGTCGAGGCGATGACCGCCCAGCTCGCTGTCACCGGCAACGCCTCGGCACTTCACGCTGCCGGGCGCCGGGCCCGCCGTACCGTCGAGGAGTCCCGCGAGACGCTCGCCGACGCCCTCGGCGCACGACCCAGCGAGGTCGTCTTCACCTCCGGCGGCACCGAGGCCGACAACCTCGCCGTGAAGGGTCTGTACTGGGCACGCCGGGACGCCGACCCGGCCAGGACCCGCGTACTCGCCAGCCCTGTCGAGCACCACGCCGTGCTCGACGCGGTGGACTGGCTCGGCGAACACGAAGGCGCGACCGTCGAGTACCTGCCGGTGGACGCCTACGGCAGGGTGCACCCCGAGGCGTTGCGCGAGGCGATCGAGCGCAACCCCGACGATGTGGCGTTCGCCACCGTGATGTGGGCCAACAACGAGATCGGCACCGTCATGCCGGTGGCCGAACTGTCCCGCGTTGCCGCGGAGTTCGGCATCCCGCTGCATGCCGACGCCGTCCAGGCCTTCGGCCAGCTCGAGGTCGACTTCGCCGCGTCCGGGCTCGCGGCCATGACCGTGTCCGGCCACAAGATCGGCGGTCCGTACGGCATCGGCGCACTGCTGCTGGGCAGGGAGTACAGCCCCGTGCCCGTCCTGCACGGCGGCGGTCAGGAACGGCACGTACGCTCCGGCACCCTCGATGCTCCCGCGATCGCAGCCTTCGCGGTGGCCGGCGCCATCGCCGCCGAGCGGCGGCCCGACTTCGCCCGGGAGATCGGCGCGCTGCGCGACCAGTTGGTCCGGGCGGTACGCACGGCCGTGCCGGACGCGATCCTCGGCGGCGATCCGGACGAACGGCTCCCCGCCAACGCCCACTTCACCTTCCCCGGCTGCGAGGGCGACTCGCTGCTCCTGCTGCTGGACGCCCAGGGCATCGAATGCTCGACCGGCTCCGCCTGCACGGCCGGTGTCGCCCAGCCCAGCCATGTGCTGCTCGCCAGCGGTACCGACCCCGACCTGGCCCGCGGCACGCTGCGGTTCAGCCTCGGCCACACCTCCACCAAGGCGGACGTGGATGCGGTGGCCGAGGCGATCGGCCCCGCGGTCGAACGGGCCCGTACGGCGGGACTCAGCTAGCTCAGGGTCTTCAGCGCCGCCGCGGAGTACGGCTTCAGCTCCTCGGACCGGTCTCCCAGGACCTTCGCCGCCCACTCCGGGTCCTGGAGCAGGGCGCGGCCGACGGCGACCAGGTCGAACTCGTCGCGTTCCAGGCGGTCGAGGAGGTTGTCGATGCCCTGGACCGGGGCGTCCTCGCCCATGAAGGCGCGGATGAAGTCGCCGTCGAGGCCGACCGAGCCGACGGTGATGGTGGGCCTGCCGGTGAGCTTCTTGGTCCAGCCCGCCAGGTTCAGGTCCGAGCCCTCGAACTCCGGGAGCCAGTAGCGGCGGGTGGAGGCGTGGAAGGCGTCGACGCCGGCCGCGGCGAGCGGGGTCAGGATCGCCTCCAGCTCCTCCGGGGTCTCAGCGAGCCTCGCGTCGTAGGCCTCCTGCTTCCACTGCGAGTAGCGGAAGATCACCGGGAAGTCGGGCGAGACCGTCTCGCGGACCGCGGCCACGATGTCGGCCGCGAATTTCGTACGGGCCACGGGGTCGCCGCCGTAGGCGTCGGTACGGCGGTTCGTCCCCGCCCACAGGAACTGGTCGAGGAGGTAGCCGTGGGCGCCGTGCAGTTCGACGCCGTCGAAGCCGATGCGCTCGGCGGCCGCGGCGGCTTCGGCGAAGGCGCCGATGACGTCGTCCAGGTCGCGCTGGGTCATCGCCTTCCCGGTGCCCTCGATACCGTCGACGCGGATGCCGGAGGGGCCGACGGCGGGGGCGTCTGCATAGGGCGGGTCGCCCTGCTTGCGCACCATGCCGATGTGCCACAGCTGCGGCACGATCGTGCCGCCCGCCGCATGAACGGCCTCGGCGACCTTCGCCCACCCCGCCAGCTGCTCCTCACCGTGGAACCGCGGCACACGGTCACTCTGCCCGGCCGACTCGTGGCCGACGTAGGTCCCTTCGGTGACGATCAGGCCCACACCCGCGGCGGCGCGACGGGCGTAGTACGACTGCACGTCGTCACCGGGGACGCCGCCCGCGGAGAACATGCGCGTCATCGGCGCCATGACGATGCGGTTCGGGACGGTGAGGCCGTTCAGCGCGACGGGCCGGGAGAGGATCTCGGCCGCGCGGGAGGCGGAGGACGCAGTGACGGTCACGGGGGTGCTCCTCGTAGGTACCAGGCGGTATGTGCACGTGCATGGAATGCGTGCAAGCGTCAACCCTTCCCGTGCTCACGGCATTCCGCCCGTCCGGCGAGACGCCCTGTGATCCCGGACACGTGCCCGGCGCCAGGGCGGTCAGTGCTCCCCCAGTCGGGCGCGGAGCATCGGCCTGGGCCATCGGTGTGGTGAACACCCGCTCCCACGTGCGGTCGACGGCCCGCGTCCGCAGCCGGTTGTAGAGGCCCCCCGTGCGTCTCCGGCAGGTGGACCCACTGCGATCAGGTCCGGAACTTCCAGGCGATCGCAATCAGCTCACGGTGATCCCGCCAACGGCCACCCCGTTTCGGTGTTCGGTCAGGAAGCAGCGGCTCGATTCGCGCCTGCGGTCGGGCGGGTAGGCGGGCGGCCGACGCCGCATCGTGGAGCGGCACGGGGCGCCCCTGTGGCATCTGCTCCAGCAGCCAGGCGTACTCGTCCTGCATCTCGTGGACCTTCTCCATACGCGAGGTGTCCCGCTGCACGGACGTCGGCATCTGCTGCAGGCGGCGGTCCACGGCGAGCAGGTAGCGCATCAGGTCCGGCAGCCGGCGCAGGCCCGTGCGTGTGACGAAGCCGGCCGGCACGAGGGCCGCCGGCTGCTCGCGTACGTCCGCGGGGTGCTCGGGACACTCGGCACCCGGACTCCGCCCCGCGCCCGGCTAGCCGCCGGCGGCGGCCTTCGCGGCCTCGCGGGCCGCGGGGCCCGCCTCCCGCACCATCTCCACGTAGCGGTTCCAGTCCCAGTGCGGCCCCGGGTCCGTATGGTCGGTGCCCGGCACCTCCACGTGTCCGATGATGTGCTCGCGGTCCACCGGTATGCCGTACCGCTCGCAGATGCCGGCCGTCAGCCGCGCCGACGACCGGTACATCGCGTCCGTGAACCCGGCGGGCCTGTCCACGAAGCCCTCGTGCTCGATGCCGATGCTGCGTTCGTTGAACGAGCGGTTCCCGGCGTGGAAGGCCACGTCCAGCTCCCGTATCAGCTGCGCCACATGCCCGTCCTTGCGCACGACATAGTGCGTCGCGGCCCCATGGCCCGGGTCCTTGAACACCTTCAGGGCCGAGCGGTAGCTGCCCTGGACGACATGGATGACGACCCGGTCGATGCCGAAGTCGTCGGGGCGGTCGGCGAGCCGCCAGTTCGCCCGGGACGCGGCCGTCCACTCCGCGCCGACATGATCGATCTCACCCTCCTTGCGCGGCTTCGCCATCCCCGGCAGCCGCCACCAGGCACGCCGGAGCGCATCCTGGGCCAGGACGCCCCCGCCCACCACCACGGCACCGCCGCCGATCAGCACGGCCCGCCGGCTCACACCGCGCCGGCTCTCGCCCCGCCCGCCGCTCGTGCGGCCCGCATGCCCGGAATCACTCCCCATGCGCTCTCCAACGCATACTCGCAAGCCTTCGGTTCCCCGGGCCCGTACCCTGGTAGCGCTATGACTCAGACTTCCCAGCGCCCCCTCCGTGTGCTCGCCGCCATGTCCGGCGGTGTGGACTCCGCCGTAGCCGCCGCCCGCGCCGCCGAGGCCGGACACGACGTCACCGGTGTCCACCTGGCACTCTCCGCGAACCCGCAGTCGTTCCGCACGGGCGCGCGCGGCTGCTGCACCATCGAGGACTCGCGCGACGCCCGCCGCGCCGCGGACGTCGTCGGCATCCCCTTCTACGTGTGGGATCTCGCCGAGCGCTTCCGCGAGGACGTGGTCGAGGACTTCATCGCCGAGTACGAGGCGGGCCGTACGCCCAACCCGTGTCTGCGCTGCAACGAGAAGATCAAGTTCGCGGCGCTGCTCGACAAGGCGCTGGCGCTGGGCTTCGACGCCGTGTGCACGGGCCACTACGCCACCGTCGTCCTCAACGAGGACGGCACCCGCGAGCTCCACCGCGCCAGCGACATGGCCAAGGACCAGTCGTACGTCCTCGGCGTGCTGGACGAGAAGCAGCTGGCGCACGCCATGTTCCCCCTCGGGGACACGCTCACCACCAAGGACGAGATCCGGGCGGAGGCGGAGCGCCGGGGCCTCGCCGTCGCCAAGAAGCCCGACAGCCACGACATCTGCTTCATCGCCGACGGCGACACCCAGGGCTTCCTGGCCTCACGGCTGGGCACGGCCGAGGGCGACATCGTCGACGAGTCGGGCACCAGGCTCGGCAGCCACGACGGGGCCTTCGGCTTCACCATCGGCCAGCGCAAGGGCCTGCGCATCGGCCACCCGGCCCCCGACGGCAAGCCGCGCTATGTGCTCGACATCTCCCCGGTGAACAACACGGTGACCGTCGGCCCCGCCGAGGCGCTCGACGTCACGTCGCTGACCGCGATCAGGCCGCGTTGGTGCGGCGCCGCCCCGGCGGGTCCGGGCACGTACACGGCCCAGCTGCGTGCCCACGGCGGCGAGACGCCGGCGACGGCGGAGCTGGTGGACGGCGAACTGCGGGTGACCTTCACGGAGCCGGTCCGCGCGGTCGCCCCCGGCCAGGCGATCGTGCTGTACGACGGCACCCGCGTGGTCGGCTCGGCGACGATCGCCACGACGGAGCGCAGGGCAACGGCGGTGGCGTGAGCGACGTTGCCGCAGCCTCCTTCGACTGACGGCGATCTGCTCCAACCGACTCCCGGGCTGTTGGGTCCTGCCGGACGCCGCTGAGCGCGAGCACCGGTTCGACGAGGAGAAACGGCTCCTGCGGTGCGGAGCCGCGCTGTGGCGTGCCCCCTCAGCGGACCACGAGCACGCGCTCGGTGACCGAGGTCGGAAGAGATCCGGGCACCGTCCCGTCGCTCGTCACAGCGGTGGTCCGCCCACACCGGTGGCCTGCGGACCGGTTCGCCACGGGGGCGTGCGCAGACGACCGCAGCCCCCTGCTGCATCGCCGACGCCTCGTCGCCCAGCCTCTCGGCGTCAGCCTTCCGGCCAGGGGAACCCCAGTTGCTCCGCGTACTCCCGAGAGCCGCCGCTGATCTTCGTGTATCCCTTCGGGTCCTCCTCGGCCAGTCGCCGCAGCACCGCCCCGGCCTGTTCATCGGGGGGCGTGCCGTCGTCCGGGAGCCGCCAACTGAACTGCAGCCAGGGGCCGTCCTCCTCGGGCTGGAGGACGAACCACAGCACGACCGTGCAGGGGGCCGAGAAGTCCGTGTGCGCCCGGCCCCCTCGCAGATGCCATCGGCCGACGAGATCCGGACGCTCGCGCAGGCCTTCGGTGATCAGCCGGGCCGTCGTCCGGGCGGGCCACGACCAGGAGTGGTCGGTCTCGGCCCGCAGGATCTCGGCGGCGTAGTCGGCGGCGTCGAAACGGTACTCGGGGAGCACCACACCCTTGGCGGTGCCGCGCCAGCCGCCCCACACCACCTCGTCGCCCTCTTCGCGGATGGTGACGTACAGCGCGCCGCAGCACCCCTCAGTGCAGTACGCCTCAGCCAGTTGCACCTCCTGGCCGTCCGCCGTGGCCCGCAGCGAACCGTTGTGGAGCAGGTCTTCGGGGGAGTTGCCCGACCCCCGGCCGAACGCCGCGGGGACCAGCGGACGCCCGTCGACGAGGAACCGGGTCTCCACGACGTCGGGGTCCGACGGATCGCGCACGACGACCTCGATCCGCAGCGGGAGCGGGTCGGGCCCGGCGGTGAACGGCTGACGGGCGGTGCGACGCGCCCACCGGAGCCGATGGCGCTCGGCGGGGTCGGCCGGTTCGCGGGCGGCCAGGACGGAGGCCCAGCCGGGCGTGGTGAGAAGCGAGTCCAGGGCGTCGAGCAGTGCCTCCCGCTGTCCGGGCCGCCAGTCCAGCAGCACGCTGGGCCCGCTGTGCAGGTCGAGCGCGAGAGCGAGCAGCGTGGCGTAGTGATCGAGGGACGGGGTGAGACGGGAGGCCCGGGCGATCACGGCGGCGTACACGGGCACGGCGTCCCGGTAGTTGCGGATCTCCGACTCGTCGTGCCGCGGACTCGTCATCCGCGCCAGCAGACGTGCCCCCTGAGCCAGGATCCCCTTGTCGACCGGATCCTCGCGGAGAAGGTCGGAGAGGAGAACGCTCTGTGCGATCCGCCGGGCGATCGTGGAGTCCACGGCGCGCGGATCCATGGGCACCCGAAGCAGCCAGGCCCGCGCCGACTCGTCGTCGCGGGCGGTAAGGGCGTCGATCAACGGTCGCAGCTCACGCCCTTGAGTGCAGCGACCGAGCCACAACAGGGCTGCGGTCGGGGCGTCGATCGCATCGAGTGCCCGGATCGCGGACCGGGTGAAACCTGGCAGCAGGCCGAGGGTCCTGAGGTAGGGCACGTCCTCCGGCTCGCCGAGGCGCGTGAGGAGGACGATGCCGGTGCCCACGGCGTACGCCGTCGTGCCGGTACGCGTGAGTCGCCTCCCGAGTGTCCTGGCCCGCCCCTCGTCGTGCAGTGTCATCTTGTCGACGGCCGTGGAGATGTGACGGATGTTCACCCGGGCCTCGCGCAGGCGGCGATCCACCTCTTCGGCGGCACGGGCCGTGTCCGCCTCGGTCAGCAGGGGTTCGAGGGCCTTACGCGCGGCCTCCACGGACTCCCGCCAGTCGCGGCGGGGCCGGGTCCGGCGCTCCGGTGACGGGGGCCGGGTGTCCGGTCGTGAGCAGCCGCCCTTCGGCAGACGGTCGTCGGGCTCCCCGCGCTGCAGGCGCAAGGCGTAGGCGTACAGGGAGGCCGGCCGGGGCAGAGCGCTGCGCTCTTCCAGGGCGCTCACCAGGCGGGGTGGGACTCGATTCCGTAGGTCATGCGGGGATCATGGCACGCCGATTCCGTTGACACCAACGGGATTTACCTGCCGGCCGAACGCGAGAGTCACGCATCCGTACGACGTGCCGACAACCTGCGCCGACGACCGCGGGCGCAGGCCCCGACCCCCGGAGCAGCTGTGACAAGGGCGTGGGGTCGCCGGCCTGACCGGAGGCGGCGCAGTCGGCCGGAACTGCCGCGAGCGGCGAATTCATCGCGGCCATGAGGGACTTCGTCGCATCACGCCGCCGTCGGCACCGCCCCCGGTCAGTCCGGGAAGAAGTCGATCGGCGCCGGCGCGCCGGCACATGCGGCGCCACCTCGTGCGTCTGCCCCGTCAGGGTGCGGTGGCGGCCTCGGGGGAGGGCGGGGCCACCGTGCGGGCACGGCGGCCCGTACCGTTGGGCACATGAACATCTGTGTCTTCCTCTCCTCCGCCGACCTCGACGACCGGTACACCGTCCCGGCTCGCGAGTTCGCGAAGCTCATCGGCAAGGGCGGCCACACGCTCGTGTGGGGCGGCTCCGAGTGCGGGCTGATGAAGGTCGTCGCGGACGGTGTGCAGGAGGCGGGCGGACGGCTGGTGGGCGTGTCCGTGGAGTTCCTGGCCGCGAAGGCCCGGGCGAACGCCGACGAGATGGTGATCGCCAAGGACCTGGCCGAGCGCAAGGCGCTGCTGCTCGCCAAGTCGGACGCCGTGGTGATCATGGTGGGCGGTGCCGGGACGCTCGACGAGGCCACCGAGATCCTGGAGCTGAAGAAGCACGGCAGGACCACCAAGCCGGTCGTGCTGCTGAACACGGCGGGCTTCTACGACGGGCTGAGGCAGCAGTTCCTGCGGATGGAGGAGGAGGGCTTCCTTCCGGTGCCCTTGACCGAGCTCGTTTTCTTCGCCGAGGACGGGGCCGGGGCGCTGGCATACCTGGAGGAGTCGGCGGGCGTGCAGTAGCGCCGAAGTGCGAGCATGACGGGCATGGCTACACATCTGATCACCGGCGCGGGATCCGGCATCGGCGCGGCGGTCGCCCGCCGGCTGCACGAGCGCGGCGACTATCTCGTCCTCGTGGCACGGGACGCGGGCCGGGCCAAGGAGCTCGCGGACCGTTACCCCGGCGCCCGTACGCTCGTCGCCGATCTGGCCACCCCGGACCGCATCTCCTGGGCGCTGGGTCACCAGAGCCTGCCCGACCGGATCGACTCGCTGCTGCACATCGCCGGCGTCGTCGAACTCGGACCGGTCGGCGAACTGACCCCCAGGACCTGGCACCACCAGCTCGACGTCAACCTTGTCGCACCGGCGGAACTGACCCGTCTCTTCCTTCCCCAACTGCGCGTCGCCCAGGGCCAGGTGGTCTTCGTCAACTCAGGCGCCGGGCTCAACGCCCATGCCGAGTGGGGTGCGTACGCCGCCTCCAAGCACGGTCTGAAGGCGCTCGCCGACTCGTTGCGCCACGAGGAGCACGGCAACGGCGTACGCGTGACATCGGTGTACCCGGGGCGTACCGCGAGCCCGATGCAGGCCAAGGTGCACTCCCAGGAGGGCAAGGAGTACGACGCCTCCCGCTGGATCGACCCGGAATCGGTGGCGACGACGATCCTGCTCGCGCTGGACCTGCCGCGCGACGCCGAGATCAACGACCTGACGGTGCGGCCCGGACGCTAGGGCCGCGGCGGGAACGGGGGTCCGGCGCCGCGACGTACGCTTCCCGGGTGAGCGAGAAGAACGACTTCAGCTGGGGCCCCGCGACCGGTGTCGGGTCCATGCCCGGCGGCGACGTACGCGAGAGCGCCAAGACCGTCGCCGGGTCCTTCGAGGACTTCCCCTACCTGGCCGAGCTGCCTGCCCGCGGCCCCGGCGCCGACATGATCGGGCGGACCATCGGGCTGCTCGTCGAGATGTACGCCCATGTCGAGCCCAGCGGCTGGCGGATCAGCGACCGGCCGGGTCGTGAGACCCGCCGGGCCCACTCCTGGCTCGGCGAGGACCTCGACGCACTGGAGGAGTTCACCCAGGGCTACCGGGGACCGCTGAAGGTCCAGGCTGTCGGGCCGTGGACACTCGCCGCCGCACTGGAACTGCGAGGCGGCGAGGCGGCGCTCGGCGACCCGGGCGCCTGCCGCGACCTCGCGGCCTCGCTCGCCGAGGGGCTGCGCGGCCATCTCACCGAGGTACGCCGCCGGGTGCCCGGCGCCGAGGTCGTCCTGCAGCTCGACGAGCCGTCGCTGACCGCCGTACTGCGCGGGCAGATCAGGACCGCCAGCGGCTATCGCACCCACCGGGCCGTGGACCGCCAGATCGTCGAGAGCAGGCTGCGGGACGTCGTCGAGGCCGGTGGCGGCGGCCCGGTGATCGTGCACTCCTGTGCACCGGATGTGCCCTTCGCGCTGCTGCGCAGAGCGGGGGCCGCGGGTGTCTCGTTCGATTTCGGACTGCTCACGGAGCGTGATGAGGAGTCGATCGGCGAGGCGGTGGAGGCGGGTACCAAGCTGTTCGCGGGCGTGGTGCCCTCCACCGACGCCGCATTGTCGGACCCTGCGGGTAGCGTCATGGGTGTCAGGACGCTGTGGCGCAGGCTGGGGCTGAATCCGGGGACTCTCGCCGAGTCCCTCGTCATCACCCCGTCGTGCGGGCTCGCGGGCGCTTCGCCCGCGTATGCGCGGGCGGCGCTCGCCCACTGCCTCCGGGCCGCGCGATCGCTCGCAGACAACCCTGAGTGACGGGGTGCACGCAATACGGGAGGACGAAACGGTGGCTGGCGAACAGCAGACGGCACTGCCCGCGGACGCACGGGAGCAGCATGCCCGACTCGCCGAGCAGATCGAGGAGCACCGCTTCCGGTACTACGTGAAGGACAGCCCCGTCATCAGCGACGGGGAGTTCGACAAACTGATGCGCGCGCTCGAGGCGCTCGAGGAGGAGTACCCCGCGCTGCGGACCCCCGACTCGCCGACCCAGAAGGTCGCAGGGGACTACGAGACCGAGCTGACCAAGATCGAGCACCGGGAGCGCATGCTCTCCCTCGACAACGCCTTCGACGAAGCGGAGCTCGCCGCCTGGGCCGATCGCGTCGCCCGTGATGTCGGAAGCTCCGGCTACCACTTCCTGTGCGAGCTCAAGGTCGACGGACTCGCGGTGAGCCTGACGTACGAGAAGGGCCGGCTGGTCCGCGCCGCGACCCGCGGTGACGGCCGGGTCGGCGAGGACATCACGCCGAACGTGCGTACGATCGCCGACATCCCGAACCGCCTTCAGGGGGAGCGCATCCCGGAGTTCGTCGAGATCCGCGGCGAGGTCTACTTCCCCATGGAACAGTTCGCGGAGCTCAACGCCCGACGGGTGGCGGACGGTGAGCAGCCCTACGCCAACCCGCGCAACTCCGCGGCCGGTTCACTGCGCCAGAAGGACCCCAAGGTCACCGCGAAGCTCCCGCTGCACATGGTGGTGCACGGCATCGGCGCGCGTGAGGGCTTCGACATCGACCGTCTGTCGCAGGCGTACGAGCTGCTGCGCGAGTGGGGTCTGCCCACGGCCCGGCACAACAAGGTCGTCGACTCGCTCGACGCCGTACGGGAGTTCATCGCCCACTTCGGCGAGCACCGCCACTCGGTCGAGCACGAGATCGACGGTGTCGTCGTCAAGCTGGACGAGATCCCGCTCCAGGGCCGGCTGGGCTCCACCGCACGCGCCCCGCGCTGGGCCATTGCCTGGAAGTACCCGCCGGAAGAGGTCAACACCAAACTGGTCAACATCCGGGTGGGCGTGGGCCGCACGGGCCGGGTCACACCGTACGCCCAGGTCGAGCCGGTCACGGTGGCCGGTTCCGAGGTCGAGTTC
The DNA here is from genome assembly GCF_042888425.1 of Streptomyces sp. NPDC002889. Lineage (NCBI taxonomy): Bacteria > Bacillati > Actinomycetota > Actinomycetes > Kitasatosporales > Streptomycetaceae > Streptomyces > Streptomyces sp. NPDC002889. Next base: position 348,473 of record NZ_JBIAPT010000001.1, read on the forward strand.
GCCACCTTGCACAACCAGGACGTGGTCAAGGCCAAGGGCGTGCTCATCGGCGACACGGTCGTGATCCGTAAGGCCGGTGACGTCATCCCGGAGATCCTCGGGCCCGTAGTGGACCTGCGGGACGGCACCGAGCGGGAGTTCGTGATGCCGGCCGAGTGCCCCGAGTGCGGTACGGCGCTGATGGCCATGAAGGAGGGCGACATCGACCTCCGCTGCCCCAACTCACGTTCATGTCCTGCCCAGTTGCGGGAGCGGGTCTACTATCTCGCCGGCCGGGAAAGCCTGGACATCGAGAACTTCGGCGAGGTGGCCGCCGCCGCGCTGACCCAGCCCCTGGAGCCCGCCGAGCCGCCGCTCGCCGACGAGGGCGATCTCTTCGACCTCACCATCGAGCAGTTGCTGCCCATCAAGGCCTATGTCCTGGACCGCGACAGCGGACTTCCCAAGCGCGACCCGAAGACCGGTGAGGACAAGATCGTCACGGTCTTCGCCAACAAGCAGGGCGAGCCGAAGAAGAACGCCCTGGCCATGCTGGAGAACATCGCCGCGGCCAAGGAACGTCCGCTCGCCCGGTTCATCAACGGCCTGTCCATCCGCCATGTCGGACCGGTCGCAGCCCAGGCGCTGGCCCGCGAATTCCGCTCACTGGAGCGGATCGAGCAGGCCACCGAGGAGGAGCTCGCCGGCACCGACGGGGTCGGTGAGATCATCGCGGCCTCGCTCAAGCAGTGGTTCGCCGAGGACTGGCACCAGGAGATTTTGCGCAAGTGGCGTGCGGCGGGCGTCCGGTTGGAGGTCGAGGGCGCCGGCGAGGACACGGGGCCGCGACCGCTCGAGGGACTGACCGTCGTCGTCACCGGAACGCTCCAGAACCACACCAGGGATGGCGCAAAAGAAGCGCTCCAGAGCCTCGGCGCGAAAGTGGCTGGTTCCGTTTCCAGGAAAACGGCGTTCGTCGTGGTGGGCGACAACCCCGGTTCCAAGTACGACAAGGCAGTGCAGCTGAAGGTGCCCGTGCTGGACGAGGCAGGCTTCGCCGTACTGCTCGAGGAGGGCCCGGAAGCGGCGCGTGAGGCAGCTGTGCCTGCGGAGGCGTGACAAAGGGGGGCATGGGCGGCGCTCACCGGGGGCGCACGGGGCACTCGAGTACGACAAGAGGGGCCGGAAACAGACGTGTTGAGCGCCGGTGGAACGCCCAGTACAGGTCACCCGTTCAGCGCATAGCAGATGGAGAAGGGTGGCCTGGTCGCATTCGGGCAAGAGCTGTAGAGCGCTGCCCGTCCGAGCCTCCTGCGGCCTACTGTTGAGATGTGCGCCTGTCGTGCACGGCTGCGTGGTGGGATTTCAGTCGTGGTGGCATGACAACGGGAGCCATCGCGAGGCATCGGCACCGCCGGCTGTGAGAGGGACGGGAATGAAACCGACCGAGAGCGCCGCCCCGGTCCCACGGCCGCGTGCACTCGCGGCCCTGGCGGGCAGGACACCCGGGCTGGCCGCAGCCGTTGTCGCGAGTGCCGCGCTCGTCCTGCTGACGGGCATCGTCCAGACCGTCCGGGAGGGCCGTGCGCTCTTCCCCTCGGGCACTGTCGGCTGGTCGCTCGCCCTGCTCACCGGGATCATTGTCGGCCATCTCGTCGCACTCGGCCGCGAGCGCTGGTGGGGCGGCACCGGTTCGGGCTCCGCACTGACCCTCGCCGCCCTGCTGGTCTTCGGCTGGGTACCGGCCGGGCTGGTCAGCCTGGCCGTCGTGACCCTGGTCGGCGCCGCCTGCCCCAGCCGCCGGCGCAGGGGCGTGCTCCACGGGGCCGTCGACATCCTGGGCATGGGCGCCGCCGCGCTCACTCTCGCCGCGTTCTCCGTCGTCCCCACCGTCGAGAATCCCTGGGACCCGCTCGGCTGGGGGATCTCGGCGGTGCCGGAGGTGATCCTCGCGGCCACCGCATATCTCGCCGTCACCCGGCTGCTGCTGTGGTACGTGACGGCCCCGCAGGGCAGCGGGCTGCCCACCGTGGCCCGTTCGTCCTTGCTCCGGCAGGGACTTGTCGCCGTCGCCCTTGTCGCCATCGCCCCGCTGATCTGCGTGGTCGCCGTCGCCATGCCGCTGCTGCTGCCCCTGTTCGCCGTGCCGCTGATCGCCCTCGACTCCACCCTGTGGATAGCCAGGGTCAGGGCGGAAGAGCAGCTGCGCGACCCTCTGACGGGGCTGCCCAACCGCCAGTGGCTGCTGGAGCGCACCTGGGCCGCCCTGGAGGACGCCGAGAGCAGCGGCGCCCGGTCCGCCCTCGTGCTGATCGACCTCGACCGCTTCCGGTCCGTCAACGACACCCTCGGTCATCTCGCCGGCGACCGGCTGCTGCTGCAGATAGCCGAGCGGCTGCGCAACGCCCTGCCGCGCGGGGCCGAGGCGGCACGGCTCGGCGGCGACGAGTTCGCCGTCCTGCTGCCCACCGCCGACTCCACCACCAGTGCGCAGCGCGTCGCACGCCAGCTCGTCGCCGAACTCTCCTCGCCCCTCGACCTCGACGGCCTCACGCTCGTCCTGGAGGCCAGCGCCGGAGTCGCGGTCTTCCCCGACCACGCGCTCGACGCCGAGGGCCTGCTGCGCCGCGCCGACGTGGCGATGTACCAGGCCAAGCGCGACCGCACCGGCGTCGAGGTGTACGAGTCCAAGCGCGACAGCAACACCCCCGACCGGCTCGGTCTGCTGGGCGATCTGCGCCGGGCGCTGGACGCCGGCGACGTGGAGCTGCACTACCAGCCCAAGGTCCGCTTCGACGGTCAGGTCGCCGGCCTCGAGGCGCTGGTGCGCTGGGTCCACCCGGAGCGCGGCCGGGTCCCCCCGGACGAGTTCATCGCCATCGCCGAGTCCTCCGGTCTGATGCCGCATCTGACGGAGTACGTCCTGGAGACGGCGCTCGCCCAGGTCGCCAAGTGGCGCGCCCAGGGCCTGGAGGTGCCGGTCGCCGTCAATGTCTCACCGCGCGACGTCCACACGCCCGGATTCGCCGGGGCCGTCGCCGCCCGTCTCGCCCGCCACGGCGTCCCACCGGGCGCGCTCCAGCTGGAGATCACCGAGCATGTGCTGCTCGAGGATCCGCAGCGGGCCGCCGACACGCTGGCCGGGCTCGCCGACCACGGCGTGAAGATGTCGCTGGACGACTTCGGTACCGGCTACTCCTCCCTCGTCCATCTGCGCCGCCTGCCGGTCAGCGAACTGAAGATCGACCGGTCCTTCGTCGCCCGGCTCGCCGTCGACAACGAGGACGCGGAGATCGTCCGCTGCACGGTCGACCTCGCCCATTCGCTCGGGCTGCTGGTGGTCGCCGAGGGCGTCGAGGACGACGAGACCTGGGAGCGGCTGCGCGATCTGCGCTGCGACGCCGTACAGGGCTGGCTGGTCGCGGCCGCGATGCCCCCGCAGGAGACCACCGCCTGGCTCCGGGCCAGGGGCAAGCGCGGCTGGTGCCGTCCGGCGAAACTGCCCGCCACGCCCTCCGGCGCGGACGAGCCGTCGGGCCAGGTCGTGCCCTGAGCGCACCCGACCCGCGGTAGGCGTCGACCGGGCTGCTACGGCCCGCCCCGAGCAGCCCGGTCCTCACCGTTTCGTGGGCAGGGGCCCGTGACCCATAGGATTGGCCCAGAGCCCCGTAACCACCACACTCTCACCCCTGAGGATCGCTGCATGCCTGGCATTACGCGCGAGGAGGTCGTCCACCTCGCCCGGCTGGCACGTCTGGAGCTGTCCGGCGACGAGCTCGACCACTTCGCCGGACAGCTCGACGACATCATCGGCGCGGTCGCCCGCGTCTCCGAGGTCGCCGACCAAGACGTACCCCCGACCTCCCACCCGCTGCCGCTCACCAATGTCATGCGCGCGGACGAGGTCCGTCCGTCGCTCACTCCCGAGCAGGCGCTCTCCGGCGCGCCGGCCAAGGAGCAGCAGCGTTTCAAGGTGCCGCAGATCCTGGGGGAGGACTGATCATGACGGCCATCAACAAGATCGAGATCATCAGGCTCACCGCCGCCGAGACCGCCGCGAAGATCGCCGCGGGCGAGCTGACGGCCGTGGAGGTCACCGAGGCCCACCTGGCCCGAATCGAGGCCGTGGACGAGAAGGTGCATGCCTTCCTGCACGTGGACCGCGAGGGCGCGCTGGCCCAGGCCCGCGCCGTCGACGCCAAGCGCGAGGCCGGCGAGAAGCTCGGCCCGCTTGCCGGTGTGCCGCTGGCGCTGAAGGACATCTTCACCACCGAGGGCATCCCGACCACGGTCGGCTCCAAGATCCTCGAGGGCTGGATCCCGCCGTACGACGCGACGCTGACCAAGCGGCTGAAGGCCGCCGACATCGTCATCCTCGGCAAGACCAACATGGACGAGTTCGCCATGGGGTCATCGACCGAGAACAGCGCCTACGGCCCGACCGGTAACCCATGGGACCTGACCCGTGTACCCGGCGGCTCCGGCGGCGGCTCCTCGGCGGCGCTCGCCTCCTACCAGGCCCCGCTCGCCATCGGCACGGACACCGGCGGCTCCATCCGCCAGCCCGCCGCGGTCACCGCCACGGTCGGCGTCAAGCCGACCTACGGCGCGGTCTCCCGCTTCGGCATGGTGGCGTTCTCGTCCTCGCTCGACCAGGGCGGTCCCTGCGCCCGTACGGTCCTGGACGCGGCGCTGCTGCACGAGGTCATTGCGGGGCACGACCCGCTCGACTCGACCTCCATCGACGCCCCGGTCCCGCCGGTCGTCGAGGCCGCGCGCAACGGCTCCGTCGCCGGGATGCGCGTCGGTGTAGTCAAGCAGTTCCGCGGCGAGGGCTACCAGGCCGGTGTGGTCCAGCGCTTCGACGAGTCCGTCGAGCTGCTGAAGGAGCTGGGCGCCGAGATCGTCGAGCTGGACTGCCCGTCCTTCGACCTCGCGCTGTCCGCGTACTATCTGATCGCGCCGTCCGAGTGCTCCTCGAACCTGGCCCGCTTCGATGCCATGCGGTACGGACTGCGGGTCGGCGACGACGGCACCAAGTCCGCCGAGGACGTCACCGCGCTCACCCGTGAGGCCGGCTTCGGCGACGAGGTCAAGCGCCGCATCATGCTCGGCACGTACGCGCTCAGCTCCGGCTACTACGACGCGTACTACGGCTCCGCCCAGAAGGTCCGCACTCTCATCACGCGCGACTTCGAGAAGGCCTTCGAGCAGGGCAGTGGTGTCGATGTGATCGTCTCCCCGACGACCCCGACCACCGCCTTCCCGATCGGCGAGCGCGCCGACGACCCGATGGCGATGTACCTCGCCGACCTGTGCACCATCCCGACCAACCTGGCCGGCAACGCGGCGATGTCGCTGCCCTGCGGCCTTGCGCCGGAGGACGGCCTGCCGGTCGGTCTGCAGATCATCGCCCCCGCCATGAAGGACGACCGGCTGTACAGGGTCGGCGCCGCCGTCGAGGCCGCCTTCGTGGAAAGGTGGGGGCACCCGCTGCTGGAGGAGGCTCCGTCGCTGTGAGCGCAATGACCAAGAAGGCCAAGAACTTCAAGAAGTCCAAGTCCGGGCTGTATCTGTCGATCGGCACCACGGCGTTCGGTGCCATCAGCGTCTTCAAGCAGGCCAGGCTGGCTCACAACGAGAGCGACACGCTCCGGCTCATCGACGCCGCCGTGTCGGCCGCGGCCATCGCCACTGGCCTCGCCATCCTCTACCGCGAGCTGAAGCGCCTCGGCGACGACGACGTCCTGCTGGGCTGAGAGGGAAGTTTCACCGTGACCGTCACTGAACTGGTGTCGTACGAGGACGCGCTGGCGTCCTACGACCCCGTCATGGGCCTCGAGGTCCATGTCGAGCTCGGCACCAAGACCAAGATGTTCTGCGGGTGTTCCACCGAGCTGGGCGCCGCGCCCAACTCGCAGACCTGCCCGACCTGCCTCGGCCTGCCCGGCTCGCTCCCGGTCGTCAACGCGATCGGCGTCGAGTCGGCCGTCAAGATCGGCCTGGCGCTGCACTGCGAGATCGCAGAGTGGTGCCGCTTCGCCCGGAAGAACTACTTCTATCCGGACATGCCGAAGAACTTCCAGACCTCGCAGTACGACGAGCCGATCGCCTTCAACGGCTATCTGGACGTCCAGCTCGAGGACGGCGAGGTCTTCCGTGTGGAGATCGAGCGCGCCCACATGGAGGAGGACACCGGCAAGTCGACGCACGTCGGCGGTGCCACCGGCCGAATCCACGGCGCGCAGCACTCGCTGCTCGACTACAACCGCGCGGGCATCCCGCTGATCGAGATCGTCACCAAGCCGATCGTCGGTGCCGGCGAGCGTGCCCCTGAGGTCGCCAAGGCGTACGTCGCCGAGCTGCGCGAGCTCATCAGGGCGCTCGGCGTCTCCGAGGCCCGCATGGAGATGGGCCAGATGCGCTGCGACGTGAACCTGTCGCTGCGGCCGAACGGCACCGAGAAGTTCGGTACGCGCAGCGAGACGAAGAACGTCAACTCGCTGCGCTCCGTCGAGCGTGCCGCGCGGTTCGAGATCCAGCGCCACGCCGCTGTGCTCTCGTCCGGCGGAACGATCATCCAGGAGACCCGCCACTTCCACGAGGAGGACGGCTCCACCACCTCCGGCCGGGTGAAGGAGGAGGCGGAGGACTACCGCTACTTCCCCGAGCCCGACCTGGTGCCCATCGCCCCGCCCCGCGAGTGGGTCGAGGAGCTGCGCGCCACACTGCCCGAGCTGCCGCGGCTGCGCCGCAAGCGGCTGCGCGAGGAGTGGGGCATCTCCGAGCACGACATGCAGTCGATCCTCAATGCGGGCGCGGTCGACCTGATCGTCGCCACGACCGAGGCGGGCGCCCCGGCCGACCAGGCCCGTAAGTGGTGGATGGGCGAGCTGGCCCGTAACGCCAACGAGTCGGGCAAGGGCCTGGACGAGCTCCCGATCACCCCGGCCCAGGTCGCCCGGGTGACCGCCCTGGTCGCGGAGGGCTCGCTCAACGACAAGCTGGCCCGCCAGGTCATCGAGGGCGTGCTGGCAGGCGAGGGCGACCCGGACACGGTCGTCGACAAGCGCGGGCTGAAGGTCGTCTCGGACGAGGGCGCGCTCGGCACGGCCGTCGACGAGGCGATCGCGGGCAACGCGGCGATCGCCGACAAGATCCGCGGCGGCAAGGTCGCGGCGGCCGGTGCGCTGGTGGGCGCGGTCATGAAGGCCACCCGCGGGCAGGCCGACGCGGCGCGCGTCAAGGAGCTGATTCTCGAGCGGCTCGGCGTGAGCGAATGATCGAGCACCGTCCGGGGAAGGCCGGCGTCGTCGAGGGCTGACGGCGCGGGCCTCCACAGGCAGTACGTCACAGGGGTGGCGGGCACGGAACGGCGCCCGCCACCCCTGTCGTATGCCGCCCCCCTGGTGTGGGCGTGCGCCTGCCCCGACCCGTGGCCGCCGGGCCTTGCCCGGGCTCTCGTGTCCGCCCCCCCCGGCAGCTGGAGCCGATCTGCGCCTCAGTGGCGTATGCCGAGCCCAGGGAGCCACATGTCGCCGCGGTCCTTGCAGCTCACATCGCGGGCCCGCAGTTCCTCCGGCTCCCTGGTGCCGCGGGCGCGCAGTTCCGTGACCACCAGGTGGGCCAGCGCGGCGGCGTCCGCCCGGTCGGGGTCCGTGAAGTCCCGCTGCCACCAGCCGCGGTCGCAGGTCTGCCAGCCGCGCGCGAGCATCTGGTGCGCACGCTCCTCGCCGTCCGCGGCGTCGCGGTCGTCGATCGATGCGTGCAGCCCGTCCTGAAGGCTGTACGAGACCAGCAGTTGACGGCCTCGGTCGGCCGCGCTGGTCAGACAGAAGCTCGTCCAGTCCGTGCCCACCTGGACCGGTAGCTGTTCCACCCAGGCAGCGAGCAGCAGCTCCAGGGCGCTCTGGACATGGTCGAGGGAGGAGGCCGGCCGGCCGCCGGGCCGGTCGGCCGGGCGCTCGCCCGGGCCGCCGCGGTCCAACTGCCAGACGTACGGCAGGAAGTCGAAGTCGTGCGGCTCGCCCGCGGCCCAGGCGCCGCCCCATTCGAAGGTCCGGTGCTCCTCTTCCTCCAGGGCCCCGGGATCATGCACCGAGAGCCTCGCCCGCTGCCGGTCGCCGGCGAGGAGTACGAGTCGTGTGCTGTCGCGCCAGCGGACGTTCGGACCGTCCGACGAGCCTCCGTAGAGTGTCGGTTCGCCGATACGCGCCACTATCGCGTCGTACACCGCGCGGAACGCCTCCCGTCGCTCCCGCAGCGGCGCGCCCGGCTCGTACCCGAGCACCGGGACGGGGGGCCGGCCGAGGTGCGCGCCGGGTGAGTCATGGAGCAGCTGGGCGAACTCCGCGGCATCGCCCGGCGACAGCGTGGGTTGGTCGGTCCACGTGTGAATCCCCGTATTCTCCATACCGGCCATCGTGCCAGCCCCGCCGACAATTCCCGGGGCTCTTGCGGACCAAGGCCGATTCCCGCCGCAGAGTGCCCGCCGGCCGTCCGTACTTCATCGGCCCGGGCGGCCGGCGGGTGCATTGGTGACATGTGCAGACCAAAGCCGAAAGGGTATCGAGGGGGGCCGTGAACTGCCCGACGTTCACTGTCCGGCCGCCCCCGGGACCGGTTCACGCCATCCGGCCTCACTACTGTCCCGGCTGCAGCACTGGAGTCAGGAGGAACCCTTGTCCAAGGACATGTCACGGCGGCGTCTGTTCGCACTCGGCACAGGCGTCGTAGGTGCCGCGGCTGCCGGATCGCTGCTTCCACCGTCCCTGCGGGCCGCACTCGCCGCCGAGCCGCCGCCCGGCGGGCTGCGCGCCGTCAAACACGTGGTCGTCCTCATGCAGGAGAACCGGTCCTTCGACCACTACTTCGGCACCCTGCGCGGCGTACGCGGCTTCGGTGACCGCAACGCCGTCGAACTGCCCTCCGGAAAGCCGGTCTTCGAACAGCCCGGACCGCTCGGCACCGTGCTCCCCTTCCCGGTGCGCGACGCCGCCGAGACCCAGAAGCGGGACCTCCAGTACATCGGCGACCTCGACCACTCCTGGAGCGGCGGGGCCAAGGCATGGCGCCAGGGCTGGATGGACGGCTGGGTGCCGGCCAAGACCGCCGCGACCATGGCGTACTACGACCGGCGCGACCTGCCCCTGCACTACGAGCTCGCCGACACCTTCACCGTCTGCGACGCCTACCACTCCTCCACCCACACCTCGACCAGCCCCAACCGCAACCATCTGTGGAGCGGCTGGACCGGTTACGAGGCCGACGGCAGCCGGGCCGTGACGAACGCCGCGTACGCCGAGGGCACCCACCCCGGCTACCCCTGGCCGACCTACGCCGAGCGGCTGGAGGAGGCCGGCCGCAGCTGGCGGACGTACCAGGAGTGGGAGAACTTCACCGACAACAACATCGAGTTCTTCACCACCTTCAAGAACATCGCCCGCAAGGCCCTCGCCAAAGCAGGCGGCTTCACCTACATGGAGGCCTTCTACGCACAGGTCCGCGACAGTGCCGACGCCGCCGAGCGGGCCAGGCTGCTGGCAGCGCTCGAGGAGGGCGTGGCCACCCTCACCGAGCACGAGCGCTCGCTCTTCGAACGCGGACTGCGGCGCGGTGAGACCGGCACCCTGGCCGAGCAGTTCCGGGCGGACGTGGCGGGTGGCCGGCTCCCCGAGGTCTCGTACCTGGTGCCGTCCGCCGTCGACTCCGAGCACCCCGGGGCCTCGTCGCCCATCGCGTCCGCGTCCCTGGTGTACAAGATCCTCGACGCGCTCGCCTCGCACCCCGAGGTGTGGCGGCACACCGTCCTGCTGATCAACTACGACGAGAACGACGGCTTCTTCGATCACGTACCGCCGCCGGTGCCGCCCGCCGACAACACCGACGAACGCTGGAACGGGCTGCCGACCGGGCTCGGCATCCGTGTCCCGATGCTCGTCGTCTCGCCGTGGAGCACCGGCGGGTATGTGTGCTCCGAGGTCTTCGACCACAGCTCGGTCATCCGTTTCCTCGAGAAGTGGACGGGCATCGAGGAGCCCAACATCACCGGGTGGCGGCGCGCGGTCACCGGCGATCTGACCTCCGCCTTCGACTTCCGGCGGGGCCGGCCGCAACCCGAGGTGGAGCAGCCGGGACCGGTCCCGCCGTTCACCGGACGGTGGCGGCCGGTCCCCCCGGCCGTCCAGCGGATGCCCCTCCAGGAGGCGGGGACCCGGCCCGCGCGCCCGCTCCCGTACCAGCCCGACGCGCACGGGAAGGTGTCCGGCCGGGCCGTCACCGTGTCGCTCAGCAATCGCGGCCGGGCCGGCGCGCCCTTCGCGCTGTACCCGTACGCCGGTGAGTTCCCCCTCCCGCAGCACAAGGACGTCAGGGGCGAGGCGCAGTGGTCGGTACCCATGGCCGGGGATGCCTACCGCTTCACGATCACCGGTCCGAACGGCTTCCGCCGTGAGTTCGCCGGCCGGGCACGGGGCGGGGCCGAGGTCACCTCGGCCATCGACCACCACGACCGCGATGTCCATCTCACGCTGCGCAACAACGGAAGCGCTCCCCTGACGTTCACCGTCCGGCCGCTGGGCTATGTCGACCGGGCGGACCTGCACGGCTGGACCCGCCGGATCACGGTCAGGCCGGGCGGCAGCCGCACGGCCGTCCACTCGGCGGCCGATGCGCACGGCTGGTACGACATCGAGGTGACCGCCGAGGGCGACACCGGCTTCCGCCGCCGTCTGATGGGGCACATCGAGAACGGCCGCGCGAGCGTCTCCGGCTGAGCACGGCACGGGCCGCAGTGGTGCGGGGGAGCCGGTCGGACCCGAAGTCCGGCTTCCGCGCGCCGCTGTGAGGCAGCCGCTTGTGAGTATGGCCACGAAAGGGGCAATTGATCACGTTTGGCTGCCAGAATATCCCGTTGTAGGTCCTAAGTTCTTTGCGGGCTGTTCCCGGTCAAAGATCCGTGAACCCCGCAGGGAGCATGTCCGTTGGCCGCAGTCGCCCGGTGGTGCGTCGAGCACCGCCTTGTCGTCGTCCTGCTCTGGCTGCTCACACTGGGCGGTTCCGCGGCCGCTGCGGGCGTCGCCGGATCCGCGTACTCCAACGACTACGAGGTCCCGGGCACCGAATCCGGCCGAGCCACCGCCCTCCTCGAGCAGGGCTTCCAGGGCCGGGGCGGTGACAGCGCCACCATCGTCTGGCACGCCGACGACGGCAGCGTCCGTGCCTCCCGGGTCGAGCAGCGCATGTCCCAGATGCTCGACGACGTCGGCCGGCTCGACGGGATCGCCTCGGTCACCGGCCCCTACGGCAGCCGGGCCGCGCAGATCAGCGCCGACCGGCAGACCGCCTACGCCACCGTCACCTTCGACCGGCAGACCGACGACATTCCCGAGGCGCAGGCCAAGGCTCTCGTCGAGACCGCCAAGGCCGCCGAGACCGACGGCGTACAGGTCGAGTTGGGCGGTGCCGCCATCGCGCTCACCGCGACCCCCGGTGGCCATGCCGCCGAGATCGTCGGCGTGGCCGTCGCCGCCGTCGTCCTCTTTCTCGCGTTCGGCTCACTCGCCGCCAGCATGCTGCCCATCGCGACGGCGCTGGTGTCCGTCGGCACGGCCTACGCGGGCATCGTGCTGCTCGGCCACGTGATGACCGTCGCCGACTTCGCGCCCATGCTCGGCCTGTTGATCGGCCTGGGCGTCGGCATCGACTACGCGCTGTTCATCGTCACCAGACACCGCAAGGGCCTCAAACGCGGCCTCCCCGTCGCCGACGCGGCCCGCGAGGCCGTGGCCACCACCGGCCGCGCCGTGGTCTTCGCCGGTGCCACCGTCTGCATCGCGCTGCTCGGCATGCTGATCCTGCGGCTCGGCTTCCTGGACGGCGTCGCGATCGCCGCCTCCCTCACAGTCGTCCTCACCGTGGCCGCTTCGGTGACGCTGCTGCCCGCCCTGCTCTCCTTCACCGGCATGCGCGTCCTGAGCCGCCGCGAACGCCGCCGGCTGAGCCGGGCACGCTCCCGTGCCCGCGCTTCCCACGGCTTCGCCGCGCGCTGGTCCGCCTTCGTCGAGCGCCACCCCAAGCTGCTGGGCACCTTCGCCGCCGTCGTCATGCTGGTGCTGGCCCTGCCGACCTTCTCGCTCCACCTCGGCACCTCCGACCAGGGCAACGGGCCGGACACGGCCACCACCCGCCGTGCGTACGACCTGCTCGCCGGGGGCACCTCCCCGAACGGAGGCTCCGGAGGAGGCTTCGGACCCGGCGTCAACGGCCCGCTGACGCTGGTCGCCGCCCTCGACGGCGCGGACGACCAACTGGCGATGGAGCGGCTGCCGAAGGCGCTGCGCCGCACCGACGGCGTCGCATCGGTCGGCACCCTCACGTACAACAGCAGCGGCGACACCGCGGTGCTCACTCTTGTGCCGGAGTCCTCGCCCCAGTCCCGGTCGACGAGCGCTCTGGTCGACCGGCTGCGCTCGGACGTCCTGCCCGCCGCCGAACAGGGCACCTCCCTCGAGGTGTACGTGGGCGGAGTCACCGCAGGTTACGACGACTTCGCCGAGATCATCATCGGCAAACTGCCGCTCTTCGTCGGTGTCGTGATCACGCTGGGTGCTCTGCTGCTGCTCCTGGCCTTCCGGTCGATCGGCATTCCGCTGAAGGCCGCGGTGATGAACGTGGCAGCCGTCGCCTCGGCGTTCGGCATCGTCGTAGCGATCTTCCAGTGGGGCTGGGGCAGCGAGCTGCTCGGCCTCGGCAGTGCGGGCCCCATCGAGCCCTTCCTGCCGGTGATCATGGTCTCCGTGCTCTTCGGTCTGTCCATGGACTACCAGGTGTTCCTGGTCAGCCGGATGTACGAGGAGTGGCTGGAGACCGGCGACAACCGGCGGGCCGTGCGGATCGGCCTCGCCGAGACGAGCCGCGTGATCAACTCCGCGGCGGTCATCATGATCTCCGTCTTCCTCGCCTTCGTCCTCAGCGGCGACCGGGTCATCGCGATGTTCGGCATCGGACTCGCCGCGGCCGTCGCCCTCGACGCCTTCGTGCTGCGCACCCTGCTGGTGCCCGCGCTGATGCACCTGCTCGGCGGCGCCAACTGGTGGCTGCCGCGATGGCTCGACCGGTGGCTGCCGCGGATCAGCATCGAAAAGCCGGAGTGCCGTGACGGCGCGCATGCGAGGATCCCGGAGCACCGCGCGAGCCGGGACCGGGAGCTCGTGCCGTAACACCGGAGGAGCACTGTGTTCGCGACAAGCCTGGGCCACGACGGAGCCGAGCTGCGCCCCCTGGAACCCTGCCAGGCCGAGGAGTACTTCGCCAACATCGAGCGCGGGCGCGAGTACATCGGCCAGTACGTCGCCCTGCCCACCGTCGCCACGGACGTGGCATCGGCCCGCGCCTTCCTCCAGTCGTACGCGGACAAGGCGGCCGCCGACGCAGGCCGGCTGTTCGGTATATGGCTGGATGACACCCTCGTGGGCGGCGTGCTGTTCCGCACCATGGACGTCGCGGCCGGCACCTGCGAGGCGGGCTGCTGGCTGGAACCGTCCGCCGTCGGCCGCGGTCTGGTCACGCGCGCGACGACGGTGATCATCGACTGGGCGGTGGAGCAGCGCGGGATCCACCGGGTGGAGTGGCAGGTCTCCTCCGCGAACAAGGCCAGCATCAACGTGGCCCGACGGCTCGGGATGACGCACGAGGGTGTACTGCGCGAGAGTTACCCCTACGGCGGTGTACGGCACGACATGGAGGTCTGGTCGGTCCTGGCCCCGGAGTGGCGCGCGCGCCGGGCGGCGCGGACAGCCGACTGACACGGTCGGCCACCTGGCGCCGGACCCCAGCCCGACCGGCCCTCACGCGGCGCGGCCCGCGTCCGGGGCGGGACCGGCAGGCCCCGGACGGTCGTCCCGGTCCGGCTCCCCGCTCGTCCCCTGCGGGCTCGTGCAGCCCATCCGCGAACGTCTCGGGTTCGTCCCGCCGACCGCCACCACCGCGTACATCCACCGGATCCGAGAGGGGGGCTTAGGTCCTCGGACCCACTCGTACCGCACGGCCTAAGGCCCCGCGCCCCCCGAAGATGCGGAACTCGCCCGATGCGGCGCCACCCCCTGGGAGACGAAGGTTGAGGTACCCGCAGGGGCCGCCGAGGCCCCGCTCACCAGGAGGTACGAGATGTTCGAGTACGAGATCCAGCAGCTGCGCCAGGCCGAGCTGATCCACGAGGCCGAAAACCAGCGCTTGGTCCTCCAGGCGCGCCGCGCCCGCCGCGCCCGCCGCGCCAGACCTTCCGCCAAGAAGACAGGGGAGGGCCGGGTGAGTCCGTCCGAAAGCAGTTCCTACCGCCGCGTCGCGTGACCTCTGCGTGATGACCGTCATCGCGATCAACGGTCCCGCGCTGCCGGACAGCTGTGCGATGCTCAGCAGCGTGGAGACCAGGTCCGTCAGCCCGGTGTTCGTCGGCCGCGCCGACGAACTGGCCCTGCTGACCGATGCACTTGCCCGAGCCGTCGGCCCGGACACCCCCGGGGCCGGCGGCCCCGGGGGTGAGCCGCAGGCATTTCTTGTCGGTGGCGAGGCCGGCGTCGGGAAAACGAGGCTCGTCGAGGAGTTCCTGGGCGAGGCGAGCAACGGGGGCGCCGTTGTCGCCGTCGGCGGGTGCGTCGAGCTCGGGGCGGACGGGCTGCCGTTCGCGGCTTTCTCCACCGCGCTGCGCACCCTGCACCGGCGGCTGCCGGCCGAGTTGGCCGCGGCCGCCGCCGGGCAGGAGGACGAGCTGGCGCGGCTGCTGCCGGAACTGGGCGCCACGGCCCGCGGCGAGCAGACCCGGCACGACGAGGAGGGCATGGCCCGTCTCTTCGAGCTCACCACACGCCTGCTGGAACGGCTCGCCACGGACCGCACGGTCGTGCTGGTCCTGGAGGACATGCACTGGGCCGACGCCTCGACCCGCCACCTTCTCGCCTACCTCTTCCGCACGTTGCGTCGCGGCCGGCTCGTCATCATCGCCACCTACCGCTCCGACGACGTCCACCGGCGCCACCCGCTGCGGCCCTTCCTCGCCGAACTGGACCGGATGCGCACCGTCCAGCGTGTCGAGCTCACCCGCTTCAACCACGCCGAGGTCCGCAGTCAGATGGCCGGGATCCTCGCCGCGGAACCCGACCCGGCCACCGTGGACCGGGTCTTCGACCGCTCCGACGGCAACGCCTTCTTCGTCGAGGAGCTCGCCAGCTGCCTCGGCGACGACTGCTGCTCGGGCCTGCCCGACTCCCTGCGCGACATCCTGCTGGTGCGTATCGAAGCGCTGCCCGAGGACGCGCAGCGGGTCGCCCGGATCGTCGCCGAGGGCGGCTCCACCGTCGAGCACGGCCTCCTGCACGCCGTGGCCGGGCTCAGCGAGGACGACCTCATCGAGGCCCTGCGGGCCGCCGTCGGCGCGAACATCCTGCTCGCCGCGCCCGACGGCGACGGCTACCGCTTCCGGCACTCCCTGACGCGCGAGGCCGTCAGCGACGACCTGCTGCCGGGCGAGCGCTCCCGCCTCAACCGCCGTTACGCCCAGGCCCTGGAGGCCGATCCCGGTCTCGTACGCGAGGACGAGCGCGCGACGCGCCTGGCCACGTACTGGTACCACGCGCACGAGCCCGCCAAGGCCCTGCCCGCCGTGCTCAAGGCATCCGTCGAGGCCCGTCGGCGCCATGCCTACGCCGAACAACTGCGCCTGTTGGAACGGGCGATGGAGCTGTGGGACAGCGCCCCCGAGGAGCTGCGTGCCGAACTGCGGCCCGTCGACCACGCCGAGGTCTACCCTCCCTGCGGCTGCGACCCCGCCACCACGGCGCTGCGCTATCTCGATCTGATGGCCGAGGCGGCCGTCGCGGGCCGGTTGTGCGGCGAACGCGAACGCGCGCTGAAGATCACCAAGCGCGGCCAGCGCCTCGCCGAGGCCGAGAACGACGCGCTGCGTGCCGCCTGGTTCTCCGTCCAGCGCTCCCGCCTGGTCTCGGCGCTGGGCCGAGGCGACGGCTGGGCCGAACTGAGTACGGCGCAGGATCTGGTGCGCGGCCTGCCGCCGTCCGCCGTGCATGCCGAGGTCCTCGCCGAGGCGGCCAGCTGGGGCATGGTCCACGACCCCGGTCCCGCCAGCCTGACGACCGCCGAACGCGCCGTGGACTACGCACGCATGGTGGGTGAGGAGGACATCGAACTGCGCGCCCGCCTCACGCTCGGCAGCCTGATGGCCGACGCCGGTGACGTCGAGGGCGGACTCGCCGAGATGTTCGAGGTCAAGGACCGGGTCATCGCGCTCGGGCTGCCGTCACACGTCGGCCGCACCCATGTGAACCTGCCGTCCGTACTGGAGGGCGTCGGCCGTTCCCTGGAGGCCATGGAGATTCTCACCGAGGGCATCGAAATGTGCCGGAAGTACGGCCTGCTGGACACCGGAGCCTGGATCCGCAACAACCTGGCCGAGTCCTGCCACTCGCTCGGACGCTGGGACGAGTCGGTCCAGCAGGCCGAAGCCGCCCTGCAGATCGCGCAGAGCCCCAAGCCACGCGGCTACGCCTGTACTCGCCTTTCCGCCCTCGCGCTGGAACGCGGTGACGTGGCAAAGGCCGTCGGGCAACTGCAGTCTGCCCAGGGGCACTTCGGCGCCAACGACCCCATGCCCCAGGCGAGCCTGCCGCTGACCACGGTCGCGCTGCGGATCGCCGCGGCCGAGGGGCGGGTGCTCGATGCCCGCGCCGAACTCAGGCGCGTTGCCGAGGCGGGCTTCCCGCCCGGCACCCAGCGCTACGCCTGGCCCCTGCTGCGCGCCGCCGCCACCCTGGAGGCCGACACCCGCGGTCTGCCCGCCGCCGAATCTGGCCGCGCCGACGCGCTGGAGCGGATACGCCGGACGGCCAGAACCCTCGTCACCGCCGTGCCGGTGTGGACCGCCCACGACCGCTGGGTACGCGCCGAACTGCTGCGGGCCGGCGGTGAGGACGCCCCCGCCGACTGGGCGGAGGCCGTGGATGCCTTCGCCGCACTGGGGCGCCCGTACGACCTGGCGCGGGTGCGGATGCGCCTGGCCGAGGCCCAACTGCAGCCGGCTGCTCCGGGCGACCGGGACCGCGCCACGGCCACCGGCCTGCTGCGCCAGGCGCTGGCCACGGCAGAGCAGCTCCGCGCCCGCCCTCTGGCCGAGAGCATCGCTCTGCTCGCACAGCGCGCCCGTATCTCCCTCACCGACGAGAATCCCGCGGGCCCGGCCGCCGCCGAGCCTGCCGCCGGTGGCCCGGCCCTCGGTCTGACCCCTCGAGAACAGGACGTACTGCGCCTGGTCGCCGCCGGGCACACCAACCGCCGGATTGCGGAGGAGCTCTACATCTCGCCCAAGACGGCGAGCGTCCATGTCTCCAACATCCTTGCGAAGCTCGGCGTATCGGGCCGCGGAGAGGCGGCTGCCATGGCTCACCGTCTGCGCCTCTACCCGGACCCGGTGAGCGAGCCGGCGACCTGAGGGAACGGGTGTCCTGAGGGGAGGGGCGTCCTGACCGAGGGACGTGGCCAGACGGATTCCGGCGCCGGGCGGCCTGACGGATCCCGACGACGCGTCAGGTCGCCCGGTCGTCCCGCGTCCCGCCGTCCTGTACCTGTCCGCCGTGAGGCCGGTCGCCGGTGACACGGACCGTGACCTTGCCCGATGCGAGGTCTATGGGCCCGCGCGCGGGGTCGTTGTCCCCCACGTCGACTCTCGTCAGCGCCAGACGGTTGCGCTCCTCATCGGTGTGTTTGCGAGCTGGTGCGAAGCATTCCTCGAGGACGTTGAACACAGACCGCTCACCCCTCTACCTCACCTCCAACAGGAGGATCTTGTCGTCACCCGGCTCGGGTGTGCCCCGGGTGTCCGTCTCGCTCGTGACAAGCCAGAGCCTGTCGCCGCCGGTGGCCAGAACCGTCCGCAGACGGCCGTACTTCTCCACGAGGAACGACTGGGGTTCGGCGGAGGGTTCCGTTCCGTCGAGCGGGATACGCCAGAGCCGCTTGCCCGCCAGCCCCGCCATCCAGATCGACCCCTTGGCGTAGGCGATACCGCTCGGCGACGCGTCTGCCGTCTTCCACTGAGCCACCGGGTCGACGAACCCGTCCTCGCCGCCCTTGCCCTCCACCTCGGGCCAGCCGTAGTTCTTGCCCGGCTCGATCAGATTGAGCTCGTCCCAGGTGTCCTGACCGAACTCCGCGGCCCACAGCCGCTTCTCGGCGTCCCAGGCCAGACCCTGCACATTGCGGTGGCCGTACGAGTAGACGACGGAGTCGGCTTCCGGGTTGCCGTGCACCGGCTGACCGTCCGGAGTCATCCGCAGGATCTTTCCGCCCAGCGAATCCTTGTCCTGCGCAAGCCCCGTCTCTCCGGTCTCACCCGTGCCCGCGTACAGCATCTTGTCCGGGCCGAACGCGATCCGCCCGCCGTTGTGCACGATGCCCTTGGGTATTCCCCTCAGCACCGTGTCCGGCGCGCCCAGCTGCTGCCCGGCCGGTTTCCGCTCGTCGTACAGCAGGCGGGCGATGCGGTTGTCCGAGGCGGTGGTGAAGTACGCGTACACCTGGTGGTCGGAGGCGAACGAGGGGGAGACGGCCAGCCCGAGCAGCCCGCCCTCGCCGCCCGGTGCGACCCCGGGCACCGAACCGATCACGGTCTTCCTGCCGCCGTCCGCCGCGACGCGGGTGATCGTCCCCTCGTCGCGCGAAGCGACCAGCAGATCGCCGCCGGGCAGCGCCGCCACGCCCCAGGGCGACGCCAAATCCTCGGTCAGCGCGGACACGACCTTCACGGACCCCTTGGCGGGCGGCCCGCCCGGACTGGGCGCGGTGCCCTTCCCGGCCCCGGTCGGCGAGGCGGCCGGAGCGGAGGAGGTCCCGGCCGTCCCGGCCGGATTCCTCTCGCCGCCCGACGAGCACCCGGCCGCGAGGACGAGCACGGCGGTGGCCACGAGGGCCGTCACAGCAGGACGGTGCACGGTGGTGATCCCTTCGACGGCTGCTTGAGCTGCCTTCCTGCTCTTCTTACACCGCTGCGGCCGTTCAGGTTCCCGATCTTGGGAGATGGCCTGCGGCAGGGGTCCGCCGTCAGTCCCAGGACCCCTGCGCCGCCGGCAGTCCCGCGATCTCCGCCAGGTCGCGAGCCGTCAGTTCCAGCTCCGCGGCCCCCGCGTTCTCGACTGCCCACTGCTCCCGCTTGGCCCCCGGCACGGCCACCACATGCCTGCCCTGGCCGAGCACCCACGCCAGCGCCACCCGCGCGGCGGTGGCAGTCGGCCCGTGCCGCCGCGCGACCCGCCGCAGCCCCGCCACCACCGGTTGGTTCGCCGCCATCATCTCGGCGGTGAACCGCGGATGCCGCGCCCGCACGTCGTCCGGCTCGAAGCCCTGTCCGGGCGTGAGTGTGCCGGTCAGGAAGCCGTTGCCGAGCGGCATCGCCGCCAGGAAACCCACCCCGCGCGCCTCGCACCAGGGGAGCAGCCGACCCAACGCCTCGGGCGACCACACCGACAGTTCTGCCTGCACCGCGCTCACCGGGAACACCTGCTGCACCCGCTCCAGCTGCCGGATCGTTCCTTCGTGCAGATCCGCCCCCGAGCCGGAATCCGACCCCGGACGGGGCACAGCCCGCATCTGCGCCCCCGCCCGCGTCCCCGGCCGCCGCGCCGCCCGCGCCCCCACCGCGCACATCCCCAGCGCCCGTACCTTGCCCGCTCCGACCAGCTCCGCCATCGCGCCCCAGGTCTCCTCGACCGGGACCTCCGGATCGGCGCGGTGCAGCTGATAGAGGTCGATCACCTCGGTCTGCAGCCGGCGCAACGAGGCGTCACACGCCCGCTTCACATAGCCGGGCCTGCCATTGGCGACCACGTGCTGGTCACCGACCAGCAGCCCCACCTTCGTCGACACGAAAGCGTCCTCGCGCCGTTCCCTCAGGACCCGGCCGACCAACAGCTCATTGGTGAAAGGCCCGTACATGTCAGCCGTGTCCAGCAGGGTCGAGCCGGCGTCTAGCGCGGCGTGGACGGTGCGCAGCGACCGGTCCCCGCGCTGTTGGGAACTGCTGTAGGCCCAGCTCATCGGCATACAGCCGAGCCCCACCGCGCCCACGTCGAGGGCTCCCGCACCGATTGTCCTGCGCTGCAACTCCCCGTACCCCTCCGTCGACCGCCCCCAAAACTAACCAATGGCGCCGGCCGGCCTTCGCATAGCCTCCTGACCATGACTGCTGATGTGTGGCTCCCTCTTCCGGCCGACGAGATCGAGGGCCTTCCCGCGCCTGCGGAGTCGTCTCTCACCTACCGTTTCTGGGACGGCGGTGCGGACTTCCCCGCCGACCCCGCCGACTGCGTCTTCTACGCCGTCCCGTACATGACGCCCATGGAGACCGCGGTACGGCCCCTGGCCGCCATGACCTCCGTGCGGGTCGTGCAGACTCTGACCGCGGGAATCGACCATGTGCAGCCCGGACTTGCCGCGCTGCCGCCCGGCGTGCGCCTGTGCAATGCCAAGGGCGTCCACGAGGCATCCACCGCCGAGCTCGCCCTTGCCCTCGTCCTTGCGTCCCTGCGCGGTGTCCCCGGCTTCGTGCGCGGCCAGGACCAGGAGGAATGGCGATCCGGCTTCTATCCGGCACTCGCCGACAAGTCGGTGCTCATCGTCGGATACGGCTCCATCGGCGCGGCCATCGAGGACCGGCTCGCGCCCTTCGAATGCGCGCGGGTGGCGCGCGTCGCGCGCTCCGCCCGCGCCACGGAGCGCGGCGAAGTGCGCGCACTCGCCGACCTGCCCGCTCTGCTGCCGAAGGCGGACGTCGTGATCCTCTCCACCCCGCTCACCGAGCGTACGAAGGGCCTGGTCAGCGCGGAGTTCCTGGGGCGGATGAGGGATGGGGCACTGCTGGTGAACGTCGCCCGCGGCCCGGTCGTCGACACAAAGGCCCTGCTCGCGGAGGTCGAGAGCGGCCGGATCACCGCCGCGCTCGACGTCACCGACCCCGAACCGCTGCCTGCCGGGCATCCGCTCTGGCATGCCCCCGGCGTGCTGATCAGTCCTCACGTGGGCGGCTCCACCTCGGCGTTCGCGCCCCGCGCGAAGCGACTGCTGGCGAGTCAGCTGACCCGGTTCACCGCCGGGGAGCCGTTGGACAACGTGGTGCTCACGACGGGCTGACGGTCGGTATCGAAACGCTTCGATCACTCTTCGAAGTCACTCGGATGCACCGCGTGCCTGAATAGCCACAGGTCGTCACGCAGAGTAGAGGGACTATGTCCCTGAGTGACGATATTGGTGTATCGTCCCGACCTGGGGGCTGCACCGAAGTGAGGGCGGTGCCGTGACGCGAACTGACTGCCGATCACATCAGAGGGGGGCGAACGGCGATGCGCGGCCAAGGGACCAGCGATCCGACGCGGCGGAGCCGCCATCGGCGACCCCTGTGCGCTTCTGCGTGCAGACCCGATCCGGCACGACCCGCGGAGAACACACCGAAGGGCCGGGCGCCGACGGTCCACCAGGGGGCGGCGCCATGAGCGCGCCCGGGGCTCTCATGGCGTCCGGCGCCCGGCAGACCGTCCCCGGATGCGGCACCGGGCTGCTGGCCCAGCTCGTTCTGGTACTCCTGTGCGTGGGTTACGGAGCAGGGGCTGCCCTGGGCTGGGGCTCGCCTGAACTGGCGGTGTTCATGGGCGACTTCGGCCTCAGTGCCGCCGCCCTGCTCGCGGCCGTCTCGTGCTTGATGTACGCCCGCACCGAGTCCTGCCGTTTCCGGCCGGCCTGGCTGCTGTTCGGGCTCTCGTCGCTCATGGCCTCCGCCGGTAACGCGGTCTGGGGATGGTACGAGTTCGTGCTCGACCGGGAGGTACCGAGCCCGTCCGTCGCCGATCTGTTCTTCCTCTGCTTCGCGCCACCGGCCATCGTCGGACTTCTCGTTCTGGCCAAACGCCCCGTGACCAAGGCCGGCTGGGTCTGCCTGGGCCTGGACGCCTGGCTGATCGGCGGTTCGCTGCTCACCCTCTCCTGGAGTCTCGCTCTCGCGCACACCGCCCACGCCCAGGGTGAGAGCGTGGCACCGGCCGCGCTCGCGCTCGCCTACCCGCTGCTTGACATCGTTCTCGTCAGCATGGTTCTGGCGCTGCACTTCCGCCGCTCGTGCAACCGGTCCGCGGTCAACACCGCGATCGCGGGCCTCGCGCTGACCGTGGTGTGCGACGCCGTGTTCACCTCACCGCTGCTCCAGGAGAACTACCACTCGGGCGGGCTGCTCGACGCGGGCTGGTTCGCGGGCTCCCTGCTGCTCGCCTATGCCCCTTGGGGGGTGCGCAGGGCGGCGGAGGCCGCGCCGCCGCCCCCCAGTACCCGGCCGCGCCCTTCGAACCGCCCGATCGCCGGCTCGCTCGCGGCACTCACGCCGTATCTCGCCGCGGCCGTCTGCACGCTCGGGATCCTCTACAACGTCATCGAGGGCCGCCGCGTCGACCGCGTCGTCGTCCTCACCGGCTGCGCCGTCGTCCTCGCCCTGGTCGTACGCCAGGGCATCATGCTGCTCGACAACATGGCCCTCACCCATGAACTGGCGCAGAAGGAGAACCACTTCCGCTCGCTGGTGCAGGGATCGAGCGACGTCATCATGATCGCTGCCCCCACCGGCGTGCTGCGGTACGTCTCGCCCGCGGCCGCCGGTGTCTACGGGCGCGACGCCGAGGACCTCGTCGGCTCCGAGCTGGCCTCGCTCATCCATCCCGAGGATCTCGGCCGCGTCGTCCATGAAGTACGCCGGTTTCTGGCCGCCTCCGCGGCGCAGGAACACACCACCCGTATCGAGTGCCGCATCCGGTCGGGAGCCGGCGACTGGCTGAACGTGGAGTCCACCGTCAGCCGTCACGAGGGCGGACTGATCCTCAACAGCCGGGACGTCACCGAGCGCGTGCGTCTGCAGGCCCAGCTGCAGCACAACGCGGAGCACGACCCGCTCACCGACCTGCCCAACCGCGCCCTGTTCACCGAGCGCGTCCGGATGGCCCTGACCGGCCGCCGTGCGGGCGATCCCGGCACCGCCGTCCTCTTCATCGACCTCGACGGCTTCAAGGGCGTCAACGACCGCCTGGGCCATCAGGCCGGCGACGAGCTGCTGATCCAGGCGGCCCGCCGGCTCGCCGACTCGGTACGGGCCGGGGACACCGCAGCCCGTCTCGGCGGCGACGAGTTCGCGGCCCTCATCATCGGCGACGGCACCCGCGACCAGGCCGCCCGCGAGTGCCAGGTGCACGAGATCGCCGACCGGCTGCGGCTGATGCTCTCCCAGCCGTATCGCATCGACGGCAGGGAAGTGCGTGTGGCCGCCTCCATCGGGGTGGCCTTCGCCGAGCCCGGTATCACCCCCACCGACCTCATGCGCAACGCCGACCTCGCGATGTACCGCGCCAAGGCCGGCGGCAAGGACCGCGTCGAGCTGTACGCACCCCAGATGCAGGCCGACGTGGTCCGTCGCACCGAGCTGGCCGCCCGGCTGCGCAGCGCCCTGCGCGACGGAGAGTTCGCGCTGCTCCACCAGCCCGTGGTGAGCCTCAGTACCGGCCGGATCGCCGCCGTCGCCGCCCAGGCCCGCTGGCGCTCCGCCCAGGGCATCCTGTTCACCCCGGCCGAGTTCCTGCGCGTCGCCGACGACGGCGACCGCACCGCCGAGCTCGGCCGCTGGCTGATCGAGGAGGCCGTCGGGCAGGCCGCCGAGCGCGCCAGGACCGGCCACCGGGCTCCCGTCTCCGTGCGCCTCACGGCCCGGCTGCTGCTCGACAGGTCCCTGCCGCTCGGCTCCATCGAAGCCCTGCTGACCCGGCACGAGCTGCCGTCGGGCGCGCTGGTCATCGAGCTGGCCGACAGTGACCCGCGGATCTCCTTCGACGAGCTGGAACAGCGCCTGGTCGCGCTGCGCAGGCTCGGCGTCAGGATCGCCCTGGACGGGTTCGGCAGCGGTTACGCGGCGATCAACGCGCTGCGCCGCCTGCCCGTGGACGTACTGAAACTGGACAGAGGACTGGTGGAGGGCGTCGTCGAGTCGGCCAGGCTGCACAAGATCACCAGCGGCCTGCTGCGTATCGCCCGTGACCTCGGTATGCAGTCCGTGGCGGACGGCGTGGACGTGCCGGAACAGGTGCTCGCCCTGCGCACGATGGGCTGCACACACGGGCAGGGCATGGCGTTCTCCGGGCCGCTGGACGAGTACCGGCTGCGCCGCGCACTGGTCCGTGGCGAGTTCCCGGTACCAGGCGGAATGGCCCTGCCGGTGCTGTCCGGCGGCGTTCTCCCGGCCCCCCGCTTTGGCTCAAATAATGAGACGCGCGTCCCACCCACTTGACAGTGATGGCGCGCCGGGGGGAGGGTCAGTGCCATGCGCACCCGAATTCTCGTACTTGGAAAGCGCGTCGGCTGAGCAGAGGCGTTCACACGCTCTGCTGACCCTCCCGACGCGCTCCCCTCGCTTGCCTCACGGCACGAGGGGTTTTTTGTTGCACCGGAACCCACCAAAACCACGCAAAAACCCTCAGCTTCGAGAAGAGAATGCCGATGACCGAGCAGGCCACCGGGGCCCACCATCCGCAGCCGCGGGCCCGTAGCGGCGGACAGACATCCGCCACCGTTGAGCACGTCACGGGCGCGCAGTCCCTCATTCGCTCTCTCGAGGAAGTGGGAGCCGACACGGTCTTCGGTATCCCGGGCGGCGCGATCCTCCCGGCGTACGACCCGATGATGGACTCGACCAAGGTCCGTCACGTCCTGGTCCGCCATGAGCAGGGTGCCGGACACGCCGCCACCGGCTACGCCCAGGCGACGGGCAAGGTCGGCGTGTGCATGGCCACCTCAGGCCCCGGCGCGACCAATCTGGTCACCCCGATCGCCGACGCGCACATGGACTCCGTGCCGCTGGTCGCGATCACCGGCCAGGTCGCGTCCAAGGCGATCGGTACCGACGCCTTCCAGGAGGCGGACATCTGCGGCATCACCATGCCGATCACCAAGCACAACTTCCTGGTCACCAAGGCCGAGGACATCCCGCGCACCATCGCGCAGGCGTTCCACATCGCCTCGACCGGCCGCCCGGGCCCGGTCCTGGTCGACATCGCCAAGGACGCCCTCCAGGCGCGCACCACCTTCAGCTGGCCGCCGCAGATGGACCTGCCCGGCTACCGCCCGGTCACCAAGCCGCACGCCAAGCAGATCCGCGAGGCGGCCAAGCTGATCACCGGGGCCAGGCGCCCGATCCTGTACGTCGGCGGCGGTGTCCTCAAGGCCGGCGCCACCACCGAGCTGAAGGTCCTCGCCGAGCTCACCGGCGCCCCCGTCACCACCACCCTGATGGCGCTGGGCGCTTTCCCCGACAGCCACCCGCTGCACGTGGGAATGCCGGGCATGCACGGAGCGGTCACCGCCGTCACCGCGCTGCAGAAGGCCGACCTGATCGTCGCCCTCGGAGCCCGATTCGACGACCGCGTCACCGGCAAGCTGGACAGCTTCGCCCCCTACGCCAAGATCGTCCACGCAGACATCGACCCGGCCGAGATCGGCAAGAACCGCACCGCGGACGTGCCGATCGTCGGTGATGCACGCGAGGTCATCGCCGACCTGGTCCAGGCCGTCCAGGCCGAGCACAACGAGGGCAACACCGGCGACTACAGCGCCTGGTGGAACGACCTCAACCGCTGGCGCGAGACCTACCCGCTCGGCTACGAGAGGCCGGCCGACGGCAGCCTCTCGCCCCAGCAGGTCATCCAGCGCATCGGTGAACTCGCCCCCGAGGACACCATCTACGCCGCGGGCGTCGGCCAGCACCAGATGTGGGCCGCCCACTTCATCAACTACGAGAAGCCGGCCACCTGGCTGAACTCGGGCGGCGCGGGAACGATGGGCTACGCGGTCCCGGCCGCCATGGGCGCCAAGGCCGGAGCGCCGAACCGCACGGTCTGGGCGATCGACGGCGACGGCTGCTTCCAGATGACCAATCAGGAACTCACCACCTGCGCCCTGAACAACATCCCGATCAAGGTCGCGATCATCAACAACGGTGCGCTCGGCATGGTCCGCCAGTGGCAGACGCTGTTCTACAACGAGCGCTACTCGAGCACCGTCCTGCACTCCGACGAAACCGGCCACCACACCGCCGGCTCCCAGCTCGGCGCGAGCCAGGGCCCCCGCAAGGGCACCCGCGTCCCGGACTTCGTGAAGCTGTCCGAGGCCATGGGCTGCGCCGCCCTGCGCTGCGAGGACCCGGCCGACCTGGACAAGGTCATCGCCGAGGCCAACGCGATCAACGACCGGCCCGTGGTGGTCGACTTCATCGTCCACGAGGACGCCATGGTCTGGCCGATGGTCGCCGCAGGCACCTCCAACGACGAGGTCATGGCCGCCCGGGGCGTCCGCCCCGACTTCGGCGACAACGAAGACGACTGAGAGCCGTAGGAAGAGGTACGACGCACATGTCCAAGCACACGCTCTCCGTCCTGGTGGAGAACACCCCCGGCATCCTCGCCCGGATCGCCGCGCTGTTCTCCCGCCGCGGCTTCAACATCGACTCGCTCGCCGTCGGTGTCACCGAGCACCCCGACATCTCCCGCATCACGATCGTGGTCAACGTCGAGGACCTGCCGCTCGAGCAGGTGACCAAGCAGCTCAACAAGCTCGTCAACGTTCTGAAGATCGTCGAACTCGAGCCCGGCGGCGCGATCCAGCGCGAACTCGTGCTGGTGAAGGTCCGCGCCGACAACGAGACCCGCTCCCAGATCGTCGAGATCGTCCAGCTCTTCCGCGCCAAGACGGTGGATGTCTCGCCCGAGGCCGTCACGATCGAGGCCACCGGTTCGAGTGACAAGCTGGAGGCGATGCTCAAGATGCTGGAGCAGTTCGGCATCAAGGAGCTCGTCCAGTCCGGCACCATCGCCATAGGGCGCGGCGCCCGCTCCATCACGGACCGCTCCCTGCGTGCCCTGGACCGATCCGCCTAGCGGACCGCCGTTCCGCCTGGCGAGACCCACAAACGTCCACATCCCTCCCCGCCGTACGGTGGGACGTAACACCAGCACTCCAAGGAGATATCCCAGTGGCCGAGCTGTTCTACGACGACGATGCCGACCTGTCCATCATCCAGAACCGCAAGGTCGCGGTCATCGGCTACGGCAGCCAGGGCCACGCCCACGCGCTGTCGCTGCGTGACTCGGGTGTCGACGTCCGTGTCGGTCTGCACGAGGGCTCGAAGTCCAAGGCCAAGGCCGAGGAGCAGGGCCTGCGGGTGGTGACTCCGGCCGAGGCCGCCGCAGAGGCCGACGTCATCATGATCCTCATCCCGGACCCGATCCAGGCCCAGGTCTACGAGGAGTCGATCAAGGACAACCTGAAGGACGGCGACGCGCTGTTCTTCGCCCACGGTTTCAACATCCGCTTCGGCTTCATCAAGGTCCCGGCCGGTGTGGACGTCGCCCTCGTCGCTCCGAAGGGCCCGGGCCACCTGGTCCGCCGCCAGTACGAAGAGGGCCGCGGCGTCCCGGCGATCGCCGCCGTCGAGCAGGACGCCTCCGGCAACGCGTTCGGCCTGGCGCTCTCGTACGCCAAGGCCATCGGCGGCACCCGCGCCGGCGTCATCAAGACGACCTTCACCGAAGAGACCGAGACGGACCTCTTCGGCGAGCAGGCCGTCCTGTGCGGTGGTGCCTCCGCGCTGGTCAAGGCGGGCTTCGAGACCCTGACCGAGGCCGGCTACCAGCCGGAGATCGCGTACTTCGAGTGCCTCCACGAGCTGAAGCTGATCGTGGACCTCATGTACGAGGGCGGCCTGGAGAAGATGCGCTGGTCGGTCTCCGAGACCGCGGAGTGGGGCGACTACATCACCGGCCCCCGCATCATCACCGACCAGACCAAGGCCGAGATGAAGAAGGTCCTCGCCGAGATCCAGGACGGCACCTTCGCCAAGAACTGGATGGACGAGTACCACGGCGGTCTGAAGAAGTACAACGAGTACAAGAAGCAGGACGAGAACCACCTGCTGGAGACCACCGGCAAGGAGCTGCGCAAGCTCATGAGCTGGGTCGACAACGACGAGGCGTGAGCCGTGCAGGTGAGGGGGCCGCATCCGGCCCCCTCACCGGGGCGTTCCCCGCCCTGCCCCGGCCGACGGCGACCGCTTCTCCACTCTGTCCAGCCACGGACGAGTGATCCTTCCAACGAGGCGCAAGACGCGCCTCGCGGCCCCACTACACTCATCGATACATACGCGTCAGGCCCACAGTGTCGTGCGTCTTCCACGCGGCTAGCCCCTCCACCGCCTGCGGCCGTCGGGACGGCCGTCCGCACTGGACTTGTGAGGACCCACGTGAGCTCGAAACCCGTCGTACTGATCGCTGAAGAGCTGTCGCCCGCCACCGTCGACGCCCTGGGCCCGGACTTCGAGATCCGGCACTGCAACGGCGCCGACCGTGCCGAGCTGATCCCCGCCATCGCCGATGTCGACGCGATTCTGGTCCGCTCGGCCACCAAGGTCGACGCGGAGGCCATCGCGGCGGCCAGGAAGCTCCGGGTCGTCGCCCGCGCCGGTGTCGGCCTGGACAACGTGGACGTCTCCGCCGCCACCAAGGCCGGCGTCATGGTCGTCAACGCACCGACGTCCAACATCGTCACCGCCGCCGAGCTGGCCTGCGGTCTGCTGGTCGCCACAGCGCGCAACATCCCGCAGGCCAACACCGCCCTCAAGAACGGCGAGTGGAAGCGCTCCAAGTACACCGGTGTCGAGCTCAGCGAGAAGATTCTCGGTGTCGTCGGCCTCGGCCGCATCGGCGTGCTGGTCGCGCAGCGCATGTCCGCCTTCGGCATGAAGATCGTCGCGTACGACCCCTACGTCCAGCCGGCGCGCGCCGCACAGATGGGCGTCAAGCTGCTCTCGCTCGATGAGCTGCTCGAGGTCTCGGACTTCATCACCGTCCACCTGCCCAAGACCCCCGAGACGCTCGGCCTGATCGGCGAGGAGGCGCTGCACAAGGTCAAGCCGACCGTCCGCATCGTCAACGCCGCTCGCGGCGGGATCGTCGACGAGGAGGCGCTGTTCTCGGCGCTCAAGGAGGGCCGGGTCGCCGGCGCGGGCCTGGACGTGTACGCGAAGGAGCCGTGCACGGACTCCCCGCTGTTCGAGCTGGACCAGGTCGTCTGCACCCCGCACCTCGGCGCCTCCACCGACGAGGCCCAGGAGAAGGCGGGTGTCTCGGTCGCCCGCTCGGTGCGTCTCGCGCTCGCCGGTGAGCTCGTGCCTGACGCGGTCAACGTCCAGGGCGGCGTGATCGCCGAGGACGTGCGCCCGGGTCTGCCGCTCGCCGAGAAGCTCGGCCGGATCTTCACCGCGCTGGCCGGCGAGGTAGCGGTCCGCCTCGATGTCGAGGTGTACGGCGAGATCACCCAGCACGACGTCAAGGTGCTCGAACTGTCCGCGCTCAAGGGCGTGTTCGAGGATGTCGTCGACGAGACCGTGAGTTACGTGAACGCCCCGCTGTTCGCGCAGGAGCGCGGCGTCGAGGTCCGCCTGACGACCAGCTCGGAGTCCCCGGACCACCGCAATGTCGTCACCGTGCGCGGCACGCTCTCGGGCGGCGAGGAGGTCGCGGTCTCCGGCACGCTGGCCGGTCCCAAGCACCTCCAGAAGATCGTCGCGGTCGGCGACCACGACATCGACCTGGCGCTCGCCGACCACATGGTCGTGCTGCGCTACGACGACCGTCCCGGTGTGGTCGGTACGGTCGGCCGGATCCTCGGCGAGGCCGGTCTGAACATCGCGGGCATGCAGGTCTCGCGCGCGGAGGAGGGCGGCGAGGCGCTGGTCGTCCTCACCGTCGACGACACGGTTCCGCCGGCGGTGCTGACGGAGATCGCGGACGAGATCGGCGCGGCGTCGGCCCGTTCGGTGAACCTGGTCGCCTGACTCCGTTCCACGCACGGAGAGCAACACCGAAGGGCCCGGGAGACCGGGCCCTTCGGTGTGTACGCATCTCAGCCGGCCGGCAGGACTTCCGTGACCGGCTCGTCGGTGGCCTGCTGAGGGGCGGGCGCCACGGCCTGGCAGCAGGCCGTCGTACGCAGGAGTACGGCGGCGAGCACCGCGGCCGCGACCAGTACCACCGCACCCCCTGCCGCGGCGATCTGCATCCCGTGGACGAAGGCCTCGCGCGCCACCTCAAGTACGGCCTCCCCGGACTTCCCCGGCAGCTGCCCGGCGACCACGGTCGCGCCACCGAGCGTCTCGCGGACGGTGTCCAGGGCGTCGGCCGGCAGACCCGCGGGGGCGAAGTCCGCGATGTCGTCGCGGTAGACGGCGGTGCCGAGGCTTCCCAGGAGCGCCATGCCCAGCGCGCCGCCGAACTCCTGGCCGGTCTCCAGCAGTGAGGCCGCCGAACCGGCCTTCTCGGCGGGGGCCGCACCCAGCGCCATGTCGGAGACCAGAGCCATGACGGTGACGATGCCGCATCCGATGACAGCCGCGCCGGCCAGCAGGATCCACAGTGAGTCGGTGCTGGCGAGCAGCAGGATCGCGAATCCGGCGGCGGCGACGAGAAAGCCCGCGGCGATGACGTAGTCGCGGCTGACCCGCTGGGCGACGACACCCGCGGTCGGGGCGGCGACGCCCACCGCGAGGGACGGAGCCAGGCTCCACAGCGCGGCCTCCATGGAACCCATGCCGAGCACCGACTGCAGATACTGGGTCGTGAAGTACGCCGAACCCATCATGGCGAACATGGCGACAGTGTTGAGGACGATCCCCGAGCCGAAGCCGCGTCCCGTGAACAGCTCCCGGCTGATCATGGCGTCGGCACGGCCGCGCTGACGCCGTACGAAGACGAAGCCGACAGCGAGGCCGCTCGTGATGCACAGGGCCATGGCCGGGCTGTAGCCCTCGGCGGCGATCTCCTTGAGCCCGTAGACGACGGGCAGCACGGCGCCCATCGACAGCGGAACGCTCAGCAGGTCGAAGCGGCCGGGGGAGGGGTCCTTGAACTCCGGTACCAGCACGGGCACCAGGACCAGCAGAAGCAGCATCGCGGGCACGTTGACGAGGAAGACCGAGCCCCACCAGAAGTGACCCAGCATCAGGCCGCTCATCACCGAGCCGAGTGCGACCCCGCCGGCCATGGCCCCGGACCAGATGCCGATGGCCTGGCCGCGCTGCTTGTCGTCCTGGAACATGCTGCGTACCAGAGCCAGGGTCGAGGGCATCAGCGTGGCGCCCCCGACGCCGAGCAACGCCCGTGCGGCGATGAGCATTTCGGCGCTCTGTGCGTACGCCGCTCCGATCGAGGCCATCCCGAAGGCGGTGGCTCCCATGAGCAGGAGCCGGCGCCGGCCGATGCGGTCGCCGAGCGAACCCATGGTGATGAGGAGCCCGGCGAGGGCGAAGGCGTAGATGTCGAAGATCCACAGCTGCTGCGTGCTGCTCGGGTCGAGCTCGCGGCTGATGGCCGGGATGGCGAAGTAGAGGACGGAGACGTCCATCGAGACCAGGAGGAGCGGCAGCAGGAGGACGACGAAGGCGGTCCATTCCTTGCGTCCGGCGCGCGAATCGGCGCTGCGTGCAGTGGAGTTCGTCATGAGCAGCAATGTACGGGTGTATTAAACGTCCGTCTAGTACGGGCGTTTAATACGTGCGTATGGGACGGCTGTATGGCTGCGGGTAGGCTGCCGACATGGGACATCGCGAGGATCTGCTCGAGGGCGCTAAGCGCTGCCTGCTGGAAAAGGGGTTCGTGCGCACCACGGCGCGCGACATCGTCAAGGCGTCGGGGACGAACCTGGCGTCGATCGGGTACCACTACGGTTCGAAGGACGAGCTGCTCGCGCAGGCGTACGTCGCCCTGGTGGAGGGGGTCTCGGACGACTTCGACGCCCCCGAGCAGGCGCCGAGCAGGACGGAGCCGGGTTCGCTGGAGCGTTTCCAGGAGGTCTGGTCGAACATCATCGCCACCATGCAGGGGCCCGACTCGATGTGGCGGCTCAGCATGGAGATCGTGGTCATGGGTGACCAACTGCCGGCAGTGCGCGACCACTTGGCGAAAGCCCAGCGCGAGGGAGCGCGCGGCATCCTCCCGATGTTCATGGGCGGTGAGGAGTCCGACGTCAGCGACGAGGAGGTCGACACGCTCGGAATGCTCTACATGACGCTCATGACGGGCCTGATCGCGCAGTGGATGTTCGACCCCGAGACGGCCCCTCGGGCCGACCAGCTGACGGAAGGGCTACGACGCCTGATGAACGCCGCCACCCGGTCGTCATAGCCGCGCGCTCTTGAGCGCCATGTGCAGCAGCAGCCGGTGCTCGCCGTCGTCGAGATCCAGCCCCGTGAGCTGCTCGACCCGCGAGAGGCGGTAGTAGAGCGTCTGGCGGTGGATGCCGAGTGCCGCCGCCGTGCGGCCCGCCTGGCCCGCGCAGTCGAGGAACACCTCCGCGGTGCGGGCCAGTTCGGCGTGGGAAGGCGCGAGCAGCTCCTGTACGGCCGGGTCCTGGGAGGCGCCTTCGGGCAGGGCCGTCAGCATCCGGTACGGACCGAGCTCCGACCAGCGGGCGACAGGGCCCAGTTCGGGTTCGGCCTGGGCCGCGCGGGCGGCGGACCTCGCCTCCCGCCAGCCGGTGTCGAGCTCGGCGAGCCCGCGGCGCGGCACGGCGATCCCTGCCGTCACCGGCCCGCCCGTCGCCACCTCCCGCAGCCGGGCCGCCGCCGTCAGGGCCGACGCCTGCGCATCCGCCGAGCGCAGCCGGATCAGCGCAGCCATGGCATGAGTGCCCCCGATGACGGAGTCCGCCGGCAGCGGCACCGTGCACAGTGCCGACGTGCCGGGCAGCGAGCGCGCCGACGGGGCGTCGCCCGCGGGCCAGGGTGTCACGCACACCACCGTGTGCAACCCGTCCGCGTCCGGGCCCAGCGCCGTACGCAGCGCCGCCACCGCCATGTCGTACGGCCATCCCCGCTCGGCCACCAGCACCGCACGGAACTCCCGGGACAGGTCCGCGCCCGCCCGCTCCTCGTCCGCGAGCAGGGTGCCGATGCGCTCCGTGACCTCCATCGCCGCGGCCAGCTGCCCGGTGGTCGGCCCGGGGACGGTGTCGAGCAGCCACACGTACCCGAGCACGATGCCCCGGTGCCGTACGGGCAGGCAGATGCGATCCCGGAAGACGCCCGCGTCCGGGGCGGCGGGGATGCGGACCGGTCCTGTGGCCCGTGTGATGCCGTACCCCTCGAACCAGGCGCGCACCGCCGGAGTGGACTTCCGGGTGAGGATCGAGCGGGTCCGCACGGGGTCCATCGCCGTGTCGTCCTCGCTGTCGTGCGCGCCGAAGGCGATCAGGCCGAAGTCGCGGTTCTCCAGCGTCGCCGGGACAGCCAGCAGCGCCGAGATCTCATCGACGAGTTCTTGGTAGTCGCCCTTCACGGGCACATTCTCGCACCGCCTTCAGACAAATGTCTGAGATCCGGACCGGCGATGCGTGACAGCTGTCGATGGCAGAGGATCGGAGCGATCCTTAGGTTTCACGGTGGTTCTTCGTGCCGTTCCCGGTTCGTTCGGATTCGGCCTCCTTCAACCTGCTCCGTGGAGGTGCCCCGTGCTGGGTCCCGTGATCCTCGCCGCGTCGCGCAGCGACAAGATGCGACGCTTCGTGTCGGTCGCCCCGGGGACCAAGCAGGTCGTCGCCCGGTTCATCGCCGGTGAGACGGTCGAGCAGGTTGTCCCGATCGTCAAGGAGACGATCGGCAAGGGGCTCGAGGTCACGCTGGACGTGGTCGGCGAGGACATCACCACCCGTGAGCAGGCCGCCGCCGCGCGCGACGCCTACCTCGAACTGATCGAGCACCTGAAGGGCCTCGGTTTCGGTACCAGGGCCGAGATGTCCGTCAAGCTGTCGATGTTCGGCCAGTGTCTGGAGGGCGGACACGAGCTGGCGCTCGCCAATGTCCGCCCGGTCGTCGAGGCCGCGGCCGCGATCGGTACCACGGTCACCCTGGACGCCGAGGACCACACCACCCTCGACTCGATGTTCGCCATCCACGAGGAGCTGCGGAAGGACTTCCCGCAGACCGGCTGCGTCATCCAGGCGTACCTGTTCCGCACCGAGGACGACGCGCGCCGTCTCGCCGCGAGCGGCAGCCGGGTCCGCATCGTGAAGGGCGCGTACAAGGAGCCCGCCTCGGTCGCGTACCAGGACAAGGGCGAGATCGACAAGGCGTACGTCCGCGTTCTGAGGATCCTGCTGGAGGGTGAGGGGTACCCGATGATCGGGTCCCACGATCCCCGCCTGATCGCCATCACCCAGGAGCTGGCCCGCAGCGCCGGGCGCAAGCTCGACGAGTACGAGTTCCAGATGCTGTACGGGATCCGCGGTGACGAGCACATCCGGCTCGCCGCCGAAGGACACCGGATGCGTGTCTACACCGCGTACGGCACCGACTGGTACGGCTACTTCATGCGCCGCCTCGCGGAGAAGCCGGCCAACCTGCTGTTCTTCGTCCGCTCGATGATCACCAAGGGCTGAGCGACGGCTGTCGTCATCCAGGCGTTCGGGCGCATCCTGGATGACGACAGCCACAGCTCTTCGGCCGGCCGAGCCGGACCCGTTCCGTTTCGTCGTCGAAGAAGGAGCTACGGAACTCGTGACTCCGCCCCATGGGGGCTTCTCACCCACCCGCCGAAGCAAGCTCGTGACGGTCAAGCCCTGACCGCCGCTCAACGTAAGCCACCGCTTCAGTTCCTCTCGGCTGAAGTCAGGGATTCACTCGGAAGAGGTAACTCATGGACGCTGTGACCCAGGTCCCCGCTCCCGTCAACGAGCCGGTGCACGGCTACGCCCCCGGTTCGGCGGAGCGCATTCGCCTCGAGGCCAAGCTCAAGGAGCTGGCCGAGAACCCGATCGAGCTGCCGATGACGATCGGCGGCGTCAAGCGGATGGGCGGCGGCGAGCGTGTCGACGTGGTCCAGCCGCACAACCACAAGGCCGTGATCGGCACCTTCGCCGCCGCGACCCAGCAGGATGCGCAGGACGCGATCGACGCCGCCCTGGCCGCCGCGCCCGCGTGGCGTGCGATGTCCTTCGACGACCGCGCCGCGATCATTCTGCGTGCCGCCGAACTGCTGGCCGGCCCCTGGCGCGAGACGCTGGCCGCCTCGACCATGCTCGGCCAGTCCAAGACCGCGCAGCAGGCCGAGATCGACACCCCGTGCGAGCTCGTCGACTTCTGGCGCTTCAACGTCAAGTACGCGCGTGACCTGCTCGCCGAGCAGCCGCCGGCCAACTCGCCGGGTGTGTGGAACCGGCTGGACCACCGCCCGCTCGAGGGCTTCGTCTACGCGATCACCCCCTTCAACTTCACCGCCATCGCCGGCAACCTGCCCACAGCCCCCGCCCTCATGGGCAACGTGGTGGTCTGGAAGCCGTCCCCGACGCAGACCCACGCCGCCGTGCTGCTGATGCAGCTCCTGGAGGAGGCGGGCCTGCCCAAGGGCGTCATCAACCTGGTGACGGGCGACGGCATCGCGGTCTCCGAGGTGGCGCTGAACCACCCCGACCTGGCCGGTATCCACTTCACCGGCTCGACCAAGACCTTCCAGCACCTGTGGAAGACGGTCGGCAACAACATCGAGAAGTACCGCTCCTACCCGCGCATCGTCGGCGAGACGGGCGGCAAGGACTTCGTCGTCGCCCACCCGAGCGCCGACCGCGCCGTTCTGAAGACCGCGCTGACCCGCGGCTCCTTCGAGTTCCAGGGCCAGAAGTGCTCCGCCTCCTCGCGTGCGTACATCCCCGCGTCCATCTGGAACTCGGGCTTCAAGGAGGAGTTCGCCGCCGAGGTCGACGGCATCAGGATGGGTGATGTCACCGACCTGACGAACTTCATCGGCGCCGTGATCGACGAGCGCGCCTTCGCGAAGAACAAGGCCGCGATCGACCGGGCGAAGGAGGACCCGACCTGCACGATCGTCGCGGGCGGCAGCTATGACGACTCGGTCGGCTACTTCGTGCGCCCGACGGTCGTCGAGTGCTCGGACCCGGGCAACGAGGTCTTCACCACCGAGTACTTCGGCCCGTTCCTCGCGGTGCACGTGTACGAGGACGAGGACTACGACGCCATGCTGGAGCAGATGGAGTCGGTGTCCGCCTACGCCCTGACGGGCGCGGTCATCGCCAACGACCGCGCCGCGGCGGCCCGCACGATGGAGAAGCTGCGGTATGCCGCGGGCAACTTCTACATCAACGACAAGTCGACCGGCGCCGTGGTCGGCCAGCAGCCCTTCGGCGGCGGCCGCGCGTCCGGTACGAACGACAAGGCAGGCGCCCCGCAGAACCTGATGCGCTGGACGCTGACCCGCGCGATCAAGGAGACGTTGGTCGCGCCGACGGACTACACCTACCCGCACATGGGCTGACGCCTGCCAGGTCCCGTGCCCGTTCCGTGAACCCCGCCCCCTGCCGGTCCCCCTACCGGCCGGGGGCGGCTCACGTTCGGCGGGCTTACGCTGCTGGGGAGGGGGGTCGTGCCGAGGAGGACAAGATGCCTGGTTCCACGACTCTCGGCCCCGGCCACGGGGTCGACGCGATCGAGCATCCCGATGCGCAGCGGCTCGCCCTGGTGACGCGGGAGCTGCACCGGCTGCTGGAGATGGCAGGACCGAACCGGATCACGGATGCGCAGGTGGCCGCGTTGTGCGGAGGCGAGGTGCATCATCGCGACGAGTTCACGCAATGGGTCGGGCGGGTGGCGCAGCAGCTCGAACGGGCCACAAGGTCCTGACCGCCCCTGCGATGCGGTCGGCGTGAGGCCGACAGCGGCGCCGGACCCGCCGTCCGGACCTTGACGCCGGTGTGCCTCGCGCCGAAATCACTTCGAACGGCGCACGTCCGGCGGGAACTTGCGCGCTCAGGAACAGCGGCGCTGTTTGCCGTGACGTTGGCCGGATACCCGGACTCCATGACTGAGGCCAAGAAGAAGACGACCCAAGAACGTACGACGACGAGCAAGCGGACACAGGGAGCGGCCCGCAGCGCGGCCAACGGGACGGCGGAGGCCGGGCGTACGACAGCCGAGACCGCACGTTCGGCGGAGGATGCCGGACGTACGACGGCGGAGTCCGTGCGCGGTGCCGCCGGGGCGACAACCGAGAAGCTCACGTCCGCCCTCGGCACGGGCGGGCGGGCCGTCAGCGCCGCGGCCGGCCAGGCGGCAGGTCACATCGCGGGGAAGGCGGCCCTCGTCTGGGCGCTGGCCAAGGCCCGCAAGGCCGTTCTGGCCGGCGCCGGGACGGGCGTCGCGACCGCCGCCGTGGCCGGTTCCTACGCCCTCGGCCGCCGGGCGGGACTGCGGCAGCGCGGCCCGCTGTCCCGCCTCAGTGGCGGCAGGCTGTAGACCGCCGCCGCTGAGCCCGTCCGGCCGGCCCGCCGAAGACACCCAGGAACGGGAGCGTCGCGGCGGGCACGGCAGGGACACCGGCGAGACGGTCCGCGAAACGGGCTCGAGGGCGCAGAGGCCGTCCACGGCTCCAACTCTCCTTTCGGGGGCGGTTTTCCGACACCGGGTGTGTCCTCGGCCGCGGTCCGGGTGCCTGGTACGGGACGCGCCTGCCAGGGTGGCGCCATGACGGACCACGCGACGGACCTGCTGACCACGGCCCACACCTGTCAGCTGTCCGATACCGCCCTCGCCGGGATCCGGTCCCTGCTCGTCACCGTCTTCGAGGGCGACTTCGGGGACGAGGACTGGGCCCATGGCCTGGGCGGCATCCACGCCTTCGTACGGGACCGGAAGGGACTGGCCGCCCACGGCAGCGTCATCATGCGCCGGGTACTGCACGGCGGCCGCTCGTACCGTGTCGGATACATCGAGGCGGTCGGCGTCCGCGCCGACCGCCGCCGCCAGGGCCTGGGCGGCCGGGTGATGGCGGCGCTGGAGCCGGTCATCGACGGGGCGTACGACCTCGGCGGCCTGTCCGCTTCCGACGACGGCGCCGAGCTGTACCGCGTCCGTGGCTGGCAGCTGTGGCGCGGACGCGTCGAGGCCCTGAGCCCGGACGGCGCGGTGCACCTCCCGGACGAGGAGGACTCGACGTATCTCCGCCAAGCGGCACACCGCCCGCTCCCGGACCCGGCGGCCGGCGCGCTGCTCTTCGACTGGCGCGACGGAGACGTGCTGTAGCGCGCGTCCTTTCGGATGTGCCACAAAGGACGCCCTGTTCAGTCGGCGCGGGTCACCGGCATCTTGCCCACGTTCTCGCCGCGCAGCGTCACCACGAACGCGTCCACGATCCGTTCGAAGCCCTCCACCACCGTCTCGTCCGGGGTGATGCGCCCGCTCTGCAGATGGGGCACCAGGAAGTCCTCGAACTCCTCCTGCAGGTCCGTGTGGTTGCGCACGAGTACGCCCTCCAGCCGCAGCGACTTGCCGACGATGTCGAAGAGGTTCCGGGGCGCGGGCGGCGGCTCGGAGGCGTTGTACTGCGCCACCGCACCGACCCACGCGATCCGCCCGAAGTCGGGAGGCGACGACCCGGCCGATGGTGCGGCCCTCCGGAACGGCTGACGCGCCGGTCCCCGGGCCTGGTGCCGGAGGTACGGGTCGTGCGGGAACTGGGGCGCGGCACGGCGGACGAGGTCGCGGACGGGCGGGCCGACCTCGGCATCGCGACGATCGGGACGACTTCTCCGGTGCCGCCCGAGCTGGTCGTGCGCGTGCTGGTGGAGGAGGGGTACGCGCTGCTCCATCCGGCCGGGCATGCCGCGCCGCGCTCGCTGCCGCTGGTCGACTTGGCCGAGAACTGCACGTCGTACACGCGCGAGCGGTGGGCGCGGCAGGAGTGGCTGCCCGGGCAACCGTGGAGGCGGAGGACGATGGAGCGGTGCTCTCGATGGTGCCGGCGGCTTCGGGATGGCCGTGATGCCCCAGCTGTCCCTGATCGGAGCACCGGACACCGTCGAGTTCACCGATCTCAAACCGGGGCGCCGCACGCGCTCCGTGGGGTACGTCACCACGCCCGAGCAGGCCGCAACCGTCGCCGTACGCGCACTGATGCGCGAGCTCAGGGTGCTCCCGCCAGGATCTCTTCAAGATCGCGTCTCAGATAGTAGGAAGTCCGAGTAATTGTGGAGACAGGGGCGCGTGGCTGTCCTAACTTTGTAGGAGCCGAACGTATCGCTCGATCCAGCGAATGGCGGTCGTGAGCCAGTGCCCCAGGCAGGCAACCCCTGCGCACCGCTCCCCGCCCCTTCCGGCGCCTTCGAAATCTCTCGCGATCTCCAAGGAGTCGATCACCATGCCCGCTGAGACCGTCCGTCGAGTCCGCCGTTCCTCCCGTACGAGCGAGTCCGACCGCAAGAACGCCGCCGCCGCCCTGCAGCGAGCCCTCGACCGCAGGGACAACGGCGGCGAGACCGGCCACTGACCCGCCCCCGGCCCGTCCCTGTTCCTCACGGGTCCCGCCCGGCGTAGGTCCATATGATGGACATCGTGTGTCATTGAATGGGACGCGGAGTAGGGTGCCGACATGTCTCGCAGCATCAATCTCGCAGTGATCCCCGGTGACGGCATCGGCCAGGAGGTCGTGGCCCAGGGTCTGAAGGTCCTTGCCGCCGTCCTCCCGCAGGATGTGAAGCTGGAGACCAAGGAGTACGACCTCGGCGCCCAGCGCTGGCACCGCACCGGGGAGACCCTCCCGGACGCGGAGCTCGACTCCCTCAAGAACCACGACGCGATCCTGCTCGGCGCCATCGGCGACCCGTCGGTGCCGTCCGGAGTGCTGGAGCGCGGGCTGCTGCTCAAACTGCGGTTCGCCTTCGACCACTATGTCAACCTGCGGCCGTCGAAGCTGTTCCCGAACACGGCGACGCCGCTGGCCGGCCGTCCCCAGATCGACTTCGTCGTGGTCCGCGAGGGCACCGAGGGCCCGTACACGGGCAACGGCGGCTCGCTGCGTACGGGTACGGAGCACGAGGTCGCCACCGAGGTCAGTCTCAACACCGCGTTCGGCGTGGAGCGCGTCGTCCGCGACGCGTACGAGCGGGCCAATGCCCGCCCCCGCAAGAAGCTGACGCTGGTCCACAAGAACAACGTCCTCGTCTACGCCGGCCACATGTGGAAGAACATCTTCGACAAGGTCGGCCAGGAGTACCCCGAGGTCACTACCGACTACCTGCACGTCGACGCCGCGACGATCTTCTTCGTCACCCAGCCGGAGCGCTTCGACGTCATCGTCACCGACAACCTTTTCGGTGACATCCTGACCGACCTCGCCGCCGCCGTGACCGGCGGTATCGGCCTGGCCGCGTCCGGCAACATCAACCCGACGGGCGCGTTCCCGTCGATGTTCGAGCCCGTCCACGGCTCGGCGCCCGACATCGCGGGCACCGGCAAGGCCGACCCGACGGCCACCATCCTCTCCGTCGCCCTCCTGCTGCGTCACCTCGGCTTCGAGGCGGAGGCCGTGCGCATCGAGGAGACCGTGTCCGCCGACCTCGCGGAGAGGGACGGCAGCACCTTCCGTACGACGGACCAGGTCGGCGACGCGCTCGCGGTACGAGTAGCGAGCTGACCTGCCGGTACCACCACAGCCGCCGGGTCGCATACGCACCCGGCGGCTTCTCCTGTGCGGCCCGAGGGTGCCACCATCCATCCAGGGCCGTACTCACCCCGTTCCCTGCACGGTTTCCCACGGGCGATAATCGTCCGTGGGCCGTGACACGCGGGAGAACTCGGACGTCCAAGCATCAGCAGCGGCGTGCGCGCGGTCCGTCACAACAACCGGTGAAGGACACTGCACTCATGACGACGCCCTCGATCGAGCTCAAGCCCTCCTCGCACCCGCTGTCCGACGCGGAGCGCGAGGCGATCCTGGTCAACCCCGGATTCGGCCGCCACTTCACCGATCACATGGTGACGATCAAGTGGACCGAAGGACGCGGTTGGCACGACGCCCAGCTCGTCCCGTACGCGCCGCTGTCGATCGACCCCGCCAACATGACCCTGCACTACGCGCAGGAGATCTTCGAGGGGCTCAAGGCCTACCGCCGTCCCGACGGCTCCGTAGCCACCTTCCGCCCCGAGGCCAACGCCAGGCGCTTCCAGGCGTCCGCCCGCCGCCTGGCCATGCCCGAGCTGCCCGTCGAGACCTTCCTCGCCGCCTGTGACGCCTTGGTCCAGCAGGACAAGGCATGGGTGCCCGCGCACGGGGGCGAGGAGTCGCTCTACCTGCGCCCGTTCATGATCGCCACCGAGGTCGGCCTGGGCGTGCGCCCCGCCAACGAGTACCTCTTCATCGTCATCGCGTCGCCCGCGGGCGCCTACTTCCCCGGCGGCGTCAAGCCGGTCTCCATCTGGCTGTCCGAGGACCGCGTACGCGCCGTCCCCGGCGGCATGGGGGACGCCAAGACCGGCGGCAACTACGCCGCGTCCCTGCTCGCCCAGGCCGAGGCGGCCGCGAAGGGCTGTGACCAGGTCGCCTACCTCGACGCGGTGGAGCACAAGTGGGTCGAGGAACTGGGCGGCATGAACCTGTACTTCGTGTACGGGGACACGATCATCACGCCCGAGCTCACCGGCTCGCTGCTCGCCGGCATCACCCGTGACTCGCTCCTTCAGCTGGCCGAGGACCTCGGCTACAAGTCCGAGGAGGGCAGGGTCTCCATCGACCAGTGGAAGGCCGACAGTGAGAACGGCACGCTCACCGAGGTCTTCGCCTGCGGTACGGCCGCGGTCATCACCCCGGTCGGCCGTGTCAAGAGCGCGAGCGGCGAATGGACGCAGTCCGGCGGCCGGCCGGGCGAGGTCACGCTGAAGTTGCGCAAGGCGCTGCTGGACATCCAGACAGGCAAGGCGGAGGACGTCCACGGCTGGACGCACCCGGTGGGCTGAGCACGTCCGGCGAAGAGGAAGCCCGTCCCGGGGGCGGGGCGGGCTTCCTCGCTTCTTCACGGGCCGGGGACGGTTCACAGGCCCGCGCACTCTCCGGCACCGGCGCAGCGATCGCGGGCCGGCACCGACGGGGCCCGTCGGTGCCGCGTACACGGCTCCGCCCACCAGGCCCGACAGGACGAAGCCGCGGTCCAGGCTGCCGGTCTGCGCGAGCAGGGGCCCTCGTACAGCGAGGTGGACACGGCGCCGAGGCCCACCACCGCGCCCACGCCGATGGCGTCGTGGCATGGGGTGCCATCCGATGCGGCACCAGTGGGGCCCGCCGCACGCCTTGCGGTGTGATGAAGGCGAATCGGGCCGCTCAGGCCCGCGC
This sequence comes from Streptomyces sp. NPDC002889, assembly GCF_042888425.1. Taxonomy (NCBI): domain Bacteria; kingdom Bacillati; phylum Actinomycetota; class Actinomycetes; order Kitasatosporales; family Streptomycetaceae; genus Streptomyces; species Streptomyces sp. NPDC002889. The sequence continues at coordinate 390,748 of NZ_JBIAPT010000001.1, forward strand.
GACCATGGAAAGTCCCCAGGTCGGCCAGAGGGCGGGCACGGTCTCGACTTCGCGCTGTTCGATCGGCATGAGGCTTCCCTGGACGTTCGATTATTTGAGTATCGCTCTAATTGAGTGCTGCTCAATGTGGGTCATCTCTCTCCTGAAGCCAATATGTGATTCCGATGCTTCCGCTCAAAGGAGGGTTCTCATTAGAGTGATGCTCAAACGAGGAGGTGCGATGACGTGCGACTGACCCCGAGCGAACGCGACCGGCTGCTGCTGTTCGGCGCCGCCGAGCTGGCGAGGGCGCGACGGGCGCGCGGACTGCGGCTCAATGTCCCGGAGGCGACCGCGCTCATCGCGGACACCGTCTGCGAGGCGGCCCGCGACGGACAGCGCCTCGCCCAGGCCATCGAGGCGGCGCGCGCCGTGCTCGGCCCCGATGACGTGCTCCCGGGCGTCGCCGATGTCGTCACCGAAGTGCACGTCGAGGCCGTCTTCGACGACGGGTCGCGGCTCGCCGTCGTCACCGACCCGATCGGCGGCGGCGCACCGGGGGCGGGCGCGCCGGGCGCGCTGCTGCCGGGACCCGGGTACGACGAGCCCGGGCCGGCGCTCACGCTGACCGTGCACAACACCGCCATCGTGCCCGTCAGCGTCACCTCGCACTTCCACTTCTTCGAGGCCAATCCGCGGCTCCGCTTCGACCGGGCCGCGGCCTACGGCATGCGGCTCGCCGTGCCGGCCGGCTCCTCGGTCCGCTTCGAACCCGGCGGCCAGGCGGAGGTCGGCGTGCTGCCCATCGGCGGCGACCGGATCGCCATCGGCTTCGCCGGCCTGGTCGACGGCCCGCTGGATGCCCCCGGCGCGAAGGCGGAGGCGCTGCGGCGGGCGGCGGCCTGCGGCTATCTCGGAGCGGAGGAGAACTGATGGACCCCTATGAATACGCATCCGTGCACGGCCCCCGCGCCGGCGACCGGGTCGTGCTCGGGGACTCCGGACTCGTCGTCCGCGTCGAGTCCGACGCGCAGAAGCCCGGCGACGAGTTCCTGGCCGGCTTCGGCAAGACCGCCCGCGACGGGCTCCACCTCAAGGCCGCGGCCGTACGCGAGACGTGTGACGTCGTGATCAGCAACGTCGTCGTCATCGACGCCGTGCAGGGCATCCGCAAGGTCTCCATCGGCATCCGCGAAGGCCGTATCCACGCCATCGGACGTGCCGGTAACCCGGACACGCTCGACGGCGTGGACGTCGTCGTCGGCACCGGCACGTCGATCGTCTCCGGCGAGGGGCTGATCGCGACCGCGGGAGCCGTCGACACCCACGTACACCTGCTGTCGCCGCGCATCATGGAAGCCTCGCTCGCCTCCGGCGTCACCACCGTCATCGGCCAGGAGTTCGGCCCGGTGTGGGGCGTCGGCGTCAACTCGCCCTGGGCGCTGAAGCACGCCTTCAACGCCTTCGACGCCTGGCCCGTCAACATCGGCTTCCTGGCCCGCGGTTCGTCCTCCGACCCGGCCCCGCTGGTCGAGGCGCTGGCCGAGGGCGGGGCGTCCGGCTTCAAGGTCCACGAGGACATGGGAGCGCACACCCGTGCCCTGGACACCGCCCTGCGCGTCGCCGATGACCACGACGTCCAGGTCGCGCTGCACAGCGACGGTCTGAACGAGTGTCTGTCCGTCGAGGGCACCCTGCGCGTCCTCGACGGCCGTACGATCCACGCCTTCCACATCGAGGGCTGCGGCGGCGGACACGTACCGAACGTCCTGAAGATGGCGGGCGTGGCCAACGTCATCGGCTCCTCCACCAACCCCACCCTGCCCTTCGGCCGGGACGCGGTCGCCGAGCACTACGGCATGATCGTCTCCGTCCATGACCTCAAGACCGACCTGCCCGGCGACGCGGCGATGGCCCGCGACCGGATCCGTGCCGGGACCATGGGCGCGGAGGATGTACTGCACGACCTCGGCGCGATCGGCATCACCTCGTCCGACGCGCAGGGCATGGGCCGGGCGGGGGAGACCGTACGCCGCACCTTCGCCATGGCCGGGAAGATGAAGGCAGAGCTCGGCCCGATGGACGGCGACGGCGCGCACGACGACAACGCGCGCGTTCTGCGCTACCTGGCCAAACTGACCATCAACCCCGCACTCGCGCACGGCCTCGCGGACGAGATCGGCTCCATCGACGTGGGCAAGCTGGCCGACATCGTGCTGTGGCGCCCGGAGTTCTTCGGCGCGAAGCCCCAACTGGTGCTGAAGTCGGGCTTCCCGGCCTACGGTGTCGTGGGCGACCCCAACGCCGCGACCGACACCTGCGAACCCCTGGTCCTCGGGCCGCAGTTCGGGGCGTACGGCGCGACCCCTGCCGACATCTCCGTCGCGTTCGTGGCGAAGGCCGCCGTCGACCTCGGCTCGGACCTGATGCCCACCCGCCGCCGCCGGGTCGCCGTCCGCGGCACCCGCGGCATCGGTCCGGGCGATCTGCTGCTCAACTCCCGCACCGGGGAGGTGTCGGTGGACGCCCGCACGGGCCTGGTCACACTCGACGGTGCTCCCCTGCGCTCCGAGCCCGCCGACTCGATCTCCCTCAACCGCCTCTACTTCCTGTAGACCGACGAAGCCTCGAGGACCGACTCATGTTCCGCATGGCGCCCGAGTGGGCCGCGCACGAGCGCACCTGGATGGCCTGGCCCGGCCCCAACGCGACCTTCACCGACGAGGCGGAGCTGGCCGAGGCCCGCGCGGCCTGGGCGGCGGTCGCCCGCGCCGTACGCCGCTTCGAACCGGTGACGATGGTCGTCGGACCGGGGCAAACGGCATCCGCGCGTGAGCTCCTCGGACCGGACATCGACCTCGTCGAACGCGAGCTGGACGACGCGTGGATGCGCGACATCGGTCCCACCTTCGTCACCGACGGCAGCCGACTCGCCGCCGTGGACTGGGTGTTCAACGGCTGGGGTGCGGCCGACTGGGCACGCTGGGAGCACGACGAGAAGATCGCCCGCCATGTCGCCGACCTCGCCGGCGTCCCCGTCCACCCCTCGCCACTGGTCAACGAGGGCGGCGCGTTCCATGTCGACGGCGAGGGCACGGTCCTGCTCACCGACACGGTCCAGCTCGGCCCGGAACGCAACCCCGGATGGACCCGTGCCCAGGTCGAGGCCGAGATCCACGCCCGCCTCGGCACGAAGAAGGCGATCTGGCTCCCACGCGGCCTGAGCGGCGACTACGGCATGTACGGCACCCGCGGCCATGTCGACATCGTGGCGGCGTTCGCCGGCCCGGGCGTCGTGGTCGCGCACACCCAGCCCGACCCGTCCCACCCCGACCACGAGCTCTGCGAGGCGAACGTCGCCCTCCTCCGCTCCCAGACGGACGCGAAGGGCCGCCGCCTGGAGGTCGTCGAGGTCCCGGCCCCGACGGTGCTCGAGGAGGACGGTGAGTGGGTCGACTACTCGTACATCAACCACTACGTCTGCAACGGGGGGGTGGTGCTGTGCGGCTTCGACGACCCGCGGGACGAGAGCGCGGCGGGCATCCTCCGTCGGCTGTACCCGGGCCGGACGGTGACGCTGGTGGACGCGAGGGCGATCTTCGCGGGCGGCGGCGGTATCCACTGCATCACGCAGCAGCAGCCGAAGGTCTGACATTCGCCGGGGCGGCCGTGGGCTTGTCACGCAGGTCCCGGCAGAGCGAGCGCCCGCGGCCTGCCCGACCGAATGGCGGACTACGGATGGACGATCAGGTAGAACGTACGAGTGAACGTACTGCCCCCGGCGGCCGCCGTATGACCCCCGCGGCCCGCCGTCGCAATGTCGCCCCGCCCCGTGAGGCGCTGCTCGCCGCGGCCATGTCCACCATCGCCGAGCGGGGACTGGACGGGCTGACCATGGCCGGCCTCGGGCGCGAGGTCGGGATGAGCAGCGGGCATCTGCTCTATTACTTCCGCACCAAGGACGAACTGCTGCTGCAGACCCTGGAGTGGAGCGAGGGGCGGCTCGGTGCCGCGCGCAGCGCGCTGCTGTCCCGGCAGGCGACGGCGCGCGAGCGGCTCGACTCGTACGTCGATCTGTACGTCCCCGACGGGCCGCGCGACCCGCACTGGACGCTCTGGCTCGAGGTCTGGAACCGCTCGCAGAACGCCGCCGACGACGCCCGCGCCCGCCAGGCCGCCATCGAGGGCGCCTGGCACCGGGACCTGGTGGCGCTGCTCGCCGAGGGCATCTCCCGCGGCGAGTTCCGGGCCGTGGACCCGGACCGCTTCGCGGCCCGGCTGCGCGCTCTGCTCGACGGTTTCAGCGTTCATGTCGCGGTCGGCATACCGGGTACAAGCCGGGCTCAAGTGCTCGCCCACATGCGGGAGTTCATCGAGGACGGGCTGTACCCGGGAACGTAACGAACACAAGTACTCCCGATCGTTGCCCGCTGCAGGCTTGTTCGGCTCAGGGCCGTTCCGGCACGGTTCGGATCATGGGACGAGAGCACTGGAAAAAAATCTGGGTCGGATCCGCCGGGAACATGGTCGAGTGGTTCGACTGGTTCGTGTACGCGAGTTTCGCGACCTACTTCGCGGGGGCGTTCTTCCCCGAGGGCAACGACACCGCCAAGCTCATGAACACCGCCGGCATCTTCGCCGTCGGCTTCTTCATGCGTCCGGTCGGCGGCTGGCTGCTCGGCCGGGTCGGTGACCGCAAGGGCCGCAAGGCGGCGCTGACACTGACCGTCACGCTGATGTCCGCTTCGGCGGTGCTGATCGCGGTCGCGCCGACGTACGGGGTCGCCGGATACGGCGGCGCGGCCGTCCTGCTGATCGCGCGCCTGCTCCAGGGACTGTCCGTCGGAGGCGAGTACGCCGCCAGCGCCACCTACCTCACCGAGGCGTCCGCACCGCGGCACCGCGGCTTCGCGTCCAGCTTCCAGTACGTGTCGATGACGGCGGGCCAGATCCTCGGCCTCGGACTGCAGATCCTGCTGCAGCGCACCATGTCGGACGACGCTCTGCACAGCTGGGGCTGGCGCATCCCGTTCATCGTCGGCGCGCTCGGCGCGGCGGTCGTGTTCTATCTGCGCCGCACCATGCTCGAGACCGACGTGTACGAGGAGTCCGCCGACGGCACCCCCGCCGAGGGCAAAGGCACGCTCAAGGCGCTGTGGGCGCACAAGCGCGAGGCGTTCCTGGTCGTCGCGCTCACCATGGGCGGCACGGTCGCGTATTACACCTACACGACGTATCTGACGAAGTACCTGTCCAACTCCGCGGGTCTGCCCAAGCAGACCGCGACCCTGGTCTCCTTCTGCGCGCTGATCGTCTTCGCCTGTCTGCAGCCGCTCGCGGGGAGGCTGTCGGACCGCATCGGTCGGCGCCCGCTGCTGATCACCTTCGCGCTCGGCTCGACCTTCCTGACCGTGCCGATCATGACGATGCTCAAGCACGCGGGCTCGTTCTGGCCCGCCCTCGGGCTCTCGCTGCTCGCGCTCGTGGTGATCACCGGCTACACGTCGATCAACGCGTGCGTGAAGGCCGAGCTCTTTCCGACCGGGGTGCGCGCACTGGGAGTCGCCCTGCCGTACGCCATCGCCAACGCGCTGTTCGGCGGCACTGCGGAGTACGTGGCGCTGTGGTTCAAGGACGCGGGGCTCGAGTCCGGCTTCTCCTGGTACGTGGCGGGCTGCGCGGCGGTGTCGCTGGTGGTCTACCTGACGATGCGCGAGACCCGTGACATCGACCTCGGGCGGGTCGGTGAGCCCGCTCCCGTACGGGAGCCCGAGCCGGCGAAGACTCCGGCCGCATCCGCCTGACGAGGGCAGGGCAGCCGGTGAGCGCGGTGCGCCCGCGCGGCGGTCACCGGCCCGCGGCCGCGGCCGCCTGCTGCGTCAGGCGTTGCCGCATCGTGCGAAGGCCGTCGGCCGCCTGCTCGCGGATCCGGTCCGTCTGCTTCGCGTCCCCGCTGGCGCTCGCGGTCAGCACTCGCTCGTTCGCCCGCCCGGTGAGCAGGACGTAGACGAAGTTCGTCTTCGTCCCGTCGTCGGCGACGACCTGCTTGCCCTCCTCGGACACCAGCTCCTCGAAGCCGGGCACCTTCGGAGGGGCCGCCTCGCGCACCCCGGTCCAGCGCGCATTGCCCTGGTGCTGGTCGGGGCAGCGGTGGATCGCTTCCCTGGCATCGGCCACGTACTGCTCCGCTGCGGCCTCGTCGGCGTACACCCGTACCTCGGAGGTCGCGGAGAGAGTGAACTCCTCGTTGTAGACGGTGCGTGAGATGGAGGCCAGCGTGCCGGCGCGGCTGGCGCGGGTGGACCACTCGCAGGTCTCCAGCACCACGGATTCAGGCACCGGCGAGGTCTCGTAACGATCACTCTCGACGAATCCGGGCCCCCAGTCCGTGGTGGTCAGAGCCACCCGTGCCGCGAGATCCCGGGCTGCCGCCCTCGCGGCCGCCGAGTCGACCGGCGAGGGCGACACGGAGTCGCTGCCGCTCTCGGCCCCACCGTTGCCGCCCCCTCCCCGCAGCAGGGTCACCAGCACCACGGCAAGCGCCAGTACCACGGCCGCGAGGACGCCGCCGATGATCAGCGCGCGCGTGCGGCGGGGCGGCCGGCGGCCGGGCCCGGGTGCGGGGAGAGAGGCCAACGGGCCGGTCGGCGGGCCGGGGGGAGGGAGTGAGCTCACGCTGTTCCCTTACCACCGCACACCGTCGGACCCCGCCCGCCGATCGGGTGCACAGGGCCCGACGCACCTTCGCCCAGCGGCCCGCCCGCATGCTGAGACCGGTGTCCATGAGGACGCGCGCGTGTGGCAGACTGCCATCGTGCTCTCGTTCGCCATGATTATCGGCAGCAGCGCGCCGGTCCGCAGTGACCGCTGAACCGTGAACAGCAACCCCTCGCGGCAGCGGCACCGTGCCCCAGACCCGCGCGCAGACCTCTCGCACCCGCGAGGGGTTTTTTCGTTTTACGGCCCCACCCAGGCCAGAGGCGAACCGCGCGAAGATGGGGGCAGTGGAGCCAGAACTTCCGGAGCCACTCATCCGACAGGAGTCAAGACAGCCATGACCACCAAGGCCACGGAAACGGAGACCGACGGCAGTCTTCGTGCCGACGACAGCTTTCATGTCTTCGACACGACGCTGCGCGACGGTGCGCAGCGCGAAGGCATCAACCTCACTGTCGCGGACAAGCTGACGATCGCCCGGCACCTGGACGAGTTCGGCGTGGGCTTCATCGAGGGCGGCTGGCCCGGCGCCAACCCGCGGGACACCGAGTTCTTCGCCCGTGCGCAGCAGGAGATCACCTTCCGCAACGCCCAGCTCGTCGCCTTCGGCGCCACCCGCCGTGCCGGTGCCAGGGCCAGTGAGGACCCCCAGGTCAAGGCCCTCCTCGACTCGGGTGCCCCGGTGATCACGCTGGTCGCCAAGTCCCACGACCGGCATGTCGAGCTCGCGCTGCGCACGACGCTGGAAGAGAACCTGGAGATGGTCCGCGACACCGTCTCCTACCTGTGCGAACAGGGCCGGCGGGTGTTCGTGGACTGTGAGCACTTCTTCGACGGCTACCGCGCCGATCCCGAGTACGCCAAGTCCGTGGTCCGCACCGCCGCCGAGGCGGGCGCCGACGTCGTCATCCTGTGCGACACCAACGGCGGCATGCTGCCCGCCCAGGTCCAGGCCGTCGTCTCGACGGTGCTCGCCGACACCGGCGCGCGTCTTGGCATCCACGCCCAGGACGACACGGGCTGCGCCGTCGCCAACACCCTGGCCGCCGTCGACGCGGGTGCCACGCATGTGCAGTGCACCGCCAACGGTTACGGCGAGCGGGTCGGCAACGCCAACCTGTTCCCGGTGGTCGCCGCGCTGGAGCTGAAGTACGGCAAGAAGGTGCTGCCCACGGGCGCGCTCGCCGAGATGACCCGTATCTCGCACGCCATCGCCGAGGTCGTCAACCTCACGCCTTCCACCCACCAGCCCTATGTGGGTGTATCCGCCTTCGCCCACAAGGCCGGGCTGCACGCGTCCGCGATCAAGGTCGATCCCGACCTGTACCAGCACATCGACCCCGAGCTGGTCGGCAACACCATGCGGATGCTCGTTTCCGACATGGCCGGCCGGGCGTCCATCGAGCTGAAGGGCAAGGAGCTCGGGATCGACCTCGGCGGCGACCGCGAGCTGGTCGGCCGGGTCGTCGAGCGGGTCAAGGAACGCGAGCTCAAGGGCTACACCTACGAGGCGGCCGACGCGTCCTTCGAGCTGCTGCTGCGCGAGGAGGCGGAGGGCCGCGCCCGCCGCTACTACCGCACCGAGTCCTGGCGCGTGATCGTCGAGGACCGCCCCGACGGCATCCACGCCAATGAGGCCACGGTGAAGCTGTGGGCCAAGGGCGAGCGCATCGTCGCCACCGCCGAGGGCAATGGTCCGGTCAACGCGCTGGACCGGGCGATGCGGGTCGGCCTGGAGAGGATCTACCCGCAACTGGCCAAGCTGGAGCTGATCGACTACAGGGTCCGCATCCTCGAAGGACGCCACGGCACGGGCTCCACCACCCGCGTCCTGATCACGACGGGCGACGGAAGCGGCGAGTGGTCGACGGTCGGGATCGGCGGCAACATCATCGCCGCCTCCTGGCAGGCGCTGGAGGACGCGTACACCTACGGCCTGCTGCGGGCCGGGGTGGAGCCGACGGACTAGATCGTGAACAGCGGAGGGTTCCGGCGGCCGTGTCCGCCGGAACCCTCCGCTTCTGCTGGTCGAGGGGCTGCGATCCCACGTACGCTGCCCGGCCGACCGGCGATCCCACCCAGGGCTTCCGGCCACCTACGTGGGGTGCTCCTGGGCCCAGGTGTCCGGGCGCCGCACGGCGAGGGCCGCGATGTCGTCGTCCAGCCTTCCGCCGCTGTAGCGGAGCAGGTCCCGGTGAAGCCGGTCGAGCAGCTCACGGGGCGGCGCCAGGTCCTGCCGCCGCATCCAGTCCGGCAGGGAGAAGAACTCGCCGGTGCGGTCCCGGGTCTCCGTTACGCCGTCGGTGTACAGCAGTATCTGGTCGCCCGGGGCGAAGACGACGGTGTCGATGCAGTAGTGATCTCCGATGAGGTTCGCGAGGTTGAGGGGCGGCGAGGTGGCGGTGGGCTCCAGTACGTGGATCTCCCCGCGGCGCACGAGCAGTGGCGGGGGATGCCCGCAGTTGAGAAGTCTGATGTGGCCGCTGCCGTGCGGGATCTCGGCGAGAATCGCGGTGGCGAAGCGCTCCGGCAGGTCCTGGGCGGGGAATGCGACGCTGTAGCGGGTGATGCTGGTCTCCAGACGATGGATGATGCCCCGCAGGTCGGGCTCGTCGTACGCGGCCTCCCTGAAGCAGCTGATCACCGCCGCGGCAGCCCCCACCGCGGGCAGGCCCTTGCCGCGTACGTCGCCGATGAGCAGCCGGACCCCGTACGGTGTGTCGGCCGCCTCGTAGAAGTCGCCGCCGATCCGGGCCTGCTCCTGGGCCGCCAGATACAGCGACTCGATCTCGACGTCCTGGATGCTGCGCGGCAGGGGGCGCAGCAGCACTTTCTGGGCCGCGTCGGCGATGAGCCGGATGTGGAAGAGAGCCTCCTCCCGTTGGAGTCGGACATGGCTCGCGTATGCGGCCGCCAGGGTGACCGCGATGATCGCCGCCGCCGTGTACGGCGTCCCCAGGTCGGTGTAGACGAGGCCGAGGCCGATCATGACCAGCAGGCAGAACGACCCCAGCAGGATGGTGGGAAGCACGGGCCACATGGCGGCGGCGAGGGCGGGTGCGGCGGGCAGGAGGCGGCTGAAGGCGATCTCCCTCGGTGTGGAGAACGCCAGGCCGGCGATGAGGACGGTAAGGATCACCGGTGACAGCCGGGCCGCTTCCCACCGGCCGCCATAGAGAGGGCGACGGCGCCGCAGCCGTCCGGGTGTGATCACAAAATGCATCATATCGGGACGAAGTGGCTGTCGAGCTCCGATGCAACATGCGGTGCCCGCCCCGTGATCGGTCGCTTGAGGCAGGGATACGCGGTCTGCCTGTCTGATCGGGCGGTCCGGCTGTCATGGCGAAGCCGTTCGCGCAAGCGGGCCACCTGCTGCTCGGCGGCAACCCGACCGGCGCGGTCGCCGAACTGACCACCGCCTGCGGAGCAGGCCGGTCCGCCGGTCGAGGCCCGGGGTCCTGGGGCGAGGCCCCAGGAAAAGCGCATGGGCAGTATTTATCCTAAAAAGAGCCGTTTCGGGTAGTTTCGAAGTATGAAGACCAGGCTGCTGACCGCACTGTCCGGTCTGCTGCTCGCGCTCTCGGCGTCCGCCCTCGGGGTGGCTCCGGGAGCGCAGGCGGCCACCGGTCCCGAGACCGTGGCCGAGGCGCTCAAGGAGGGTCCGGTCTATGTGGACCCGGGCGCCGCCGGCCAGCTCTCCCCGGCCGAAGCCGAAGCACTGGCCCAGAAGATCAAGGACGCGGACAAGCCGGTCTTCGTCGCCGTGCTGCCCGCGACCCCCGCCTTCCCGGCGGACAGCATCCTCAGGACCGTGCGTACCGAGACCGGCATCACCGGGCTGTACGCGATCCGGCTCGGCAACGGTTTCGACGCCGGCGCGGACCGCAGCGTCATGGCCCCCCAGGCCGTCCGCAATCTCACCGACGCCGTGAAGGCCGGTGGGCCGGTCGACGCCGCCACCCAGCTCGACAACTTCGTCGACCAGGCGCTCCCGCAGGTCCGCGGCAGCGCACCCGCCTCCTGGGACGCGGGCTCGGCCGCCGACGGCGGCGTCAGCGCCGTCGGCCTGGTCACCCTCGGCGCGATCGCCGCCGCGGGCGGCGCCACCGCGTTCGCGGTCGTCCGCAACAAGCGCCGCCGCAAGGCCGAGGAGGAGCGGGCCGCACTCGAGAAGCTGCGCGTGGTCGTCGACGAGGACATCACCGCCTTCGGGGAGGAGCTCGACCGCCTCGACTTCCACCCCTCGGAGAAGGGCGCGGACGACGCCATGCGCGCCGACTACGAGCGCGCACTCGACTCGTACGACGTGGCCAAATCGCGCATGGGCGCGGCCGGACACCCCTCGGACGTACGGAGCGTCACCGAGGCACTGGACGACGGCCGTCACTCGCTGGCGGTCCTGGCCGCGCGCCGCGGGGGCAGGCCCGTACCGGAGCGCCGCGCCCCCTGCTTCTTCGACCCCCGCCACGGCCCCTCGGCCACCGATGTCTCCTGGTCCCCGACCGGCGGCACCGCCCGCGACGTCCCCGTCTGCGCCGCGGACGCGGCGCGCCTGAAGAACGGCCAGGACCCCATGGCCCGCACCGTCGAGACGGACGACGGCCGCAGGCCCTACTGGGAGGCCGGCCCGGCGTACGGCCCCTGGGCCGGCGGCTACTTCGGCGGCGGTCTCCTGCCCGGCCTGCTGGCGGGCACGTTGCTCGGCACCATGCTCTCCACCCCGGCGTACGCATCCGAGTACGGCGGCGGCGACTTCGCGGGCGGTGACTACTCCGGTGGCGACTTCGGCTCCTCCGACTTCGGCGGCGGGGGCTGGGGCGGCGGCGGCGACTTCGGGGGAGGCGGCGGCTTCGACGGGGGCGGCGGGTTCTAGTCACCGCGTCGGCGCGGCAGCCCAGGGCATGTACGGCAAACGGCGGGGTGCGGACCGGGTGTGCTACTGAAAGAAGCGAATCACTACACCCGGTGATTGTCCGGGATCGCCTTCGGTGTTTGCCTCGTGCGCATGCGAAAAAGCACGAGGCTCAGTTCACTGGTGGCCGCCGCTCTCACCGCGACGCTGCTGACGGCCGGCGCGCTCCCGGCGTCCGCCCGGTCCGACCACACCCCCGTCCAGGAACCCGCTCCGCTGTACCGCTCGGCCGATGCCGTGCCCGGCCAGTACATCGTGACGCTCAGCAAGACCGCGGACTCGACCCAGATGTCGGACCGATTCGGCGTCAGGCCGATGTTCACCTACGAGTCGGCGCTGCACGGATTCGCCGTGGCGCTCACCCCGCTCCAGCTGCAGATCCTGCGCCGGACGCCGGGTGTCGAGTCTGTCGAGGAGGACGCGAGGGCGACCGCGTTCGCAACCGGCGGCAGCGACCCCCGGGCGGCGGCCGCGTCCTGGGGACTGGACCGTATCGACCAGCGCACCCCTGCGCTCGACGGTGCCTTCACGCCGAACAGCACAGGCCGGGGCGCCACCGCGTACATCCTCGACACCGGCATCGACTACGCGCACGCGGAGTTCGGCGGGCGCGCCACGTTCGGTTTCGACGCGGTCGGCGACGGGCGGCTCGGCCAGGACTGCAACGGTCATGGCACGCACGTCGCCGGCACGGTCGGGGGCAGGACGTACGGTGTGGCACGTGAGGTCACGCTGGTCAGCGTCCGCGTGCTGGACTGCCAGGGCACGGGCACCTGGTCGCAGATCGTCGCCGGGCTGGACTGGGTGGCCGCCAACGCCACGCAGCCGGCCGTGCTCAACATGTCCCTGGGCGGCAGGCGTTCCGAGGCCGTGAACAGCGCCGCCACCGCCATCGCCGCCGAGGGGATCCTGCCGGTGGTCGCCGCGGGAAACAGCTCCGAGGACGCTTGTGACATCTCCCCGGCCTCGGCTCAGGACGTGGTGACCGTCGGCGCCACCGACCGGAGCGACGAGCAGACGTCCTTCTCCAACTACGGCGCATGCCTGTGGGTGTACGCCCCTGGAGCGTCCATCGTCTCGGCCGGGCTCGGCGGCGGCACCGTCGCTCTGAACGGCACCTCCATGGCCTCCCCGCATGTCGCCGGTGTCGCGGCGCTCTACAGCGCGAAGCACCCGGAACAGCCCCCGCAGGAGGTCGCCCGATGGCTGGCCGACACATCCACGAAGGATGCGGTGGCCGGCGCCGGCGGCGGCTCGCCCAATCGTCTGCTGTTCACCGACGGGCTCTGAGCGGGCGCGGGCACGACCGAGCGACCGCCCTTGCCGCGGGGGCGGAGGGGCGGTCGGGCTCGTCCGGCCCCTGGTTCCCGGCGCTGTCCGCCGTGGCGGTGCACCACTCGTGTGCTCCGGGCCGGACCGGCCGGGTCGGAGTGCCGGATCGCGGGTGGTCGGGTCAGGCGGCCTGCGGAGCGGCCTTGATCGCGGAGATGTCGAAGGTCAGCTTCACCTTGTCGCTCACCATCACGCCGCCGGCCTCCAGCGCCGCGTTCCAGGTCAGGCCCCAGTCGGAGCGCAGGATCTCGGCACCGCCCTCGAAGCCCACGCGCTCGTTGCCGTACGCGTCGGTGGCGCTGCCGTTGAAGTCCAGGTCGATGGCGAGCGGACGGGCCACGTCCTTGATCGTCAGGTCTCCGGTGATCCGGTACGTGTCGCCGCCCAGCTGCTCGGCGCCGGTGGAGCGGAAGGTCATCTTCGGGAACTTCTCCGCGTCGAAGAAGTCGCCGCTGCGCAGATGGCCGTCACGGTCGGCAATACCCGTGTCGATGCTGGCGATGTCGACGTCGATCGAGGCGCTGGAGCGGGACGGGTCCGCACCGTCCAGGGTCAGGGTGCCCTCGTGGGAGCCGAAGCTGCCGCGGACGTTGGTGACCATGGCGTGCCGGACGGTGAAGCCGATGCTGCTGTGGGCGGGGTCGATGCTGTAGTCGCCGCTGAGCGCCGCCAGCGCGGGATCCACCTCGAGCGTGGAGGTGGCCGGTGAAACGGTGGCGTCGCTGTTCTTGCGGTTGAAGAGGCCCATGACTGCTCCTTGGGGACGGGCGCCGGAGCGCTGTTGTTTAAGCTTCAACGAAAGCGACTGTAGGGCTATTCCGTTCAAAGTTCAACATCTTTGGTGAGTGAGGATTCACCCCAAGGTCGTCGCGGTCCTCCGGCGAGCGCGCGACGACGCCGGGCACCGGCGACCTGCTTCACCCGCACCGTCGCCCCATCGGGAGCGCTGTCCCCACAGGTCACTGGCGGGAGGGGCCCCTGGGTATGAGATCCCGCTCCGCTCTCGGTGCGCTCGCGCTCGCCTCGGGCGCCCTGTCGGCTTCGGCGCGCCCGCGAGGCCGGTACGGGCCGGGCAGGCGAAAGGCTCCGACCGCATCGCGGTCGGAGCCTTTCGCCATGCGTCCCCAACTCGCCTGCGGGGGAGCCGTGTCCACCAGGAGACACCGGGTCGGGGCAGCTCCGCCTCGGCGCCTGTTTCGGCACCGTCTACGAGATCACCCTCGGCGACATCGGCCCGCACGAGTCCGGCAGCGCGAGCGGATCGCTGTCCGCCGTCGGGCAACTCGCCAACAGCATCGGTGCGGCGGCCATCACCACGATCTACTTCCACACCTCCGGCGGCTCGGCGAACGCCGCCGCCCACAGCCTCGCCGTGGTCGCCGCGGCCACTCTCCTCTGCTGCGCCCTGGTGTGGCTGCTGCCCCGCAAGGCCCGGCCCCGGCACCACTGACCGGGAGGGCGGCCGCCCGGGAGCGTGGGCCGGCCGGCGCGCAAAGGGCCGCTGTGCCGGCGGGGACGGCCGGGTGTGGGTTCACGCCAATATCGCGGTGTGAACGGCGGTGGCCGGGTGCACCCGCTCGGCCCAACCCTCGCGAACTTTTGGGAGCCCGGTACTGTGGGCCCGCGCACCACGACACCGCCGACCTGCGTCCCGGACCCTCGCGTACCCCCTGTGATCAGCAAGAATGTGCCCCTCGAGCTACGTGCCACCGGGCGGTGTGCGGCGGCTGTGCGTCACCCCGGGAAGCGCCGGGGCGGATGACGTCCATGAGGTGACGCCCGCCTGAACGGGGTTGTAAGACCCCCACAACGGAAGAGCACTCCCAGCTGGAGAATGACGCTGAGTGCGAAATGGTTCTGTGAGAGCCCCACAGTAGAACGGGCGCGAGACTGTACAGAGTCAACGGCAGGGTTTTCTTGGTCCGGTCCGTAGGGTCGATGCATGACCGTTTTGGACGAGACCACCAGTGAGCCAGTCGACGTCGTCGAGGCCGTCGAGGCCACCGACGCGCGTGGCCGCGTGGCCGAGCTGCACGCCCTGCGCGAGGAGGCCCGGCGAGGCCCCAGCGACCGTGCCACCGAGGCACAGCACGCGAAGGGCAAGCTGACCGCCCGCGAGCGCATCGCGCTGCTGCTGGACGAGGGTTCGTTCCGTGAGGTCGAGCAGCTGCGCCGGCACCGGGCGACCGGTTTCGGCCTGGAGGCCAAGAAGCCGTACACCGACGGTGTCATCACCGGCTGGGGCACGGTCGAGGGCCGCACGGTTTTCGTCTACGCCCACGACTTCCGGATCTTCGGCGGCGCGCTGGGCGAGGCCCACGCCACCAAGATCCACAAGATCATGGACATGGCGATCTCGGCGGGGGCGCCGCTGGTGTCGCTGAACGACGGCGCCGGAGCGCGTATCCAGGAGGGCGTCTCCGCGCTCGCCGGATACGGCGGCATCTTCCAGCGCAACACGCGGGCGTCCGGTGTCATCCCGCAGATCAGCGTGATGCTCGGCCCGTGCGCGGGCGGCGCGGCGTACTCGCCGGCGCTCACCGATTTCGTGTTCATGGTCCGCGAGACCTCGCAGATGTTCATCACCGGACCGGACGTCGTCAAGGCCGTCACCGGTGAGGAGATCACCCAGAACGGGCTGGGCGGCGCGGATGTGCACGCCGAGACCTCGGGCGTCGCGCACTTCGCGTACGACGACGAGGAGACCTGCATCGCCGAGGTGCGCTACCTGCTCGGAATGCTCCCCTCCAACAACCGGGAGAACCCGCCGACGGTCCAGGCCGACGACGCGTCCGACCGGCGTTCGGACGTGCTGCTGGACCTGGTCCCGGCCGACGGCAACCGCCCGTACGACATGCACAAGGTCATCGAGGAGCTTGTCGACGACGGCGACTACCTCGAGATCCACGAGCGCTGGGCGCGCAACATCATCTGCTCGCTCGCCCGGCTCGACGGCCAGGTGGTGGGCATCGTCGCCAACCAGCCGCAGTCCCTGGCCGGTGTCCTGGACATCGAAGCCTCCGAGAAGGCCGCGCGCTTCGTGCAGATGTGCGACGCGTTCAACATCCCGATCATCACGCTTCTGGACGTACCGGGCTTTCTGCCCGGCGTCGACCAGGAGCACGGTGGAATCATCCGGCACGGTGCGAAGCTGCTCTACGCGTACTGCAACGCCACGGTGCCGAGGATCTCGCTGATCCTGCGCAAGGCGTACGGCGGTGCGTACATCGTCATGGACTCCCAGTCCATCGGCGCCGACCTCACCTACGCCTGGCCGACCAACGAGATCGCGGTGATGGGCGCCGAGGGTGCCGCCAATGTCATCTTCCGCAGGCAGATCGCCGAGGCCGACGACCCCGAGACCATGCGCAAGCACATGGTCAAGGAGTACAAGGCCGAGCTGATGCACCCCTACTACGCCGCGGAGCGCGGTCTGGTCGACGACGTCATCGACCCGGCCGAGACACGCGAGGTGCTCATCCGCTCCCTCGCGATGCTCCGTACCAAGCACGCCGACCTGCCGTCCCGCAAGCACGGCAACCCCCCGCAGTAATCCTGCGACGAGACTGGAGCCACGAAGCTCATGAGCACTCCGATCGAGTCCTCCTCCCTCCTCCGCGTCGAGAAGGGCCAGGCGGACCCTGAGGAACTGGCGGCCATCACCGCGGTCCTCATGGCCCGCGCGGCTTCCTCCTCCTCCACCACTCAGCCCCACCGCGGCCGCTCCACCGCCGGCTGGCGCCGCCTGGAGCGCCAGTCGGGCTTCCGCACGGCCCACAGCTGGCAGGGCTGACACCCGTACGGCCTCGCAAGGCCCCCGCTCGCGCAGTTGCGAGCGGGGGCCTTGCGTTTCCCCGCCGGCCCCCGATCCCGGCTGCGCCGTCCCCGCACCGGACGATCCTGCCGGGCAGCGTTCGCCGCTTCGGTCACGAGCAGCAGCCCCCGGCCGCCCCCTCGGGCCCCGGGCACCGCCGTCGCCCGCTGTCGTGCGGCTCGACCCGCACCACCTCTTCACCACGATGGCGTCGGCACAGGGAACAGCCCCGCACTCCTCTCGCTCGGAGTGCGGGGCTGTTCCCTGCGGCCGGACAGGGATCCGGTGCGGAAGGACTACCGAAGGCGGGCCATCAGTGCGTGCTCGACCAGGGTGATGAGGGCGCTCTTGGCGTCCGCGCGGTGGCGGGCGTCGGTGGTGATGATCGGGGTGTCGGGGCCGATCTGGAGTGCCTCGCGGACTTCTTCGGGGTTGTAGGGCTGGTGTCCCTCGAAGCCGTTGAGAGCGACGACGAAGGGCAGGCCGCTGTTCTCGAAGTAGTCGACCGCGGGGAAGCAGTCGGCGAGGCGTCGGGTGTCGACGAGGACGACGGCGCCGATGGCGCCGCGGACCAGGTCGTCCCACATGAACCAGAAGCGGTCCTGGCCCGGTGTACCGAAGAGGTACAGGATCAGGTCCTGGTCGAGCGTGATGCGGCCGAAGTCCATGGCGACGGTGGTGGTGGTCTTGTCGCCGGTGTGGGTGAGGTCGTCGATGCCGGCCGATGCGGACGTCATGACGGCTTCGGTACGCAGCGGGTTGATCTCCGAGACGGCGCCGACGAACGTGGTCTTGCCCACGCCGAAGCCGCCCGCCACCACAATCTTTGCGCTGGTGGTTGAGCGGGCTGCACCGCCGCTAGAGCTTGCGAAGTCCACTGAGCACCCTTTCGAGCAGTGTCACGGCTGGCTGGCCGCCGGCGGCCTCGTCGCCGCCTGGCTGGTGGATGGCGACAAGTCCGGCCTCCGCCAGGTCGGCGACAAGGATCCGGGCAACGCCGAGGGGGATGGTGAGAAGTGCCGAGATCTCGGCGACCGACTTGATCTCGATGCACAGCCGACAGATCCGCTGGTGCTCGGGCAACTGCCCTTGCAGCCGGGACGGATCGGCCGTGGTGCTGACCAGTGCCTCGATGGCGAGCTGGTAACGCGGCCGGGTCCGGCCGCCGGTCATGGCATACGGACGCACCAGCGGATTGCTGCTGCCCGACGCCGTCGTGGGCTCAGGACGCTTCCGCGGCTGCACCGGCTGGATACGGGGCTGCTGCGGCTGGTCGTACGGCTGGCCGTACGGCGACTGCGGCTGCTGGTAAGGCTGTTGCGGGCCCTGTCTGCTCGGGGTCGAAGGAAAGTTGAAGCGGTTCGCCTGGGGATCGCCCGGGGGTTGATGACCACCCTCGTATGGGCGTCCGCCTGGGGGTGTTGCCACGTTTCCTCCTCCGACTGCCGGTAGCCGGTCCCTGTCCCTGTGGAGCCGCGCCACCGCACCTTACGGTGCGGTGGCGTGAAACGCACTGTCTGCCTGTTAGTTGAGAAGACTTCCCTGGAGCTCCGCCCGCAGGTCGGGGGTGAGCACACTGCCCGCACGGTCGACCAGGAGGGCCATCTCGTAGCCCACGAGGCCGATGTCGGCGTCGGGGTGGGCGAGTACGGCCAGTGAGGAGCCGTCGGAGATGGACATGATGAAGAGGAATCCGCGTTCCATCTCCACAACCGTCTGGTTGACGGCGCCGCCTTCGAAGATCCGGGATGCTCCCGCGGTCAGCGAGGTCAGTCCGGAGGCCACTGCCGCCAGCTGATCGGCGCGGTCGCGCGGGAAACCTTCGGACATCGCCAGCAGGAGTCCGTCGGCGGAGACCACCACGGTGTGGGACACCCCGGGGGTGTTGTCCACGAAGTTGGTGATCAACCAGTTCAGATTCTGCGCCGCCTGGCTCATCGGGCTCACACTAACGCTCCTGGTTGTAGGTACTACCCGGGCCACTGTGTCGATCGTAAGTGGCCGGTCCGTTCGTGTCCGTCCCCGCGCTGCGTCCCTGCTGGACACCGCGTCGCAGGTTGCTCAACCTGCCACGCACGTCCTCAGGGGCGCGGGAGACCTGGGGGCCGCCCTGCGGCGTCTGCTCCGCCGTTCCCTCGACCAGATTGGCCTTGGGCACGCGCCGCGGGAGGCCGGAGGGGGTGACCCCGCCCGCCTTCGGGTCGCGGAGCTTCTCCGCCCGCTGCCAGCGCTCGTCGTTCTTCGAGCGCCATTCGCTGTCGGAGTCGGAGGAGGGGCCGAAGTTGAACCCCTTGCCGCCGCCGTTGTCGGACCGTCCGCTCTGTGGAGCTTGCGGGGCCTGCTCGGCGGGCTGCTGCTGCCACTGCTGGGGTGACGGCTGCTGCTGCTGCGACGGCTGGCTGCTGCCGCGCCTCGGGAGACCGGCGTTCGTCACCTCGTGGCTGCTGCTCGGAGAGGGTCCCGGACGTTCGAAGCCTACGCGCTCGGGAGCGTTCGTGGGGGCGTCGGGCGCAGATTCCGATTCGGTCCGGTAATCCGGCTCGTACGAGGCCTGGTAGCTGTCCTGATCCGACCACTGTGCCTGGTGGGGCTGGGGGTCGTACGCAGCGTCGTACTGCGGCTGGGCGCTCTGCGGAGCCTGGTAATTGGCCTCCGCATATGCCCCGGCCGAGTGCTGCTCAAGTGACTGCTGGGGCTCGGGGTAGCCGCCCTGCACCTGGTACCCGTCGTACGACGGCTGCTGGTCCTGCGCGTAGCCCTGGGCGTACTCCTGGCCGTACTCGGAGCCGTACTCCTGCTCGCCCTGGGCGTATCCCGCCTCGTCGCCGTACATGGGCTCGGTGCCCTGTGCCTGCGCCTCGAGGGCGGCCCGGCGCTCTTCGCGTGCCAGCGAGCGGCCGACCGGGTCGAGCTGGGTCGAGGGGTCCGCGAGCTGTTCGTAGCGGGAGTCGTCGAAGCCGAGTTCCGCCGCGGTGCGCATCGGGGCGATGCTCTCGTAGGACTGCGGCTGGTGCTGCTCCGGCATGATCGAGGAGACCGTGAAGTCGTCCTCGGGCAGCGCCTCGCCACCGCCACCGTGGGTGATGGCGTCGGGAAGCATGACCAGCGAGGTGGTGCCGGCCTGCTCGCCCGAGGGGCGGAGCTGAACGCGGATGCCGTGACGGTCGGAGAGTCGGCCGACCACGAACAGCCCCATGCGCTGCGAGACGGCGGCGTCCACCGTCGGCGGGTTGGCCAGCTTGTGGTTGATGTCGGCGAAGTCCTCGGCGGTCAGGCCGATGCCCTTGTCGTGGATCTCGATCATGACCCGGCCGTCGGGCAGCCGGGTGGCCGTCACGCGGACCTTGGTCTGCGGCGAGGAGAACGTCGTCGCGTTCTCCAGCAGCTCGGCGAGCAGGTGCACGAGGTCGCTCACGGCCTGGCCGTGGATTTCCGTCTCCGGGACGCCGGTGAGCTCGATGCGCTCGTAGGACTCCACCTCGGAGGAGGCGGCGCGCAGCACGTCGACCAGCGGAACCGGCTGGTTCCAGCGGCGGCCGGGCTCCTCGCCCGCGAGGACGAGAAGGTTCTCGCCGTTGCGGCGCATACGGGTCGCCAGGTGGTCCAGCTTGAAGAGGTTCTCGAGCTGGTCCGGGTCGGCCTCGTTGTTCTCCAGGTCGGTGATCAGGGTCAGCTGGCCCTCGATCAGCGACTGGTTGCGGCGCGAGAGGTTGGTGAAGATCGCGTTGACGTTGCCACGGAGCATGGCCTGCTCGGCGGCGAGCCGGACGGCCTCGCGGTGGACCTGGTCGAAGGCGCGGGCAACCTCGCCGATCTCGTCCTGGGTGTCGATCGGGATCGGCTGGACGCGGGTGTCGACGCGGCCCGGATCGGTGCGCGAGAGCTGGTCGACGAGCATCGGCAGGCGCTGCTCGGCGATGCCGAAGGCGGCGGTACGCAGCTGGCGCATCGAGCGGCTCATCTGGCGGGCCATGAGACCGGCCAGGATGAAGGCGGTGAGCAGCGCGATGATGACGATGGCGCCGTTGACGAAGGCGTCGGTCTTGGCGTCGTCGGAGATGGTCGCGGCCTCGTCCACGGCCCGGTCGACGAGGTCCTTCTCGATCTCGGTGTAGCCGTCGAACTTGGCGGTGGAGCCGCCGAACCAGGTCTCGGGCGTGATGTCCTGCGCCTTGAGCTCGGCAGCAGGCTTGCCCTGG
This sequence comes from Streptomyces sp. NPDC002889, assembly GCF_042888425.1. Classification (NCBI taxonomy): domain Bacteria; kingdom Bacillati; phylum Actinomycetota; class Actinomycetes; order Kitasatosporales; family Streptomycetaceae; genus Streptomyces; species Streptomyces sp. NPDC002889. The sequence continues at coordinate 411,701 of NZ_JBIAPT010000001.1, forward strand.
CCGATCTGCGTGGCCATGCCGGTCAGCACGGAGCCGTCCGGGCCCTTGGGCGGGTTCAGACCCGCGGCCTGGAGCCGCTTCCCGCCTTCGGTGGCCTTGGCGGCCATGATCTCCTTGAGCCTGTCCAGGTCGGCCTGGGTGCCGCCGGAGACGTACTCGCCGATGGCGATCTGCTCGAGGTAGTTGTACGAGTTGAACGCCACGAGCTGCCGGCCGCGGACGCCTTCGTCCTTGCTGGGCCTGACCAGCAGGTGGATGCCGATGGAGCGCTGCAGCGACGTGGCTGCCTTGGCCAGCTGGACGGCATAGACGGTACGGCCGTAGCTGGTGATGTTGCCGGTGCCGAGGCCGAGCTCGTTGGAGAACTCCATCAGCGAGTGCTGGACCTTGACGTAGCCCTCTTCGGTCTGCACCGGGTCGAGCGCCTTGGTGTAGGCGACCTGGCGCAGCTTCACCAGGGTCGGCTCCTCCTCGCGGAACAGACCCAGGCGGCGCTTGAGGCCATCCGTCTGCGGCATGTCCTCGACGGCCGCGTCGAACTCGGCCGCGGCGGCGTCCGTGTCCGCATACGCCTCCCTGATGACGGCGCTCTTGCGGGCGTCCTCACTGGTGGCAAGCAGCAGGGGCTGGGCAGTGACGTCACGCTCGTTGAGCAGCGCCTGGCCGTACTTGGAGGCGGCACGCACGACGAGTGCCGTCTTCTCGGCGTCCTGGGCCTCGCTCCAGGTGTCGATCGAGGTCTTCACCTGGAAGCCGCCCATCACCAGTCCGACGAGGACGGGTATGAGCAGGATCGCGTTCAGACGGGTGGGCACCCGCCAGTTGCGCGGGGACAGCCGGCTGGAGCTGCCGGCGACCGGGGGAGTACCGGAGGAACCCGACACATCCGCAGGCGACGCCACTGCGCGCGGCGGCGGGGTGAAGTTGCCCCGCGCCTGCTGCTCTGCGGAGCTGTTCTTGCTTCGCCTCACTCGACCAACAACCTCTCGGCGTCGGCACCTACGTTGTGCCGTGTTTCGTTCAGAGCCGTACTACTCGGGAGTTCGACGAATTCCAGCACGTCGAGGGGTCCCGTTCCAAACACCTGGAATCTGCGATTCCGAGTGGCCTGTGCCTCAGATGAAACGGGCATAAGGAACGAGCCCTGACAAAAGGCGAGGCTCACGTGAGCGCAGTGATACCAGCCGTGTGCGGCGGGTGGTCGCTGCGGGTCAATTCTCTGTCGAAATGTTATGAACATGGAGGCGGGCCGTGTCAAAACAGACACAGCCCGTCCCTCCACAACTACGACAACTGCCGTATAGCGACGTCTACTTGAGCCGCGCCATCAAAGCGTGTTCGACGAGTGTGATCAGGGCGCTCTTGGCGTCCGCGCGGTGGCGGGCGTCGGTGGTGATGATCGGGGTGTCGGGGCCGATCTGGAGTGCCTCGCGGACTTCTTCGGGGTTGTAGGGCTGGTGTCCCTCGAAGCCGTTGAGAGCGACGACGAAGGGCAGGCCGCTGTTCTCGAAGTAGTCGACCGCGGGGAAGCAGTCGGCGAGGCGTCGGGTGTCGACGAGGACGACGGCGCCGATGGCGCCGCGGACCAGGTCGTCCCACATGAACCAGAAGCGGTCCTGGCCCGGTGTACCGAAGAGGTACAGGATCAGGTCCTGGTCGAGCGTGATGCGGCCGAAGTCCATGGCGACCGTCGTGGTGGTCTTGCCGCCGGTGTGGGTGAGGTCGTCGATGCCGGCCGAAGCGGACGTCATGACGGCTTCCGTACGCAGCGGGTTGATCTCCGAGACGGCGCCGACGAACGTGGTCTTGCCCACGCCGAAGCCGCCCGCCACCACAATCTTTGCGCTGGTGGTCGACCGGGCCGCACCGCCGCTAGAGCTTGCGAAGTCCACTGAGCACCCTTTCGAGCAGTGTCACATCCGGCGTGCCGCCGGCCTCTCCGTTGCCCGGCTGGTGAATGGCCACCATGCCGGCCTCCGCCAGGTCCGCGACGAGGATCCGGGCGACGCCGAGCGGCATCGACAGCAGAGCCGACACCTCGGCGACCGACTTGACCTCCCGGCACAGATGGCAGATCCGCTGGTGCTCGGGGAGCAGCCCGGCAAGGAGCGCGGGGTCGGCCGTCGTGCTGACCAGTGCCTCGATGGCGAGCTGGTAACGCGGCCGGGTCCGGCCGCCGGTCATGGCGTACGGACGGACCAGCGGCTGGTCGCCCTCAAAACCGTAGGACGCGTCTACCGAGGCGCCGTACGGATCGTGAGAGGCGGTTGGCGGGGTCATGAATCCTCCGGGCGTGACGGCACGTGGTCTGCGTGACGTCTGAGTGGGCCGGTGGGGGGCCTAACGGCGGCCTGACGGATGTCTGTGCGGTGGGGCGCAATGGGCTACCTGGGTCTGTGCGTGGGGGGAACGGTGACTCAGTGCAGCAGGCTTCCCTGAAGTTCCGCCCGCAGGTCCGGGGTGAGGACGCTCCCGGCCCGGTCGACCAGGAGAGCCATCTCGTAGCCCACCAGGCCGATATCGGCGTCGGGGTGCGCCAGCACGGCCAGCGAGGACCCGTCGGATACGGACATCAGGAACAGGAAGCCGCGTTCCATTTCGACCACGGTCTGGCTGACCGGACCGCCTTCGAAGATCCGGGACGCCCCCGCGGTCAGCGAGGTCAGCCCCGATGCCACCGCTGCCAGCTGATCGGCACGGTCGCGGGGAAATCCTTCGGACATGGCCAGCAGCAGACCGTCGGCGGAGACCACCACTGTGTGGGACACCCCAGGGGTGTTGTCCACAAAGTTGGTGATCAACCAGTTCAGATTCTGCGCGGCCTGGCTCATCGGGCTCAACTAACGCTCCTGCTGGTGAGTCGGGCCGAGGTTGAAGCTGCCGGTCGTGCTGTTCTGCTGCCGGCCTTGCTGGATACCCCGTCGGAGATTGGTCAGCCGGCCGCGCACATCGTCGGGCGCACGGGAAACCTGCGGACCTGTCTGGTGGTTCTGTTCCTGCGCGGTACCCGGCACGAGGTTGGCGCGCGGGACCCGGCGGGGCAGACCGGAGGTGGTGACGCCGCCCGCCGCGGGCTTTCTGACCCGCTCGGCCTGGCGTACCAACTCGTCGTTGGGCGAGGTGCGCCACGTGGCGCCACTCGCGTTCTGCGCGTTGCCCGGGGTTGCCGGGCTCGGCGCAGGGGAGCGCTGCGGTATCGGCGGAACGGAACGTTCCGGCGACGTCGGCGGGATGCCGGGGTCCTGCTGGCCGGCGGACCGGCCACCCTGCGCACCATGGAACCAGTTGGTCTCCAGAGTGTCATACAGGGGCGTACGTCCGTCTCCGGGACCGGAGGCCGGCGGCAGCGCCTCCGGCTGATACGGCGCGGGCAGCCCGTTCGCGGGCCCGTTCGCGGGCCGCGGCGGAGCGAAGCCCGAGGTGTCGCGCGGACGCGGAGCGGGCGCGTTCTGCTGCTGAGCAGAGCTGCCGTAGACATCGGGGCGTACGAACTGGCCTGTGGACGAGCCGTTGCCGCCGGCTCCCGCACCGCGCGGCGGCGGGGAGTTGTAGTCCGGTCGCGGGAACTCGGCCGTCGCACCGGGGCCACGGGTGTCGTGGTCCTCGTGCCCGCGCGGCGCGTCCGCGGAAGGACGCTGCTGCGGGACCGACGGCTGCTCGCTGCCCCAACTGGCGGCCTGGGGGCGCTGCTGGCGCGGCGGTACGGACTCGTCGCGGCGGCCGGACGGACCACCGGGCAGCTCGGCACGCGGACCGCCGGAAGCCGGCAACTGCCGGCCGCGGTCGCCCGCACCGGGCCCGCTCTGTTGGGGGGTCTCGTTACGGGAAGGAGCAGCATGCGCACCACGGGGCGCGCCGAAACCGGCACCCTGACGTGAGGTGTCCTGCTGACCGCCTGTCGGGCCGCCCTGACCGGGGCGCGGAGCCCCGTCACGGGGCGGCAGCGCCGCCCGCGGGGCAGCAGCGCCACCGACCTGTCCACGGGGCGCGCCCGCGCCGAGCCGGCCGCTGGGGGCACCTCCCATGGGGGAGGGTGCACCGCCGGCTGCGCCGCCGAGGCCGGGACGGCTTGCGCCGGCCGGAGCACCGGGCCGCCCGCCGGCCGCCGGGGGAACAGCGCCCTGGCCGCCCGCACCGGGCTTGCCCGGCACCTTCTTGCCGCCGTGGGCGACATCGACGGGCAGCATGACGAGCGCGGTGGTGCCACCGGAGTCGGAGGGACGCAGCTGGATGCGGATGCCGTGTCGCAGCGACAGGCGGCCGACCACGAACAGACCCATGCGGCGGGAGACCGAGACGTCCACGGTGGGCGGCGACGCCAGCCGCTCGTTGATCGCGGCGAGGTCCTCGGGGGAGAGGCCGATACCGGTGTCGTGGATCTCGACGAGCACCCGGCCGTCGGGCAGGGCGTGACCGGTGACCTTGACCTTGGTCTGCGGGGAGGAGAACGACGTCGCGTTCTCGAGCAGCTCGGCGAGCAGGTGCACAAGGTCGTTGACGACGCGGCCGGCGACCTCGGTCGCGGGGACCGCCGCGAGCTCGATGCGCTCGTACTGCTCCACCTCGGAGGCGGCGGCACGGAGCACGTCGACCAGCGGGACCGGACGGGTCCACCGGCGGCCGGGCTCCTCGCCCGCGAGGACGAGGAGGTTTTCGCCGTTCCGGCGCATACGGGTCGCGAGGTGGTCCAGCTTGAAGAGCGAGGACAGCTGGTCCGGGTCGGCCTCGCGGGACTCCAGCTCGGAGATGAGCGAGAGCTGACGCTGGATAAGACCCTGGCTGCGGCGCGAGAGGTTGGTGAACATCGCGTTGACGTTGCCCCGCAGAAGAGCCTGCTCGGCAGCGAGGCGGACCGCCTCGCGGTGCACGTCGTCGAAGGCCGCGGCCACCTTGCCGATCTCGTCCCGGGAGTGCACACCGACGGACTCGACAGAGGTGTCCACGTCCTGCGGGTCGGCCTCGGACAGCTGCTTGACGAGCTCGGGCAGGCGGTCCGAGGCGACCTTGGTCGCGGTGTCCTGCAGCCGCCGCAGCGAGCGGATCATGGAACGGGCCACGACGAAAGCGCCGACGAGCGAGACACCGAGGACGACGAGGATCAGGGCACCGTTGATGATCGCTTCGCGCTGCGACTCCTCGCGGAGCTCACGGGCCTTGCTCTCCATCTGGTCGAGCAGCGTGCCCTCGATCTGCTTCATCGCGTTGATGCGGACCGAGTAGTCGTCGGTCCAGTCCAGGTGCGAACGCTCCGGCAGCCGCTCGAGGTTGCCCTTCGTGTCCAGCACGCGCTTGGCGTACAGCTCGGACGCGGTGATCGTCGGGTTGCCGTTGTCCAGCGGAGCGGTCAGCTCCTCGGAGTCGCCGCCGGCGGACTCGTAGATCGACTTGAAGGTCTTGAGCTCGGTCTTGCCGTTCTCCAGAGCCGCCTTGCCGTACAGCCGGTCGTTCTCTGTCAGGCCCGGGGCCTTGGCGTCGCTGCCGCCGGGCAGCGCCGCGGCGATGATGGCGCGCTGGATGGACGCGTACTCCTTGGCGGAGGAGAAGGCCGCGAGAGCACGCGTCCGCTTGATCATGTCCGGGTTGCTGGTCGCCTGCGCCATGTCCTGGGAGAGGCTCAGCAGCGACTCGATCAGCCGGCTGTAGCTCTCGACGGTCAGGGAGTTGGCATCCTGTTCGTATGCGCTGTCCCGGATCGTGCCGAGGGTGTTGACCTGCACGGCGATCTGGTTCGCGTTGGCGCGGATGCTCTCCAGCGCCTCGTCGCCGTCCGTGTTGGGGATGTCACGCGTGGCCTCGAGGAAGGCCTTGCGCGCCCGGTCGGTCTGGGTACGCGGCCCGGAGACCTTGAAGTCCGTCTCGGGGGTGCCGTTGGCCAGCGGACCGGCGGACAGGTCACGCTCCGCCTGGAGCGCCTGCGCCAGCTCGGTCGCTTCCTGGGTCATCTTGGTGAGCAGCTGCATGTGATCCAGCTGCTTCATGTCGTCCATGGACTCCTGGATACGGAGTCCGCCCAGTGTGGTCGCCGCGACGACCGGCAGGGTGAGCAGGGACACCAGTCGCGTGCTGATGCGCCAGTTGCGCAGCGCTATTCGCGATCCGGTGTCCGTCGGGCCCTTGGAGCCCCTGAAATCCCTGAAGCTCCTGGGCTTGGCCGAAGCCGTGGACCCGTCGCCGGGCGTCGCCGCACCGGGGCGCGCGGCACGCTCGCCGCTGTCGCCGGACCCAGCCGGTCCCTGGTTGTGGGTGTGCTGGGGCGAGGAGCCGCGGTCGGTCCCGCCGCGCGGCTCCTGTTCCGCCGCAGCGCTGCCATCCCTCTTGAAACGTCCCTGCACTAGCGTCGCAACCTCTGGACCAGGCGTCCCCCCGCTTGCACGGTGGGACGGTGTCGGCGTCTTGGGGCGAAGACTGCCCCATGGGTGGTCGTGATTGACCGGCGCTTCCTCCCCCTTTCACCGCCGCTCGACGGCGCTGCGTTGCGCCCTTGCGCGCCGGCATGAAACCCGCGGCGGTGCGTGGAATTCCAGCACAGTGCCGGATCTCCAACAAGAGCGGCGTACCGGGCTGTGACCTTGGTGACGCGATGTGAGCGACGTGTCACAACCCGTAGAAAGGGTTCATGGATGAATCGGGCTTTTTCGTACGAGTCATTTACGGGTGGGGGGTGTCCCAGTCGCGATGATCAGGAGCGGAATGGTGCATTCAGTGGCGCAATGTCCGATTCCGTGACGGTGATCCAGAGTCCGGATTGCCGGAATTCACACTCAAGTCGTGAGGAAACTCACACCTAGATCGTTGAGTCTTCCGGGCTTTGGCTGGGAATTGGATGTTTAGCCTGTCGCTTTACAGGGATAAGCAATCCGTCAACCGGCGCTCACGCAGTGCCCGTAGCACGACGAGGTCTGAAACAACCCATGAAGACGACGATGATGTTCCGCAACATAGCCAACCCCCGGCGCACCACACTCGCCCACCTCACGGACGCGGACGAGCTGCAGGGGCCGGAGCAGCAGGAGCACTCGCTCGATCTTCCCGCCCAGACCGCGAACCCCCGCCGCACCACTCTCATGGACGCGCCGGTTTCCTGAGGGGCCGGTTCGGCTCGGCCGCCGGTGACGTCACTCGCCCATGGGCCGAGCGCCACCCGCTCGGTGACGTCCCCTGCGGGGTGATGCGCACGGCGGGTGCCGCCTGCCGCGTTAGCCTGGAGCGTCAGTCTCCGGCCAGCGAGCAAGTAGTGAGGGGCGACAGCATCCCGTGCGCATCGCCAGATTCTCCATCGACGGCAATGTCGCCTTCGGCGCGGTCGAGGACGGCCCCGACGGGCTCGTCCTCGACATCATCAAGGGCATTCCGTACGCCGACTTCGAACTCTCCGGAACCAAGGTTCCGCTGAGCAAGGTCCGGCTGCTGCCGCCCGTGCTCCCCAACAAGGTCGTGGCCATCGGCCGCAACTACGCGGAGCACGCGGCAGAGCTCGGCAACGAGGTCCCGGACGTCCCCGTCGCCTTCTTCAAGCCCACCACCTCGGTGATCGGCTCCGGTGACGCCATCGAGTACCCCTCGTTCTCCAACGAGCTGCACCACGAGGCCGAGCTCGCCGTCGTCATCGGCCGCATGTGCCGCGAGGTCCCGCGCGAGCGTGTCAAGGACGTCGTCCTCGGCTACACCTGCGCCAACGACGTCACCGCGCGTGACGCCCAGAAGCGCGAGAAGCAGTGGGCCCGCGCCAAGGGCTTCGACACCTCGTGCCCCCTCGGCCCCTGGGTGGAGACCGACCTCGACCCGAGCGACCTCACGATCCAGTGCACGGTCAACGGCGAACAGCGCCAGCTCGGTCGTACGAGCGACATGGTCCGCTCCATCGAGGACCTGGTCGTCCACATCACGGAGGCCATGACCCTGCTCCCGGGCGATGTCATCCTCACCGGCACGCCCGCCGGGGTCGGCCCCCTCAACGTCGGCGACGAGGTCGCCGTCACCATCGAAGGCATCGGCACTCTCACCAACAAGGTGATCAAGCGTGGCTAACGGATCCGTCCGCGTACGTTTTTGTCCCTCCCCGACCGGCAACCCCCATGTGGGCCTGGTCCGCACCGCGCTGTTCAACTGGGCGTTCGCCCGGCACAGCGGCGGCACCATGGTCTTCCGCATCGAGGACACCGACGCGGCCCGCGACTCCGAGGAGTCGTACAACCAGCTGCTCGACTCGCTGCGCTGGCTCGGTCTCGACTGGGACGAGGGCCCCGAGGTCGGCGGCCCGCACGCCCCCTACCGGCAGTCCCGGCGCATGGACATCTACCGGGACGTCGCCGGGAAGCTGGTGGCCGGCGGATACGCCTACCCCTGTTACTGCACCTCCCTCGAGCTCGAGGCCCGCCGCGACGCCGCCCGCGCCGCCGGCAAGCCCTCCGGCTACGACGGCAAGTGCCGCGACCTGAGTGCCGAGCAGAAGGCCGCGTACGAGGCCGAGGGCCGGGAGGCGATCATCCGCTTCCGGATGCCCGACGAGCCGATCACCTTCACGGACCTGGTCCGCGGCGAGCTCACCTTCACCCCGGACAACGTCCCGGACTACGGCATCGTCCGCGCCAACGGTGCGCCGCTGTACACCCTGGTCAACCCGGTGGACGACGCCCTGATGGAGATCACCCACGTCCTGCGCGGCGAGGACCTGCTCTCCTCCACCCCCCGCCAGATCGCCCTCTACAAGGCGCTGATCGAGCTGGGCGTGGCCAAGGAGATCCCGGCCTTCGGCCACCTCCCGTACGTCATGGGCGAGGGCAACAAGAAGCTCTCCAAGCGCGACCCGCAGGCGAACCTCAACATCTACCGGGAGCGCGGCTTCCTCCCCGAGGGCCTCCTCAACTACCTCTCGCTGCTCGGCTGGTCCTTCTCCGCGGACCAGGACATCTTCTCGATCGCCGAGCTGATCGAGAGGTTCGACGTCGCGGACGTCAACGCGAACCCGGCCCGCTTCGACCTGAAGAAGGCCGAGGCGATCAACGCCGACCACATCCGCCGCCTCGATGTGAAGGCGTTCACCGAAGCCTGTGAACCCTGGCTGAAGGCCCCGCACGCCAACTGGGCGCCCGAGGACTTCGACCGGTCCGCGTGGGAGGCGATCGCCCCGTACGCCCAGACCCGTCTGACGGTCCTGTCCGACATCACGCAGAACGTCGACTTCCTCTTCCTGAAGGAGCCTGTCGAGGACGAGGCGTCCTGGACCAAGGCGATGAAGGAGGGCTCGGACGATCTGCTGCGCACCGCCCGCGAGAAGCTCGAGGCCGCGGACTGGACGAGCCCGGAGTCGCTGAAGGAGGCCGTCCTGGCGGCCGGCGAGGCCCACGGACTCAAGCTCGGCAAGGCCCAGGCCCCGGTCCGCGTCGCGGTCACCGGCCGTACGGTGGGCCTGCCGCTCTTCGAGTCCCTGCAGATCCTGGGCAAGGACCGCACGCTTTCCCGGATCGACGCCGCGCTGGAGAAGCTGAGGGCCTAGCCTCGGATCATGCCGATCCGCGCGGTCCTGTGGGACATCGACGACACGATCTTCGACTACGCCCGCGCCGACCGCGCCGGTATGCAGCAGCACCTCGAGGCCGAGGGCCTGGCGGACGGATACGACTCCGTCGACCAGGCCCTCGGCCGTTGGCGCGAGCTCACCGCTCAGCACTGGGAGCGCTTCTCCGCCGGTGAGACGGACTGGCAGGGGCAGCGCCGGGACCGGGTGCGTGCCTTCACCGGCCAGGTCCTGGGCGACGACGATGCCGACGCGTGGTTCGACCGCTACGTGGTCCACTACGAGGCCGCCTGGACGCTCTTCCCCGACGCGGTCCCGGCCCTGGACGAACTGGCGGGCGACTACCGCCAAGCCGTCCTGTCCAACTCCTCGCTCCTCAACCAGGACCGCAAGCTGCGCGTCCTCGGGGTACGCGACCGGTTCGAGGCCGTCCTGTGCGCGGTCGAGCTGGGGGTCTCCAAGCCCGCGGTGAAGGCGTTCCACGCCGCCTGTGAGGCCCTTGCGCTGCCGCCCGAAGAGGTCGCGTACGTGGGGGACCAGCCCGACATCGACGCCGGTGGGGCCGTTGCGGCCGGGCTCGTGGGTGTCTGGCTGGATCGCGGGGGACTCGGCGGGCGGCCCGAGCTCAGCCGTATCACCGGTCTCGACCAGCTCCCCGCCCTGCTGCGGGCGGATACCCGTTTTGGAGCGCCGTCCACCTTCGGGTAATGTTCTTCCTGCGCCGCCCGAGCGGGGCCGAAAGGTCCGGCCGCAAAGCGCAAGCAGAACAAGACCCCCTTCCAGGGGGTTGAGTTTTGGTGGCCTATGGTGTAATTGGCAGCACGACTGATTCTGGTTCAGTTAGTCTAGGTTCGAGTCCTGGTAGGCCAGCTCGCAGAGCTTATCTGCAAAGCCCCCGTTGTGTAGCGGCCTAGCACGCTGCCCTCTCAAGGCAGTAGCGCCGGTTCGAATCCGGTCGGGGGTACAGATCCTTCCCGCGTGATTACTTGGGTCGCACCCGACTGATCGCGATGCAGGATCGCTAGGGCCCCCGTTGTGTAGCGGCCTAGCACGCCGCCCTCTCAAGGCGGTAGCGCCGGTTCGAATCCGGTCGGGGGTACTGGTCTCAAACCACCATGGGCTATGGTGTAATTGGCAGCACGAGTGATTCTGGTTCATTTAGTCTAGGTTCGAGTCCTGGTAGCCCAGCACAGTGTCGATCATGCGATTCCGTCGCGTGGCTCTCAGATCTTGCCCCCGTTGTGTAGCGGCCTAGCACGCCGCCCTCTCAAGGCGGTAGCGCCGGTTCGAATCCGGTCGGGGGTACGTGAAGGAAAGGCCCTCCCCGGTCGGGGAGGGCCTTTTCTCGTGTGCGGCGCTCATGTGTAGCGACGGCGGGACTCCTCCGCCTGTGCCAGTCTGCGCAGGCTCAGCAGCACCGGCTCGTACAGCACGGTGAATGCCACTGCCGCTTCCAGTTGTTCCTCCTCCTGCTCGTACCGCTCGATCAAGTCCAGGTCGACGACAGCCAGTTCGGCCGCGGCTTGGGCGTACGGCAGCAGCTGTGCCACATCGCAGGGGTAGCCGAGCCGGTCCATCGAGGTGATCGCCTCGACCAGCATCCGGTACGCCGGTGACTCGGCCCCCAGTTCGCGGCCGAAGCTCCAGCCGAGCTGCTCCAGCAGTGCGTCGGCGGTGCGGTGCGCGGCCGCGGTGGCGGGGTCCTTCTCGTCCGGGTCCGGGCCGTGCGGGATGGCCCAGACGGCAGCGCCGAGCCGCATGTGGTGGTCGAGGGAGTCGTCGTCGACGGCGGCGAGCACCTCGCGGGCCGTCGCCACCGGTACCCGGCCGACCTGGATCAGGGCCCGCACCAGGCGGAGGCGGCGCAAGTGCTCGTCGTCGTACTCGGCCTGGGTGGCGCTGAGACGGCGCCCCGGGGGCAGCAGTCGCTCACGCAGGTAGTACTTGATCGTCGCGGTGGGTACGCCGCTGCGTTCGCTGAGCTCCGCCAGTCGCATCCGTGTGCATCCTTCGCTTGCATCCTTCATTGGAGAGTGTCACTATCCAATTCTAGATGGATAGCTCCACTATCCAACCTTCTTCGCAAGGGGGAACCCGCGATGAGCAGCAAGCCGATCCAGGGGCGCATGACCGCGGAGTCCGAGGGCGGGGTGACCGTCTTCCTCATCGGTATGCGCATCAACAGCTTCCGGGCGGTCCGCAGTTGGTGGCCGACCCTCAGGGCCATGCCGCGGATGCTGAGGGAGCTGTCGCAGGAGAAGGACAGCGGGCTTCTGGGACATCAACTGCTTCTGGGCGGACCCAGGCTGGTGTACGTGGTGCAGTACTGGGGGTCGAAGGACAAGCTCCTCGCCTACGCCTCGGCGCCGGACCAGGAGCACCGCCCCGCCTGGGCGGCCTTCAACCGCCGGATGCGCGAGGGCAGGGGCAAGGTCGGCTTCTGGCACGAGACGTACGTCGTCCCGGCGGGCTCGTACGAGTCCGTCTATGTGAACATGCCCGCCTTCGGCCTGGGTGCGGCGACGGACGTCGTCCCGGTCGGCCGCCGCGGTGAACGTGCCGCGGACCGGCTGAAGCCGGCGGCCTGAGACCGATTCGGGTGATGTTCGGCGGCCGGCTGCTCCCGCGGCGGCGGTCGCCGGCCGGTGCTGCCCGGGGGCCGTGCCCGGCCGGCTCAGGCACTCGGTGGTACGGGTGTGTCTCGTCCGCGGGGTGGCCGGCGTGCTCGTGTACGCGCTGCACAGCCTCCGCCGAGGGGCTCGCGGACAGGCAGTGGAACGCTCCCGACGACGGATCGGCCCAGGTGTGCTTGAAGCGCACACCCTCTTCGCCCTCGATCGCCGGGATCCGCGCCATGCGCACCTTGCGCAGATGGTCGTCGTGGCCTCGGATCCTGCTGTTCCTGCCGGGCGGCGTCACGCCCCGCAGGGGCGATCCGTCACAGGGCCGTCACCGGCACACAGGTCCGGCCGGCCCCTGCGGCGTCGAAGGGGCCGGCCGGATCTGGACGAAGGGGGTTCAGCCGCGGCGCAGGGCCTCGCTCAGCCGTGCCGCGGCATCGATCACGGCCTGGGCGTGCATGCGGCCGGGGTGGCGGGTCAGCCGCTCGATCGGTCCGGAGACCGAGACGGCGGCGACCACACGGTTCGACGGGCCGCGCACCGGCGCGGAGACCGAGGCGACACCCGGCTCACGCTCGCCGATCGACTGGGCCCAGCCCCGTCGCCGTACGCCCGAGAGCGCCGTCGCGGTGAAGCGGGCGCCCTGCAGTCCGCGATGCAGACGCTCCGGCTCCTCCCAGGCCATCAGGATCTGGGCCGAGGAGCCGGCCTTCATCGTGAGCGTGGAGCCGACCGGCACGGTGTCCCGCAGTCCGGACAGCCGCTCGGCCGCCGCCACACAGATGCGCATGTCGCCCTGTCGGCGGTAGAGCTGCGCGCTCTCGCCCGTGACATCGCGCAGATGCGTGAGCACCGGCCCGGCCGTGGCCAGCAACCGGTCCTCGCCCGCCGCGGCGGCGAGCTCCGCCAGCCGCGGGCCCAGGATGAACCGGCCCTGCATGTCCCGCGCCACCATGCGGTGGTGTTCCAGTGCCACGGCCAGGCGATGTGCCGTGGGTCGTGCGAGCCCTGTCGCCGCGACCAGCCCGGCGAGGGTGGCCGGACCGGACTCCAGTGCGCTCAGTACCAGAGCTGCCTTGTCGAGAACGCCGACGCCGCTAGAGTTGTCCATGCAACGATATTCACGTCTCACACTGTGAAACGCAAGTTCAATTTTCTCCGGAACTTGCGACGCTGTAGTTGCGGCCCGCGGACCAACGGGCTCCGCACAAGATCTCTAGTTGCGTCGGCGGCACAGTCGGCCGGAGGGAAAGCGATGGGTAGGACACTCGCGGAGAAGGTCTGGGACGACCATGTCGTCCGGCGCGCAGAGGGCGAGCCCGACCTCCTTTTCATCGATCTTCATCTGCTGCACGAGGTGACCAGCCCGCAGGCGTTCGACGGTCTGCGGTTGAACGGTCGCCAGGTGCGCCGCCTCGACCTCACCATCGCGACCGAGGACCACAACACTCCGACCCTGGACATCGACAAGCCGATCGCGGACCCGGTTTCACGGGTTCAGCTGGAGACGCTGCGCAAGAACTGCGCCGAGTTCGGGGTGCGGCTGCACCCGCTGGGCGATGTGGAGCAGGGTGTCGTGCACGTCGTGGGTCCGCAGCTGGGTCTGACCCAGCCCGGCACCACTGTGGTCTGCGGTGATTCCCACACCTCCACGCACGGTGCGTTCGGTGCGCTCGCGTTCGGCATCGGCACCTCGCAGGTGGAGCACGTGCTGGCCACGCAGACGCTGCCGCTGGCACGTCCGAAGACGATGGCGATCACCGTGGAGGGCGAACTGCCCGACGGCGTGACGGCCAAGGACCTGATCCTGGCGATCATCGCCAGGATCGGTACCGGCGGCGGTCAGGGCTACATCCTGGAGTACCGCGGCAGCGCCATCGACAAGCTGTCGATGGAAGCCCGGATGACGATCTGCAACATGTCGATCGAGGCGGGCGCCCGCGCGGGCATGATCGCCCCGGACGAGACCACGTTCGACTACCTGAAGGGCCGCGACCACGCGCCCGAGGGCGCCGACTGGGACGCCGCGGTCGAGTACTGGAAGACGCTGCGCACCGACGACGACGCGGTCTTCGACGCCGAGGTGTTCATCGACGCCGCGGAACTCTCCCCGTTCGTCACCTGGGGCACCAACCCCGGCCAGGGCGCGCCCCTGTCGGCGAACGTCCCCGACCCGGCTTCGTACGAGGATGCTTCGGAGCGGCACGCGGCGGAAAAGGCCCTGGAGTACATGGGGTTGACCGCCGGGCAGCAGCTGAGGGACATCAGGGTCGACACCGTCTTCGTAGGCTCGTGCACCAACGGCCGTATCGAGGACCTGCGCAACGCGGCCGCGATCCTGGACGGCCGCAAAGTCGCCGACGGCGTACGGATGCTGGTTGTTCCCGGCTCCGTGCGGGTCGCGCTGCAGGCCGTCGAGGAGGGCCTGGACAAGGTCTTCAAGGAGGCCGGCGCCGAGTGGCGGCACGCGGGATGCTCGATGTGTCTGGGGATGAATCCCGACCAACTGGCCCCCGGGGAGCGTTCCGCTTCCACCTCGAACCGCAACTTCGAGGGCAGGCAGGGCAAGGGCGGCCGCACGCATCTGGTCTCGCCGCAGGTTGCCGCGGCCACCGCGGTGCTGGGCCATCTGGCCTCTCCTGCCGATCTGTCCGACACCCGTACGCCTGCTGGAGTGTGACCACGATGGAAGCTTTCACCACACACACCGGACGGGCCGTGCCGCTGCGGCGCAGCAATGTCGACACCGACCAGATCATTCCGGCGCACTGGCTGAAGAAGGTCACGCGCGACGGGTTCGAGGACGGGCTGTTCGAGGCCTGGCGCAAGAACCCCGACTTCGTCCTCAACCGCCCGGAGCGGGCGGGTGCCACGGTGCTGGTCGCCGGGCCGGACTTCGGCACCGGCTCCTCGCGTGAGCACGCGGTGTGGGCACTGCAGAACTACGGTTTCAAGGCCGTCATCTCCTCCCGGTTCGCCGACATCTTCCGTGGCAACTCGCTCAAGAACGGTCTGCTGACCGTGGTCTTGGAGCAGAAGGTCGTGGACGCGCTGTGGGAGCTGACCGAGGCAGACCCGACGGCCGACATCACCGTGGACTTGGAGAAGCGCCAGGTCCTGGCCGAGGGCATCACCGCCGACTTCGAGCTCGACGAGAACGCCCGTTGGCGCCTCCTGAACGGCCTCGACGACATCAGCCTCACCCTTCAGAACGAAGCGGACATCTCCGCCTACGAGGCGGACCGGCCCACCTTCAAGCCCCGGACGATTGAGGCCTGAGCAGCGCTTTTCCCGAACTGCGCCCTCCACCGACAGGTGGAGGGCGCAGTCGTTTGTTGAGACCCCGTCGGGCGACAACTCGCCCCAGATGGCACAATCGGTGCATGGAACGCGACAGCCAACTCGAGCTCTACGCGGCAGTCGCAGCCAGATTGAAGGAAGCGCACGCAAGAGTGCGCGCACTGCAAGTCCCGGAGGGCGTAAGGATGGCGCTGTCCCGGAAGCTGCTGGTCGTCACGGCAGCGGCGAAGCACGATCTCCCGGACGCGGCAAGGCGTCTGGACCGGTTGATGAAGGACCTCGATGAGGGTCGTTTCCCCGAAGGCGACTGACACCCAGAACTCCGGGGCGGTCGACATCGTTGCGGCACTAGGGTGATTAGCCCGTTTCGTGTTTGATTTGCGGTATATATCTGCCTAACGTGCGAAAAGGCCAGAACGCATTCGTTCCGGCAATGTCTCCGAAGGGGAAGACGTGAACAAGGCGCAGCTCGTAGAAGCGATTGCCGACAAGCTCGGCGGCCGTCAGCAGGCCGCTGACGCTGTCGACGCAGTACTTGACGCGATCGTCCGCGCAGTGGTCGGCGGAGACCGGGTGTCGGTCACCGGCTTCGGCTCGTTCGAGAAGGTCGACCGCCCCGCCCGATACGCCCGTAACCCGCAGACGGGTGAGCGCGTCCGGGTCAAGAAGACGTCCGTGCCGCGCTTCCGCGCCGGCCAGGGCTTCAAGGACCTGGTGAGCGGCTCCAAGAAGCTGCCCAGGGGCGGCGAGGTCGCCGTCAAGAAGGCTCCCAAGGGCAGCCTTTCGGGCGGAATTTCCCGTACGACGGCCAAGGCCGCGGCCAAGAAGGCCACCGCCAAGAAGGCCGCCGCCAAGAAGACGACCGCCAAGAAGGCCGCCGCCAAGAAGACCACGGCGAAGAAGACCACGGCGAAGAAGACGACCGCCAAGAAGACGACCGCGGCCGCCAAGAAGACCGCGACCAAGACCGCGGCCGCCAAGAAGACCGCGCCGGCCAAGAAGGCCACGGCCAAGAAGGCGCCGGCCAAGAAGACAACGGCGCGCAAGACGGCCGCCAAGAAGACCACTGCCAGGAAGAAGTAAGCGGCACAGGGTCACACAGCCACTCACGCGCCGGGCCGGTTTCCCCTTGGGGAGACCGGCCCGCGGCGTGCCCGGGCCGCTGCCGGGGTTTCCGGGGGCTCCCGGGGATGCCTCGAGGCTGTCAGAGGGTCTGCAGCGTCACCAGCGTGATGCGGCGCGCCTCGCCCTCGCCCTCCGTCTCGATCCGCACCCGCTGCCCCGGCCGCAGCAGCCGGAGGCCGCCCGCGTCGAAGGCCGCGGCATCGAACTCCACCGGGGTGCCGTCATCGAGCAGCACGCTCCCGCTGCGGGTTTCGGGGTCGTATGTGTACGAGGTCGCCTGCATGTGCCGCAGCCTATCCGCCCGCCCGGCCGTCCAGAGCGTGAGCTTCGGCCCAGCGTCCGGCCGTGTGCGAGCCCACCCCCAGCGAGAGCGCGGCCGTCAGATCGTCCGCGGTGTCCACGTCCTGGCGTACGGAATCGACGCCCTCGAGAAGGATTTCGGCCGCCCCCGACATCAAATGCCGACGGCGAGAAGGACCGCCGAATGCCGGCCTTAATTCCACGCCTGGTGCGGCGCAGAGCAATGTCGTCCCGATTCCGGTCGCATCCGCCAGAAATGCCCGATTGAATACCGAAGCTGCGACAAGTACACGTGCCAATTCCGTGGGGCGCAATGCGGGCAGATCGGCGTTGAGTGCGGCGACCGGCGCCCGGGCCCGTAGTGCGCGCACCGAATCGGCCCCGTGGACGAGCGCCGCGTTGAGCCCCGAGGCGGGTGCGTCCGGCACGATCCGCGCCCCCAGCGCCGCGAGTGAGGCCGCGGCCGCGGGATCGTCCGTGACGACCGCCACATCACGTACGGCCGGGCAGGCCAGCGCCGCAGCCACGGTGTCCTGCGCGAACGCGAGCGCCAGATGAGGCCGCAGGCCGGCGTCCGCGGCACCCGCCAGCCTGCTCTTTGCCCGGGCAAGGGGCTTCAGCGGAACGATCAGGGACCACAGGAGGGGCGGCTCGGTGCTCGCGGCGAGCTCTGGGTCGATGCGCATCGGGCCCATTGTGGCCCGCTGTGCGAAGGTGCGGGGACCGGGGTGAGGGCCGCCCGCGGGGTCGGGGCGTACCGTGTCCTCGACAGACCAGGGGCCTGGGGCGACACTTGACCCCCAGCAGCCAGGCAGTAGCCCGGTCATAGAGGAAGGTGTCCGAGTGTCCCGCCGTAGAATCGGCTTCTGGTACCGCCTGGCGGCGGTCATCGCAAAGCCGCCGCTGGTTGTTCTGTTCAAGCGGGACTGGCGGGGAATGGAACACATTCCGGCCGACGGCGGATTCATCACCGTGGTCAACCACAACTCGTATCTGGACCCACTGTCCTACGGCCACTTCCAGTACAACACCGGACGCGTGCCGCGCTTTCTCGCCAAGGCCGCCCTCTTCAAGGGCTCCTTCGTGGGCATGATGCTGCGCGGCACCCAGCAGATCCCCGTCTACCGCGAGACCACCAACGCGCTGGACGCGTTCCGCGCCGCCGTGGAAGCCATCGAGCGCGGTGAATGCGTGGCCTTCTACCCCGAGGGCACCATCACCCGCGACCCGCATATGTGGCCGATGGCCGGCAAGACCGGCGCCGCCCGGGTCGCCCTGATGACCCGCGTCCCGGTCGTCCCCGTCGCCCAGTGGGGCGCCAACCTGGCGATGCCGCCGTATGCCAAGGAGAACAAGCTCCGGCTGTTCCCGCGCAAGACTCTCTCGGTGCTCGCCGGACCGCCTGTCGACCTGACCCGGTTCTACGACCTCGAGCCCACCCCCGAGGTGCTGCGCGAGGCCACCGAGATCATCATGGCCGCCATCACGGCGCTGCTCGAGGACGTGCGCGGCGAACAGGCGCCGGGCGATCCGTACGACCACCGCACGGCCCGTGCAGAACAGCGGCGCAGGGCCGCTGAGGAGGAAGCGAAGTGACCCACCCCGTCAAGGCAGCCGTCTTCGGAACAGGCTCGTGGGGTACGGCTTTCGGCATGGTGCTCGCGGACGCGGGCTGCGAGGTCACCCTCTGGGGCCGCCGCGCCGAACTTGTCGACGCCGTCAACACCACCCGTACCAACCCCGACTATCTGCCCGGGATCGAGCTCCCGGCCACCATGCGGGCCACCACCGACCCGGCCGAGGCGCTGCAGGGCGCGGACTTCACCGTCCTCGCCGTCCCTTCCCAGACCCTGCGCGGCAACCTCGCCGCGTGGGTGCCGAAACTGCCCGCCGACACCGTCCTCGTCTCCCTGATGAAGGGCGTCGAACTCGGCACCGCCAAGCGGATGAGCGAGGTGATCGAGGAAGTGGCCGAGGTGCCGGCGGATCGCGTCGCCGTGGTCACAGGCCCCAATCTCGCCAAGGAGATCGCCTCCCGCCGCCCGGCCGCCGCCGTGGTCGCCTGCCGCGACGAAGCGGTCGCACAGCGCCTCCAGGCCGCCTGCCACACCCCTTACTTCCGCCCGTACACCAACACCGACGTCGTCGGCTGCGAACTGGGCGGCGCGGTCAAGAACGTGATCGGACTCGCCGTCGGGATCGCCGACGGCATGGGCCTCGGCGACAATGCCAAGGGCTCGCTGATCACCCGCGGTCTCGCCGAGACCACCCGCCTCGGTCTCGCGATGGGCGCGGACGCGCTCACCTTCTCCGGGCTCGCCGGCCTCGGCGACCTGGTGGCGACCTGCTCCTCGCCGCTGTCCAGGAACCACACGTTCGGCACCAACCTCGGCCGCGGTATGACGCTCCAGGAGACCATCGCCGTCACCAGGCAGACCGCCGAAGGCGTCAAGTCCTGCGAGTCGGTGCTGGATCTGGCCCGTCGGCACGGCGTCGACATGCCCATCACGGAAATGGTCGTCGGCATCGTCCACGAGGGGAAGCCACCAGTGGTCGCGCTCAAGGAATTGATGTCGCGCGCAGCCAAGCCCGAGCGGCGCTGACGTCGCAGGGACCAGCGGGTAGTCTCATCGCGATATGAGCACCGAGAACCTCCCCCAGAGCCCCGAGCAGCAGGTCCGCAAGCCGCGCGTAGCCGTCGTCTTCGGCGGCCGCAGCTCCGAACACGGGATCTCCGTGGTCACCGCGGGCGCGGTGCTGCGCGCCATCGACCGCACCAAGTACGACGTGCTGCCGATCGGCATCACCACCGACGGCCGGTGGGCGCTCACCGCCGACGAGCCGGAGCGGATGGCGATCGCCGACCGCAGGATGCCGAACGTCCAGGAGCTCGCCGAGTCCGACGAGGGCGGCGTGGTGCTCTCCGTCGACCCAAGCAGCCGCGAGGTCGTGTACAGCGAGCCCGGTTCCGTGCCCAAGGCCCTCGGCGAGGTCGACGTCGTCTTCCCGATGCTGCACGGCCCCTACGGCGAGGACGGCACCCTGCAGGGGCTGCTGGAGCTCGCGGGCGTCCCGTACGTCGGCTCCGGAGTGCTCGCCTCCGCCGTCGGCCAGGACAAGGAGTACATGAAGCGGGTCTTCATCTCCTTCGGGCTGTCCGTCGGACCGTACGAGGTGATCAGGCCGCGCGAGTGGGAGCAGGATCCGTCCGCCGCCCGGAAGAAGATCGCCGACTTCGCGGGCGAGCATGGCTGGCCGCTGTTCATCAAGCCCGCGCGCGCCGGGTCCTCGATCGGCATCACGAAGGTCGACGACGTCTCCGGCCTCGACGCGGCGATCGAGGAGGCACAGCGCCACGACCCCAAGATCCTCGTCGAGGCGCTGCTGCGCGGCCGCGAGATCGAGTGCGGGGTGCTGGAGTTCGAGGACGGCCCGCGCGCCAGCGTCCCGGCCGAGATCCCGCCGGTCAGCAGCCACGACTTCTACGACTTCGAGGCCAAGTACATCGACTCGGCGTCCGGGATCGTGCCCGCGCCGCTGAGCGAGGAGCAGACGGCGAAGGTGCGCAGGCTCGCGGTCCAGGCCTTCGACGCGGCCTCCTGCGAGGGCCTCGTGCGCGCGGACTTCTTCCTCACCGAGGACGGCGAGTTCGTCATCAACGAGATCAACACCATGCCCGGCTTCACGCCGATCTCCATGTACCCGCGGATGTGGCAGGAGACCGGCGTGGGCTACCCGGAGCTGGTGGACCGGCTGATCCAGGCGGCCCTTCGCCGCCCGACCGGTCTGCGCTAGATCCCACCCCCAGGGGACCTCGGGCGTGGCCGGCACCGTCTTCTCGACGGCGTGGGCCGGCTCGGCGAGCGGGGTCACGTCATGGGCGTACCGCTCGGACCATCGTGACCTCGACGTAGGTCCCGCGGTACGTGGTCGTGGAGCATCGGGTTGTCGCCGTTCGCCTCCTCGTCTCGGACCGGGGCGCTCATCCTCCGCGGCCGGGGGACGCCGCAGCGCAGTACGATCGCGGCATCGCCCCAGCCGGCGGTCAGTTCGGACGCGGGCTCGGGATCGCGGCGGTCCTGTCCGCGGCGGACTGCGGCAGCTTGTTGTGCAGCGCGGGGCACGGGGAGGCTTCCTCCGGCGGGAGACCGGGAACCGTGACCGACGCCGCCGCGTCCGTGGATGAGCAGCCCGCGGCAGCCGCCAGGACCACGGCGGCTGCGGCGGACAGGGAGAGACCGGCGAGACGAAGGTGTCACCGGCGAAGCGCAGACGGGGGCTAGAGGTGCACGACCGGGCAGGTCAGGGTGCGGGTGATGCCGTCCACTTGCTGGACCTTGGCGACCACCATCCGACCGAGGTCATCGACGGTGTCGGCCTGTGCGCGCACAATCACGTCGTACGGGCCGGTCACGTCCTCGGCCTGGATCACACCGGGAATCTTGCCGATGGTCTCGGCGACCGTCGACGCCTTGCCCACCTCGGTCTGAATGAGGATGTACGCCTGTACCACGGAACCTCCAGGGCGGCACGAGGATCATGTCCCCTACCGTCGGTGGGGAGATCCCAGGGAGCGGGGTCGCCACGGTATCGCGTCGCCGCGGGCCAGGGGGAGACCCGCGCGGCGTACGACGCCCGCAGCGCGGCGTACGGGAAGCAGAAGTTGACGTATCTCTTGACGGTACCGACAGCAGTGACTGCTCGCGACCGCAAGCGCACTGGGGCAGAAGGGGCACAGCGATGAAGGGCACTGTGGGCGAGCTGGGGGAGTTCGGGCTGATCAGGGAGCTGACCTCCCGGCTCACCTCCACCCCCGCGGTACGACTCGGGCCGGGTGACGACGCCGCGGTCGTGGCCGCACCCGACCGCAGGGTCGTGGCGAGCACGGACATCCTGCTGGAGGGGCGGCACTTCCGCCGCGACTGGTCGACGGCGTACGACGTCGGGCGCAAGGCCGCGGCACAGAATCTGGCCGACATCGCGGCCATGGGCGCCGTCCCGACCGCCCTGCTGCTCGGACTGGTCGTCCCGGCCGAACTCCCGGTCACCTGGGCCACCGAGCTGATGGACGGTATCCGGGACGAGTGCCAGGTCGCCGGGGCGGCAGTGGTCGGCGGCGATGTCGTTCGCGGAGATGTGATCACCGTCGCCATCACGGCACTGGGCGATCTGCGCAACCACGAACCGGTCACCCGGGCCGGCGCCCAGCCCGGCGATGTCGTCGCCTACACCGGCTGGTTGGGCTGGTCGGCCGCCGGGCACGCGGTGCTCTCGCGCGGCTTCCGCTCACCCCGCGCGTTCGTGGAGGCGCACCGCAGACCTGAACCGCCGTACCACGCGGGCCCCGCGGCGGCCGGACTCGGCGCCACCGCCATGACCGATGTCAGTGACGGGCTCGTCGCCGACCTCGGACACATCGCGGAGGCCAGCAAGGTCAGGATCGATCTGCGCTCCGGACTGATCGACATCCCCTCCCAGATGAACGACATCGGCCAGGCCGTCGGTGTCGACCCGCTGCAGTGGGTGCTGACCGGGGGAGAGGACCACGCGATCGTCGCGACGTTCCCGCCGGACGCGAAACTGCCGGCGCGCTGGAAGGTGATCGGCGAGGTGCTCAACCCGTCGGCTCTGCCGCAGGTGACCGTCGACGGTGCGCCGTGGACCAGTAAGAGCGGCTGGGACCACTTCGGGGACATCGAGGACGGCAAGTAGATTCGGGGCATGCGTACACCCCTTCGCGAGATACCCCCTCGCGTGCTCACCGTCGCCGGATCCGACTCCGGCGGCGGTGCGGGCATTCAGGCCGACCTCAAGACCATGCTGGCGCACGGAGTGCACGGCATGAGCGTGCTGACCGCTGTCACCGCCCAGAACTCCCTGGGCGTCCAGGGAGCGTGGGAACTGCCCGTCGAGGCCGTACGGGCCCAGTACCGCAGCGTCGTCGACGACATCGGCGTACAGGCCGTGAAAACCGGGATGCTGGCGTCCGCGGAGCTCGTCGAGACGGTCGCGGAACTCCTCGCGACCATGGACGCGCCCGTGGTCGTGGACCCGGTCGGAGTCTCCAAGCACGGAGATCCGCTGCTGGCGGCGTCCGCCCTCGACTCCGTACGGACACAACTGCTCCCCGCCGCCACCGTGGCCACCCCCAACCTCGACGAGGTCACCCAGCTCACCGGTCTGGTGGTCGAGGACGAGGCGGGGATGCGCCGGGCCGCGGAGGCCGTGCTGGGCTTCGGGCCGCGCTGGGCACTGATCAAGGGCGGGCATCTCGCCGGCGACGCGGTGGACCTGCTGACCGACGGCACCGAGGAGCACTGGCTGCGCGCGCCGCGTCACGACAACCGGCACACGCACGGCACGGGCTGCACGCTCGCGTCGGCGGTCGCGGCCGGGCTGGCGAAAGGGATGGGCGTACCGGAAGCCGTTCGGGCGGCGAAGGAGTACGTGACCGGGGCCATCGCGGCCGGATTCGCACTCGGCGGCGGGATCGGCCCGGTGGATCACGCGTGGCGGCTGCGCTGACCGCTCCGCCGCCCGCGCGCGCACCGCAAGGGGATCGGTCGTGCGGGGACAGAAAAAAGCCGGTCCACCGAGGTGGACCGGCTTTTCAGGCAACCGGAAGGCTGCGCCACGACGAAACGTCGGCGTTAGCGCGAGACCTTGCCGGCCTTGATGCACGAGGTGCAGACGTTGAGCCGCTTCGGCGTCCGACCGACCACGGCACGCACGCGCTGGATGTTCGGGTTCCAGCGACGGGACGTACGGCGGTGCGAGTGCGAAATGTTGTTGCCGAAGCCCGGCCCCTTGCCGCAGACGTCGCAGTTGGCAGCCACGGGTCACTCCAAAGACTTCAGATGCACTTACAGTGAATTCCGGCGCGACCGGAATCAGTGATCTGACGGTGGCTTTGCCGGGGGAATGGCCCGACTTTCATCGGGCAACCGGAGCAGCATACAACGGCTGCGTCGGTAGAACGAAACTACCATGCCTTCCGCCGCCCCCGCCCAGGTCACCGGCGGCGAGCGGGTCTACTCTGCGAGGCAGCCGGCCGCCTACGGCCCGCACGGCCGCCCGAGGAGGATCACAGGTGCCTGAGATGGAGGGGCGGCTCGCAGGGCCTCCGCCCGGGGCGGCGGCGGGAGACGGGCGGGCACTGGACGCCGGGGCGGTACGCGTCTGGTGCTCACTGGCCCTGGAGGCCCTGGGCCGCGAGCGCGCGGAGATCGATGCGATCAACGTGTACCCGGTCGCGGACGGCGACACCGGCACCAACCTGTATCTCACCGTGGAGTCGGCGGCCCAGGCGGTCGAGGCCGTGTTCGCCGCCCACGAGACCGGGAGGACGGCGCCCTCCCTCGCCGACGTCGTGCGCGCGATGGCGCACGGGGCGCTGCTGGGCGCCCGCGGGAACTCGGGGACGATCCTCGCGCAGCTGCTGCGGGGCATGGCGGAGCGGATCAGCGACGGGGACCACCTCGCCGGGGCGCTGCGGCGCGCCGCCGAACTGGCACGCGAGGCGGTCGCGCACCCCGTCGAGGGCACCATCCTGACCGTGGCGTCGGCGGCCGCTTCCGCGGCGGAGAGCTCCCCGGCGGATGCGCTGCGAGCCGCGTACGCGGGAGCCCGGACCGCACTGGACGCGACCCCGGGACAGCTGGAGGTCCTCGGCCGCGCGGGGGTCGTCGACGCGGGCGGACGCGGCCTGCTGATGGTGCTCGGGGCGCTGGTCGAGGCGATTGCCGGGGAGGCCCCGGTGGCGCCCGCGCTGGAGCACGTGCGACGGGATCCGCAGACGCAGGAGCCGCGGCCGTGCGCCGACGGGGGCCCCGCGTTCGAGGTCATCTATCTCCTGGAGGCGGACGACAGCGCCGTGGCCAGGCTGCGGACGCGGCTCGACGCTCTCGGCGACTCGCTCGTCGTCGTCGGCGGCGACGGCCTGTGGAACATCCATGTGCACGTCGACGACGCGGGCGCGGCGGTGGAAGCGGGCGTCGAGGCCGGCCGGCCGCACCGGATCCGCATCACCCACTTCGACACGGCGGCGGCCACGGCGACGCCACGGGCACAGGTCCAGCGGGCGGTCGTGGCGGTCGTGCCCGGAGAGGGACTGGCGAGCCTGTGCACCGACGCCGGCGCGACCACCGTGCGCGCGCTCGCGGGTGAACCCCCGGCCAGCGGTGAACTCGTCGACGCGATCCGCCGGGCCCACGCCCGTGAGGTGGTCCTCCTCCCTAACGATCCGGCCCTGCGCCACCCTGCGGCGGCCGCCGCGGAACAGGCCCGCACGGAGGGCATTCGCGTCGCGCTGATCCCCACCCGCTCCCCGGTCCAGGGCATCGCGGCCCTGGCGGTCCACGAGCCGGACCGGCGCTTCGACGAGGACGTGGTCGCCATGACGGCGGCCGCGGGCGCGACGCGCTACGCCGAACTGGCCGTCGCCGAACGCCAGTCGTGGACCTCTGCGGGTGTGTGCCAGGCGGGCGACATCCTGGGCCTGATCGACGGCGACGTCGCGGTGATCGGCGAGGAACTGACGTCAACGGCCCTGACGGTGCTGGAGCGCATGCTCTCGTCGGGTGGCGAGCTGGTCACCCTGATACTCGGCAGCTCCGCCCCCAAAGCCCTTGCGACCAGCCTGGAACGCCACGTCCGCGAGGGCTACCTGGCGGTCGACACGGTGACGTACGAGGGCGGCGACGCCGGGACACCCCTGCTGATCGGCGTGGAGTAGCCGCGCCGGCCCCGTCCGTGCCACGCGTCCCCGGGGGCCCTCGGTGGCGCCCGCCGTCACCGGGCGGACGACCGCTTTCGCCGCCGGCACCTCACGTCGGCCGGTCGCGTGCTCCTTGCCGCGGCGGGCGCGGGGGCGGTCCGATCGGCCGCGTGCCCCCGCGCCGCGGATCCGGCATGTCCAGCGGTACCCGTCCGCAGGCCCGGGGGCCTGCCCCCGGTTTCGGGAAGGGGCGGGGTGAGGGGAGAGGCCCCCTACTCCCGGCCCACGTACCCCAGTACCGACCTCGCCTCCGCGCACCTCGACGATGCCGCCTCTGCGTCCGGCGCCGACTCGTACCGCGTCAGTACCGAACGCGCCCTCGCCTCCGCCGCGTCGGCCCGGCCGAGGTCCGCCTCCAGCCAGGCGGCCATGAGGTCGGATGCCGTGCGCAGGTCCGTGAAGGACTCGCCCGCCTCGGCGAAGCCCTCGACCGCGCGGACCACGTACGACAGAGCCTCCTCGTACGCCGTCCGTGCCGAGCCGTCCGCGTCCCGGTCGCCCGGCTTGCCCTCGCAGCTGTTCGCGATCAGCTCCCCGGTCTGGCGGTAGGTGTCCGCCAGTTCCGCGCGCAGCCGGACAGCGGCCTGGGCGTCCTGCGACGCGGCCAGCGCCGTCTCGCACTCCCGCGCCGCCGACGCCATGAACTCCCGCGCGGCCCCCGGCCCCGCCTGGCCCTCGCGGGTCGCGATCCAGGCCCGTACCCGAAGCGTGCGCACCAGCGCGTGGGTGTCGTCGAGCGACCGCCACAGCTCGCCGGCCCGTTCGTACGCCAGCTCGGCCTCGGAGTCGAGGTGCGCCCGGTACAGCGCCTCGCCCGCCAGGTTCGCGAGCATCGCGTGGTCGCGCTGCCGCGGCCAGCCGCGGGCGATGTCCGCCGCCCGCAGCCAGTGCTCGGCCGCACGGCGCGGCTCCTCGATCGCCGTCATGCAGTCGCCCAGCCACCACAGTGTCTGGACGACCATGCCCTCGCCGTGGGTCTCGGGTGAGAGGTCCGGCAGCACGGACTCCAGCACCGCCGCGCTCTCGTCCACCCGCCCGAGTTCCAGCAGCAGCCCACCGAGCCGGTGGCGTGCGTACGCGCCGGTGCCGGTGGTCTCGCCCGCCTCGTCCGACCAGTGGGCCGCCTCCAGGGCGTGTTCGGCCGCTTCCTCGATGCTGCCGGTGTCGGCGAGGGTCTCGACGAGCTGGAGATGGAGGCGGGCCCTGCCACCGGGTTCAGGGAAGTGCGCCGCGTGCTCCAGTGCGGCACGGGAGGCGCGTTCGGCCGTCTCCAGGTCGCCGAGATGGCGGCTCACCCCGGCGAGCTGGGACTCGGGCTCGACGGCGTACCAGGGCACGCCGGACGCGATGTACACCTCGGCCGAGCGCGCGTACAGCTCCTTGGCCCCCTGCGGATCGCCGCGGAAGGCCGTGATGTTGCCCAGAGAGCCGAGGGCTTCCCCGATCGCGGAGCCCACACCGGGATCGGCGCTGTGCGGCTCGGCGAGCGCGAGGAGTTCGCGTACGGACTCCTCCAGCGCGGTAACCGCGGCCGCCACCGCTTCCTGGTCCCCGGCCTCCTGGATGCGGTCGTTGAGGATCCGGGTGCGGCTCAGCAGGGTACGGCTCGCCTGCCGCGCCGTGGCCGCACCCTCGGCGAACAGGGTGAGGACGCGGTGACAGGGCCCCGCCACCGCTGCCAGCGCCTCGTCGGAGCGGCCGTCGAGGGCCAGACAGTACGCGGCCCTCGCGAGGGCGCTCGCCGCGCGGCCCGGCTCACCGGCCGACTCGTACAGCCCGGCCGCCGCGGTGAAGTGCGCGACCGACTCGGCGGGCGGCTCCTCCGGATTCATGCCCCGGTGCTCGGCGATCTCGGCGCGGTCGATCACCTCGAGGCCCGTTGTCTGCTCACCGGTGGCGCGGACGACCGCCGCCCAGGCGTCGACCGAGTCCGGGTGCAGTGCCTCGGAGAGCTGTCGCGCCTTCGCCAGCAGCCCGGCCGGATCGCCGGCCGGAGCCGAACCGGATGACGGCACGGGCCGACGCGGTACGGACACCTGCCGCACCACCCGGATTCCCAGCGGCAGCCGCTCCAGCAGCGGCTCCTGGTCCATGCGCTCCCGGGTCGACGTGCTCACATACGCGGTGCCGTTGCGTTCGTCGAACCGGGCCGCGAGCGCCAGCGCCTCCTTGCGCGTGTGCACCGCGAGCTCACCGGCACTCCACGTGCGGCCGCCCGGCCCCGGCAGGCTCTGCTCCCCGTGACCGAGCGCGACGAGCCGGTCGGTGAGCAGCGTCGTGACCTCCAGATAGTCCAGCAGGCTGCTGGGCTCCCCGGTGTCGGTGAAGTACGCGGGACGCTCCGCGAGAATCTCAAGTCCCCGCGCCTCGTTGCCGGTCAGCGCACAGAACTCGACATGCCTGGCCACGGTGGCGCGCATGCTCTCCTTCGAGCGCGCCAGCCGGTAGCCGCGCAGATGATGTGCCCGGGCCTCGTCGGCGCGCCCGAGCCGCAGCAGCGGCAGCAGCGAGGACGCGAGCACCGCGTGCGGCTCGTGGGCGCAGGTGAACTCGCCCTCCAGCACCGGCCGCCAGGCCTCGAGCGCCGCCTCCCGGTCGCCCCGGTGGTCCTGCCACGACCCCTGGCCGTGCAGCTCGCAGGCACGGCAGTCGCTCTTGCTGTCCCGGTCGGCGGCCTGCCACGCGTCGTACGCACGCTCGGCGCGCTCCATGTCGCCCAGGTGCCGCGCGATCCGCAGCTCCCCCTGGCGCACGGCCCGCTCGGAGTGCCCGGCTAGCCGGTAGCGGCGCTCCATCTCCGCCTGCCACTTCTCGATGGAGGAGAGCGGAATGTGCGGCTGGTCGATCATGCCGCTGGAGACCCACTTGAACATCCAGAACAGACCGTGGACCTGCCGCTCGTCGAAGTCCTCGGGCCGCTCGTCCCACATTCGCAGCAGCCGCGCGAACGGGACGAACATCTTGTCCTGCTCGGAGCTGTAGTTGTAGACCTCCAGCAGATGGTCGAGACCGTCGATCAGCAGCCCCGTGTCGCCGAGCTGCTCGATCTCGGCGAACAGCCGCTCCGCGCGGGCATTGCGGGAAGGGCCCTCCGGCTCCTCGGAGTTGTCCCGCATCGCCTGGCGCAAGGCGGTGGCATCGAGGGTCATCGGCCGTTCTCCCGATCGTGGGTGGCCCACTCCAGCAGGCCGAGGAAAGCGCGGTTGAGCAGCGCGGAGTCGGCAGGACGCAGCGGACGCCGGGCCATCAGCAGGGCCTGTCCGTACAAGGCTTCCGTTGCTGTCCCCGCCAGCTCGCCGTCGAGCGAACTGATCCTGCGGATCAGCGGGTTGAGATGGTTCAGTACCAGCCGGGCGCGCGGCGCACTGCCGCGCAGCGAACCGAGGATGCCCGCCCACAGATCGTCGGCCTGCTCCTCGGCCTCGGCCCGTGCCTGCTCGTGACGCGCCGCGCGGTCGTCGAGATGCAGGGCCGGGACCGTCAGCGGATGGAAGGCGCGCAGCGCCACATCGCAGCCGAGCGGATCGAGCCGGGCGCGGGCGGCGGCGAGGAAGCCGGCGAGCGCCAGCTCCTGCGCCGGGTCGACGGTGTCGAGATGGGCGGTGACGGTGTCGGCGTCGAGCTCCGAGACGGCCGTCCCCGGCCGCACCCTCGGCAGGCGCTCCACCAGCTCGGTGTCGTACGTGTAGCCGCCGTTGACCACACCGATGCCCTGCGCGGACGCGATCGGCGCGACCTGCCGGTACTCCTCGACGGTCCGGGTGAAGTGCACCACCGGATGCCGCTGCGCGAACTCCTCCAGCGACAGCCGGCCGTCGGTCGTCTCGAACGGCAGCCACGGCAGCATCGTGCGCAGCATGTCGTCGTCGTGCCGGGCCAGTGACTTCACACCCAGGTGGTGCACGGACAGGAACTGCGCGAGACGCTCGGGGTCGCCCGCGGCCAGCCCCGTCAGCCACTCCCGGATACGTCCGCCCAGCGCCTCCCGTACGGCGGCGAGCGTCTCGTCCGCGTACAGCGACTCCCGCGACGCGGTGGGCCGCAGGCTGTCGGTGTCGATGACGCACCGCACGAAGAAGGCCCAGTCCGGCAGGAGTTCGTCGGCCCGGTCGGTGAGCAGCATGCCCTTGAGATGCACCCGGTGCCCCGAACGCTGGGCCGGGCTCACGGCTGACGGCAGTACGTACGCGACCCCGCGTACCCCGGCGACCGGCAGATCCAGCTCGACCGTGTCGAGCGGGGTGAAGCCGAACAGCTGGTGGCAGTGGCCCGCGAGCGCCACGCGGCGCTCGGCGGGACCGGCGTACGCGCGGTCCCACGGCGCCGGGAGTTCGGTGACGGCGCTGTCGCCGACCCGTACGTCGTACGGCAGCAGCGAGCCGAAGTCCCGCGCGAGCGTCAGCACCCGTTCCTCGGCCAGCCATTCGCCGCTGCCGGGCCGGGCGCCGAGGTACACGGTCGTACCGGGCTCCGGCCGGGCGCTGTCCGGCAGGGTGCGCACGGTGTACGAGCCGTCGTCCCGCGCCGCCCACTCCACCGGCGGCGCGTCCGGTGTCCGGGCCGATCGGCTGACCACCCGGATCTCGGCCGCGACGACGAAGCAGGCGAGCAGCCCGATTCCGAACTGGCCGAGGAAATCGGCGCGTGCGGACGCGATGCCGTCGGCACCGGCGCGTTTGGAGCTGCGGCCGATGGTTGCCAGCAGGCTGTGGACATCGGCCTCGGTCAGCCCGATGCCGGAGTCCTCGACGCGCAGCCCGCCGTCGGCGGCGTACAGCCGTACCCGCGCGGGCGCGTCGGGCTGATCGGCGCGGCGGGCGGTGATCGCGTCCACGGCGTTCTGCAGCAGCTCGCGCAGATAGACCTTGGGACTGGAGTAGAGGTGGTGGGACAGCAGGTCCACCAGGCCACGCAGATCGACCTGGAAGGTGTGCGGTGTCGTCTCAGGTGTCGTCATCGTCGCTGCGCCGGTGGGGGGACGGGCGGGCGGCGCGGGTCGGGCGGTCCCGCAGAACGGTGACCGCGGCGTGGGAAGGCGGGGAAATCCGTGAAATCCGCGCCATCCTAGGGGTGGGGGCACGGTGGTGACCAGGTGATATCCATCGGTGCGCGACGACTGTCGGTGTGGTGGTGTGCAATGGATCGCGTGTCCGTACTGGATGAACCACTCAAGAAGTTCCTCTGCCCCGCGACCGCGAAGGTCATGGCCGAGACCCTCGGCCTGGCCGTGCTGGTTCGGGGAGCGACCCCCGGGCCCCCGGCAGAGTGCCGGATCGGGGACTGCCGGGAGGCGTCGTGCTGAGCGAGCCGCTGAAGAAGTCCCTCGGCTCCGCGACCGCGAAGGTCATGGCCGAGAACCTCGATCTGCACACCGTCGGTGATCTGCTCCACCACTATCCGAGACGGTACGAGGAGCGCGGGCAGCTGACGCGGCTGGCCGAGCTGCCCCTCGACGAGCACGTCACCGTGGTCGCCCAGGTGGCGGACTCCCGGGTGCACACCTTCAACGGCGGCCGCGGGCAGCGGCTGGAGATCACCATCACCGACGGCAGCGGCCGGCTCCAGCTGGTCTTCTTCGGGCGCGGCGTGCACAAGCCGCACAAGGACCTGCCGCCCGGCAGCCGCGCGATGTTCGCCGGCAAGGTGTCCATGTTCAACCGCAAGCTCCAGCTCGCCCACCCGACGTACGAACGGCTGGACGCGGACAGCGGCGACGGGGCCGTGAGCGCCTTTGCGGGCAAGCTCATCCCGATCTATCCCGCCTGCAAGGGCCTGGAGTCCTGGAAGATCGCCAAGGCGGTCGACGCGGTCCTCCCGCAGGCAGGGGAAGCAGGTGACCCGCTGCCGCCCGCCCTGCGGGAGGGCCGGGGCTTCGTCCCCCTGCCCGAGGCCCTGCTCAAGATCCACCGCCCGCAGTCCAGGGCGGACGTCGAGGACGCCCGGCAGCGCCTGAAGTGGGACGAGGCGTTCGTCCTCCAGGTCGCCCTCGCCCGGCGGCGGTTCGCCGACACCCAACTGCCCGCGGTCGCCCGCAGGCCCGTGCCGGACGGAATGCTCGACGCCTTCGACGCCAAGCTGCCCTTCACCCTCACCGAGGGCCAGCGGCAGGTCAGCAAGGAGATCTTCGACGATCTGGCGACCGAGCATCCGATGCACCGGCTGCTCCAGGGCGAGGTGGGTTCGGGCAAGACGATGGTGGCGCTGCGGGCCATGCTCGCCGTCGTGGACGCCGGCGGGCAGGCCGCGATGCTCGCGCCCACCGAGGTTCTCGCCCAGCAGCACCACCGGTCCATCACCGAGATGATGGGTGAACTCGCCGAGGGGGGAATGCTCGGCGGGTCCGAGCACGGCACCAAGGTGGTGCTGCTCACCGGTTCCATGGGCGTGGCCGCCCGCAGGCAGGCGCTGCTGGACCTGGTGACCGGCGAGGCGGGCATCGTCATCGGCACCCATGCCCTGATCGAGGACAAGGTGCAGTTCCACGACCTGGGCCTGGTCGTCGTCGACGAGCAGCACCGCTTCGGCGTCGAACAGCGCGATGCCCTGCGTTCGAAGGGCAGGCAACCGCCGCATCTGCTGGTCATGACCGCGACCCCCATCCCGCGTACGGTCGCGATGACGGTCTTCGGCGACCTGGAGACCTCCGTGCTGGACCAGCTGCCGGCCGGCCGTTCGCCGATCGCCACCCATGTGGTGCCCGCCCAGGACAAGCCGCACTTCCTGGCACGGGCCTGGGAGCGGGTGCGCGAGGAGGTCGAGAACGGCCACCAGGCGTATGTGGTGTGCCCCCGTATCGGCGACGACGAGGACGAGAAGCCGAAGAAGACGTCGGCGGAGGACGAGGCGGAGAAGCGGCCGCCGCTCGCCGTCCTGGAGATTGCCGAACAGCTCGCGGCGGGCCCGCTCGCGGGTCTGCGCGTCGAAGTGCTGCACGGGCGGATGCAGCCGGACGACAAGGACGACGTGATGCGCCGCTTCGCCGCCGGTGAGGTCGATGTGCTGGTGGCCACCACGGTGATCGAGGTCGGTGTGAACGTTCCGAACGCCACCGCCATGGTGATCATGGACGCCGACCGGTTCGGTGTCTCGCAGCTGCACCAGCTGCGCGGACGGGTCGGCCGCGGCTCGGCCCCCGGGCTGTGCCTGCTGGTCACCGAGATGCCCGAGGCGAGCCCCGCCCGGGCCCGGCTCGGCGCGGTCGCCGCCACCCTCGACGGCTTCGAGCTCTCCCGTATCGACCTCGAACAGCGCCGGGAAGGCGATGTGCTCGGCCAGGCCCAGTCCGGTGTGCGCTCCTCGCTGCGGGTGCTCAGCGTCATCGAGGACGAGGAGGTCATCGCGGCCGCCCGTGAGGAGGCTGTGGCGGTGGTCGGGGCCGACCCGGACCTGAAGCGGCTGCCCGAGCTGCGTACCGCCCTGGACGCCCTGCTCGACAAGGAGCGGGAGCAGTACCTGGACAAGGGCTGAGAGACTGGTCGCGAAGACTTCGCCCGGACTCCGCTCCCCCGAGCACAGTCCGCTCACCTACTAAGGACCGAGATGACCCGCGTGATCGCCGGCGCGGCCGGCGGACGCCGTCTCGCCGTTCCACCAGGCAACGGCACCCGCCCCACCTCCGACCGCGCCCGCGAAGGGCTGTTCTCCAGCTGGGAGTCGTTGCTCGGCACGCTGCAGGGCATCCGTGTCGCCGATCTGTACGCGGGTTCCGGCGCCGTCGGCCTGGAGGCGCTGTCCCGCGGCGCGGACCACGCCCTGCTCGTCGAGGCCGACACCCGCGCCGCGCGCGTCGTCCGGGAGAACGTCCGCGTTCTGGGACTGCCCGGCGCCGAGGTCCGTACCGGCAAAGCGGAACAGATCGTCACGGGACCGGCCCCCGAGACCCCGTACGACGTGGTGTTTCTCGATCCTCCGTACGCTGTCACGGACGACGATCTTGGCGAGATTCTGCTCACACTCCGCTCTCAGGGCTGGCTCACGGACGACGCGCTCGTCACCGTGGAGCGCAGCACCAGAGGCGGAGAGTTCAACTGGCCCAAGGGCTTCGAGCCGTTGCGGGCCCGTCGTTACGGCGAGGGCACGCTTTGGTACGGTCGCGCCGCCTCTCGTTGCGAAGAAGCACGATGAACGGACCGGAGAGCGAGGGACTTCAGTTGCGCCGCGCAGTCTGTCCCGGGTCATTCGACCCCATTACCAATGGACACCTCGACATCATTGCCCGCGCCTCCAAGCTGTACGACGTCGTACATGTCGCGGTGATGATCAACCAGTCCAAGCAGGGGCTGTTCACGGTCGAGGAGCGGATCGACCTGATCCGCCAGGTCACGGGCGAGTACGGGAACGTGGTCGTCGAGTCCCACCACGGCCTGCTCGTCGACTTCTGCAAGGAACGCGACATTCCGGCCATCGTGAAGGGCCTGCGTGCCGTCAGCGACTTCGACTACGAGCTGCAGATGGCCCAGATGAACAACGGCCTCTCCGGTGTGGAGACCCTGTTCGTCCCGACCAATCCCACCTACAGCTTCCTCTCCTCCAGCCTGGTCAAGGAGGTCGCGGCCTGGGGTGGGGACGTCTCCCACCTGCTGCCTCCCGTCGTGCACCGGGCCCTGGTCGAGCGCCTGGCCGCCAAGGGCTGACCTGACGGTCTGTCACCCGGTGTCGGACGGGCGCCGTCTGCCCGTACAGTCGTTCCGTCCGTCTCCAAACAGCAGTAGAGAGTGGCGAACCACGGTGGACGTGCAGAAGAAGCTCGACGAGATCGTCGAGGCGGTCGGGAGCGCCCGGTCCATGCCCATGTCGGCCTCCTGCGTGGTCAACCGCGCCGAGCTGCTCGCCATGCTCGAGGAGGTGCGCGAGGCGCTGCCCGGCTCGCTGGCCCAGGCGCAGGAGCTCATCGGCGGCCGTGAGCAGCTGGTCGAGCAGGCCCGCCAGGAGGCCGAGCGCATCATCGAGTCCGCGCACGCCGAGCGCGGCTCTCTGATCTCCGACACCCAGGTCGCCCGCCGGTCCCAGGACGAGGCGGACCGCATTCTCTCGGAGGCGCGCCGCGAGGCCGAGGAGATCCGCGCCGAGGCGGACGACTACGTCGACTCCAAGCTCGCCAACTTCGAGGTCGTCCTCACCAAGACCATCGGCTCGGTCGACCGGGGCCGCGAGAAGCTGCTCGGCCGCGGCCCCGCCGGAGCCGGGCAGCACTACGCGGAGGCCGAGGACGACGACGCCCCCGAGTACAGCGCCGACCCTCAGACCCTCAAGCAGCGCGCGGACCAGTACGTCGACGCCAAGCTGGGTGCCTTCGAGGCCGTGCTCTCCAAGACGCTCGACGCGGTGGGCCGCGGCCGGCAGAAGCTGCACGGCCGGATCGCCAGCGACGACCTCGGTGCGCACATGGCCGCCCAGGACGCCGCAGGGGCACACCAGCACACCAGCGACGCCGACTATCTGGCCGGCCTCGCCGAGATCGCCGACCCCCAGCCGCAGGCACCGGCCCCGCAGCAGGACGCGTACGCGTACCAGGCGCAGGCCGAGCCGCAGATGCCCGCCCAGCAGGACCCCTACGCGTATGCCCAGCAGGACGCCTACGCGGGCTACCAGCAGCAGGACCCGTACGCCGCCGCGGGGGCCGGAGCCTACGGGGGGCAGCAGCAGGGCTACGACCAGCAGTACAGCGACCAGCAGTACGGCGGGCCGGATCCGTACGGGTACCCGCCGCAGCCCCAGCAGCAGCCGCCTCAGGTCCCGGCCCAGCAGGGTGCGGCCCTCGACGAGACCAGCCTTTTCGACACCGGCATGATCGACCTGGACCAGCTGCACCGGTACGAACAGGGACGCTGAGACGCCCGGATTGGGTCTACGGCGGCCGTTCCAGTATCCTGGCTCTTCGGTCGCGCGCAGTCTCGCGATCCCGGCTGTCCGCTTCGACTCCGAATCGGGACGGCCCCTCCTCACGATCCGAAAGCAGGAAGAGCCCTGAGCACGCGCCTCGACCACCGCAACCCCCTCGTGTTCGACACGCACGAGCTGGGACGGCGGCCCGGTGCCCTCCAGCGGCTGTCCCGCACGGTGGAGGCGCCCGGTCCGCCGGCGGTCTTCGGTATCGACGGGGTCATCGGTGTACCGGAAGGCGCACCGGTGGAGCTGGACCTCCGCCTCGAGTCGGTCATGGAAGGGGTGCTTGTCACAGGCACCGCCCGTGCAGCGGCCGAGGGGGAGTGCGTAAGGTGTCTGGAGCCGCTGCGCCATGAGGTCGCCGCGGACTTCCAGGAGATGTTCACGTACCCCGACGCCGACGACCGGGGCCGCAGTCACGCTGTGGAGCCCGTCGACGACGCCGAGGACGAGGACACTCTCTTTCTCGAGGACGGCCTGTTCGACCTCGAGCCCGTGCTGCGTGACGCGGTGGTGCTCGCACTGCCGATGCAGCCGGTGTGCCGGGAGAGTTGTGCCGGTCTGTGCTCCGAATGCGGGGTTCGGCTGGACGAGAACCCGGACCACCACCATGACGCCGTCGACATCCGTTGGGCGGCACTGCAGGGACTCGCCGAGACCGTTCAGGACGGCGAGAAGGACAACATGGGCGGCGCCGAAGCGGGCGTCGACGAGAAGCAGGAGAAGTAGCCGTGGCTGTTCCGAAGCGGAAGATGTCGCGCAGCAACACGCGCCACCGCCGGTCGCAGTGGAAGGCTGCGGTCCCCACCCTGGTTTCGTGTGAGCGTTGCCAGGAGCCGAAGCAGCAGCACATCGCGTGCCCGAGCTGCGGCACCTACAACAAGCGCCAGGTCCTCGAGGTCTGAGCGGCTGGTGAGAGGCCCGATGTCTGAGCTGTCCAATGCCAAGAAGCAGGCAGACGCAGTAAACACAGCCAACGCAGCCTCGTCCCACACGCTTCTGGAAGGGCGGCTCGGGTACCACCTCGAGTCCGCCCTTCTGGTACGTGCGCTGACCCACCGTTCGTACGCGTACGAGAACGGCGGTCTGCCCACCAACGAGCGGCTGGAGTTCCTCGGGGACTCGGTGCTCGGCCTGGTGGTCACGGACACGCTGTATCGCACCCACCCCGACCTGCCCGAGGGCCAGCTGGCGAAGCTGCGGGCCGCGGTGGTCAATTCCCGTGCGCTGGCGGAGGTCGGCCGTGGCCTGGAGCTCGGTTCGTTCATCCGGCTCGGCCGGGGCGAAGAGGGCACGGGCGGCCGGGACAAGGCGTCCATCCTCGCCGACACCCTTGAAGCGGTGATCGGCGCGGTCTATCTCGACCAGGGCCTCGAAGCGGCGTCCGAGCTGGTGCACCGGCTCTTCGACCCGCTCATCGAGAAGTCCTCGAACCTCGGTGCCGGCCTGGACTGGAAGACCAGCCTCCAGGAGCTCACGGCTGCCGAGGGGCTCGGAGTACCGGAGTATCTCGTCACCGAGACCGGCCCGGACCATGAGAAGACCTTCACTGCTGCCGCCCGCGTCGGTGGTGTCTCGTACGGCACCGGCACCGGCCGCAGCAAGAAGGAAGCGGAGCAGCAGGCGGCCGAGTCCGCGTGGCGGGAGATCCGTGCCGCCGCGGACGAGCGCGCGGTGGCGGTCAAGGCCTCCGCCGCGACGGCTGCCTCTGACGAAGGGGCCGCCGACGTCCCTTCGGAGTCTGCACCTGCGGACCGGGCCTCGGCCTGAGTCCATGCTTCCGGCTGTTGTCCCCGAGGTCCCTCGCCCCTGGTGAGGGACCTCGGGGCGTTGTGGGTGCGCCCCGCGGCCGGTCGGGGCCCGTGCCTATGGGCCCCATCCGCCGACCGGCGTCAGGGGTGCGGGTGGCGGGGGGCCCGCTGGCACGTCGGGCACCAGTACGCGGAACGGTTCATCCACTTCGCCCGGCGAATCGGCGACCCGCACCGCGGGCACGGTTCACCTTCCCGCCCGTAGACGTTGAGGGACCGGTCGAAGTAGCCGGACCGACCGTTCACGTTCACGTACAGCGCGTCGAACGATGTACCGCCCACCGCGATGGCTTCGTCGAGGACCTCCCGGACCGAGGCGAGCAGACGAGCGGTCACGGGCCGCGTCATCGTCTCCGTCGGGCGCGCCCAGTGCAGCCGGCAGCGCCACAGGGCCTCATCGGCGTAGATCGCCCCAATGCCGCTGACCAGTGTCTGGTCGAGCAGGGCGCGCTTCAGGCCGGTGCGCTTCCCGCGCAGGTTGCGCGCGAAGCCTTCGTCGTCGAACGCCGGGTCGACCGGGTCGCGGGCGATGTGCGCGATGGACGAGGGGAGCGCGGCGCCGCCCGCCGAGACCGACAGGCCGCCGAAGGTGCGCTGGTCCACGAAGCGCAGGTCCGGCCCTCCGTCCTCGAAGGTGAGCGTCACCCGCAGGTGTCTCTCCGGAGCGGTGCCGGAGGGCACCACCAGCAACTGGCCGCTCATCCCCAGGTGCACCACCAGCGCGTCTCCGGAGTCCAGCGGGAGCCAGAGGTACTTTCCCCGTCGCTGCGCCGCCGTCATGGCCCGACCGACGAGCAGCGCGCGGAAGTCATCAGCTCCGGGCAGATGCCGCCGGACGGCCCGAGGGTGGGCCACGGACACGTTCCTGATCGTGCGGTCGAGAGCCCAGCGTTCCAGGCCCAGACGAATCGTCTCGACCTCCGGCAGCTCCGGCACGTGCTCTGCCCTCCACTCTCGGCCCCTACGGCAGCGACGGTTGTCCCATAGATTGTGGCAGCCCCCCGCCGATGCGTTCCGGGCGCCGTATCCCAGGAGGCCCTCGGCAGGGAGCCCCGCCGCGGCGCGACCGAAACGTCCGCTCGTGGCGATCTGCGGACGACCGGGAACCGCGCTATCCGATCGTGGTCGCTTGCTCGCGATGGGCCTTGGAGCTCCACCTCTGCCGCCGGAGTCCTTCGAGTCCGTCGAGGAGAAGATCGAGCGCGAACTCGAACTCGAACTGGTCGTCGCAGCCCGGGCCGACAACCGACCGTTCGTCGTGGGCAGCCCCTGACGCGATCTCCGCGAGGTGGGGGTACGTGCCCGCCATCTCGCGCAGCATGGCTTCCCGCACAGCCGGGTCGACGCCTGCGGAGTCGTCGAACAGCTCCTGCGTGAACCCGAACATGCGGCTGCCGAGCGCGTGCATCGCATGATGTGTGAGGTCGACGGAGAAGCCGTCGGCCCGGAACATCCCGGTCATCGAGTCCATGTACTCCAACACGACCGGAGTCGGCGTGGTGCGCGACTCGATCACCCGAGAAGCCCACGGGTGGCGCAGAAGCGCCCGGCGCGCGGAGAGGATCCTCCGCCGGACCGCCGTCCTCCACTCCGTGCCGGGATGCGGCGGGTCGATCTCGCCGACCACGACGTCGACCATGCCTGCCAGAAGCTCTTCCTTGTTCGCCACGTGCTTGTAGAGCGCCATCGGCACAACACCCAGCTCCTGAGCGAGCTTGCGCATGCTGACGGCGTCGATCCCGGAGGCGTCGGCGAGCGCGACGGCGGCGCGCAGCACCCGGTCCCTGCTCAAGGGGACTCGGCGCGCGGCCTCCCTCTGCTCTCCCATCGGATCACCTTCCCACGCGACGTCGCCGCCCGACGCCCCCTTGACAGGTGTACAGCGTACACCTATGGTCCCGAGTGGATTGGGTGTACGCCGTACACCTAGCCGTGGAAGAGGGTCGACATGAGTTCAAGCAGAAAGTCCGCAGTGGTCGCGGGCGTGTTCTTCCTGGTCACGGAGATCGCCGCGATCGCCGGGCTGGTGCTGTACCAGCCGGTCCTGAGCGACGTGAACTACGTCATCGGCGCCGGCGCCGACACGCGCGTACTGCTGGGCGGGTTCTTCGAGGTCATCCTTGTCGTCGCCGTCATCGGCACAGGGGTCACGCTGTATCCGGTCGTCAAGAGGCAGAACCGCAGCGTCGCCCTCGGATACCTCTGCGCACGCCTTCTGGAAGCCGCCGTCATCGTCGTCGGCATCATCGGCGTCCTGTCGGTCGTGACGTTGCGCCAGGACCTCGCGGGAGCTGCGGGCGCGGACAGGGCTGCGCTCACCGTCGTCGGGAGGTCGCTCGTCGCCGTCCACGACTGGACGTTCCTGCTCGGCCCCAACCTCGTTCTGGGAGCGAACAGCCTGCTGCTGGCCCACCTGATGTACCGGTCCCGGCTCGTGCCGCGGTTCATCGCCGTGCTGGGGCTCGTCGGAGGCCCCCTCATCTGCGCGTCGGCGATCGCCGTGCTGTTCGGGCTCTACGACCAGCTCTCCGTGTGGGGCTCGATCGCCGCACTCCCCGTGTTCGCGTGGGAGGTCAGTCTTGCCGTCCATCTCATCGCCAAGGGGTTCAAGCCGCCGCCCGTTGCCGCCCGCGGCGTCCCCGCCGTCGAACCGAACCCAGGGCTGTCCGCCGCGTGAGAGCCGTGACCTCGCGGTCCGCGGTCGCCCCGTACTCGCGGGGCGGCCGCGTCATGCCGACCGAGCCCGCCCGCGGTGTCAGAGGCCGTCGCCGCGCTC
Source organism: Streptomyces sp. NPDC002889 (assembly GCF_042888425.1). Lineage (NCBI taxonomy): Bacteria > Bacillati > Actinomycetota > Actinomycetes > Kitasatosporales > Streptomycetaceae > Streptomyces > Streptomyces sp. NPDC002889. The sequence goes on from NZ_JBIAPT010000001.1 coordinate 451,812, forward strand.
CGTGCTCCGGCTTTTGGCGTCGTAGTTGTGCCGAGCGGCCAATACCTCGGGCATCCGGCCCTCCACCAGGTGAATGAGCCCGAGCAGTCGCTCGGCTACGGCCCGGCCGAGGTCGGTGAGCTCGTAGTCCACCCGCGGCGGATTCGTCGGCTGGGCCTCCCGGTGCACCAGTCCGTCCCGCTCCAGAGCGTGCAGCGTCTGGGAGAGCATTTTCTCGCTCACCCCGTCGATGCGGCGCCGCAGCTCGTTGAAGCGCAGGGACCCCTCGTACAGGGCGCCGATCGTCAGGCTGCCCCAGCGTCCCGTCACATGCTCCAGCGTGCCGCGCGAGGGGCACTGCCGGGAGAACACGTCGAACGCCAGGTCGTTGTCCATGCTGGCCAACCATACTCGAGTGCAGCGCTAACTCTAAGGTTGCGCTTTCGAATGGTTAGTGCTTTCCTTTCGTCATCCACTGAGCAGCACCGTCGACGAGGAGTCCCCTGCCGTGACCACGCCTGTCGTCTCGATCGCCTATCACTCCGGCTACGGCCACACCGCTGTTGTCGCCGAAGCCGTCCGCGCCGGCGCCGCCGAGGCCGGCGCCACCGCCCACCTGATCAAGGTCGACGAGATCACCGACACCGAATGGGAGCTGCTGGACGGCTCCGACGCGATCATCTTCGGCTCGCCGACCTACATGGGTACCGCCTCCGGTGCCTTCCATCAGTTCGCCGAGGAGACCTCCAAGCGCTGGTTCAGCAAGTCCTGGCACGACAAGCTGGCCGCCGGATTCACCAACTCGGGTTCCAAGAGCGGCGACAAGCTGCACACCCTGCAGTTCTTCCAGACGCTGGCCTCCCAGCACGCCATGATCTGGGTGCCGCTGGGTCTGGCCCCGGGCTGGAACTCCACCGAGGGCTCCGAGAACGACCTCAACCGCCTCGGCTTCTTCGCCGGCGCCGCCGCCCAGACCAATGCCGACGAGGGCCCGGAGGGCGTGCACAAGGCGGACATCGCGACCGCCGAGCACCTCGGCCGCCGGGTCGCCGAGACGGCCCGGGTCTTCTCCGCAGGACGTATCGCCGTCGCTGCGTAACGCGTACGGCCAGGGCCCCGAACACCGTCCGGTGTTCGGGGCCCTGGCCGTTCGTACTGCTGCCGCTACGGCTGGAAGCCGAAGTCCTGTGTCCACCACGGGCCGCCGTCGCCCATGAACACGCCGACGCCCAGCGTCTTGTAGTCGCAGTTCAGGATGTTCTGGCGGTGACCCTCGCTGTTCATCCAGGCGTCCATCACCGCGGCGGCGTCGGCCTGCCCGCGAGCGATGTTCTCACCGCCCAGGTTGGTGACGCCTGCCTTGGCGGCGCGGTCCCACGGAGTGGCCCCGTCGGGGTTGGTGTGGTCGAAGAAGCCGCGCTCGGCCATGTCGACGCTGAAGGCGTCCGCCAGCTTTGCCAGTCCGGGATCGGCCTTGACCGGGCTGCAGCCGACCTTCTCGCGCTCGTCGTTCACCAGCTTCAGCACGGCTGCCTCGGCGGTGGTCTCGGCGCTCGGCGTGGTCGGGGCTGCCGGCTTCGACGGCTTCGACGGCTCGGCGGTTCGGATGGGAGCACTCGAGCGCTCGCGGGTGGGAGCCGGGCTCGGCTTCTTCTTGGCCTCGGGTGCCTTCGCGGCCTTCGAAGGCGCGGCCGACGGCTTGGTCGGCGGCTTGGGCTGCTTGGCCGGCTTGGTCGGCGCGGCAGAGGGCTTCTTCGCCGGCGCCGTGGGACGTACGGAGTCGTGGCTCGGCGAGGCGGGGATGCCGGCGGTCGGCTTCGCGCTCGTCTCGCCCTGCGTCCGCAGTTCGGGGGCACTCCGGGTGCGCACCTGCGAACTGGAGTCGCCCGCGGAACCCACGGTGAACGTGTCGCCGCCCGGCAGCAGACCGGTGGTCACGGCCACCGCGCCGACCGCCATGGCTGCGGAGGCGCCGAGCAGCCCGGTGCGTATGGGCAGACCCTTCTTCCGGCGATGGCGTCCCATCTGCACTGCCTTCCTAGGTATTCGGCGTACGTCCTATTCGACGTCCGACGTCCGCATACTCACCCATTCGAGTGAGTCTCATTGGGTGGGGACTGTACGCGAATACGCGTGGGGGTGAAGTGCTGCCTGAGTAATGCGCCGGTTACCGTGCACTCATGACAGATGCTGCACGGCTCACCGCCTGGGTACGCGGCCGAGTACAGGGAGTGGGCTTTCGCTGGTTCACCAGGGCAAACGCTTTGGAGATCGGTGGCCTCACCGGCTTCGCCGTGAATCTTGAGGACGGCCGGGTGCAGGTTGTCGCCGAGGGTCCACGTGAGAATTGCCACCGTTTGCTGGAGTGGCTTCGCTCCGGCGACACGCCCGGCCGGGTCGACGGAGTCACTGAGATCTGGGACACCCCCCGCGGCGGTTACGAGGACTTCGCCATTCGCTGAGCCGGGCCCCGGGCACCCCGCGGCGCGCCGTGTCACGTTCTCCACGATCGGCGGAAGGGACATGCCAAAGGCAGCTGCGTTCGGCGGGAATGACCTGGTGGTTGCCAAGAAGAGGCATCTCGTGCCAGGCTGCGCGAGTAACGATGATCGCCACGCCCCCCAGGGCCCCGCAGGTCAGGCTCCGCCGCAGGTTTCAGCGGCCGTACGCCCCCGGGTTGCCCGCCGATACGGGGTGTGATCGTGTTGACCGTCAAACTTTTTGGTGAGACTCTGGAAGTCCCCGCGCACCTCAGCTGTTTGGCAGTGAGCATCGCAGCGACAACAAGCAGTAATCACGCACTGCCAGGCACCGCGGGTGCGAATCCCTCACGACCCACACCGATTCGGTCGGTCACTCAGTGTGGAGGACCATCCATCATGGCAAAGGCGCTTCTCGGTTATGTCGGCGGTTCCGATCCGCGACTCCTCGCCGAGATGCGACGGCTTCAGCAGCGCGTCCAGGATCTTGAATCCGAGCTTGTACGGATTCAGTCCGAGAATGACGCGCTCAATGCTGCCGTCGCTCAGCACCCTGGAGAGTCGCTGCTCGACGGCATCGACATCGATGTACCCCAGGCGGAGCCCGCACTCACCTGAGCACGGTTCTGCTGGAGTTCATCGAAGCAAGATATGCAAGGGACGCCTAGGCGTCCCTTCTTTCTTTTCGGCTCGGCCGCAGCCGGTACCTCGCCCCCTTGCAGTGCTTCCTTTAACGTCTGATGTGCCCTGCACCTTCATGGGTGAAACCGCAAGCGAAAGGTAGAGTCCGGCGGCGTGCACCTCAAGGCCATGACCCTGCGCGGCTTCAAGTCGTTCGCCTCCGCCACCACGCTTCGGTTCGAGCCGGGCATCACCTGCGTGGTGGGCCCCAACGGCTCCGGCAAGTCCAATGTGGTGGACGCGCTTTCCTGGGTCATGGGTGAACAGGGAGCCAAGTCGCTGCGCGGCGGGAAGATGGAGGACGTCATCTTCGCCGGGACGACCGGGCGGCCGCCGCTCGGCCGCGCCGAGGTCTCCCTCACCATCGACAACTCCGACGGCGCGCTCCCCATCGAATACGCCGAGGTCACCATCACGCGGATCATGTTCCGCAACGGCGGCAGCGAATACCAGATCAACGGCGACACCTGTCGGCTGCTGGACATCCAGGAGCTCTTGTCGGACTCCGGCATCGGCCGCGAGATGCACGTCATCGTCGGGCAGGGCCAGCTGGACTCCGTCCTGCACGCCGACCCCATGGGACGCCGGGCCTTCATCGAGGAGGCCGCCGGCGTTCTCAAGCACCGCAAGCGCAAAGAGAAGGCGCTGCGGAAGCTGGACGCGATGCAGGCCAACCTCGCCCGCGTCCAGGACCTGACCGACGAACTGCGCCGCCAGCTCAAGCCGCTGGGACGACAGGCGGCCGTCGCCCGGCGGGCCGCCGTCATCCAGGCCGATCTGCGCGACGCCCGGCTGCGGCTGCTCGCCGACGATCTCGTGAGGATGCGGCAGGCACTGCGCAGCGAGATCGCCGACGAGGCCGCGCTCAAGGAACGCAAGGACGCCGCGGAGGCGGAGCTCAAGGCGGCGCTGACCCGTGAGGCGGAGCTGGAGGACGAGGTACGGCGCCTCGCGCCGCGGCTGCAGCGCGCCCAGCAGAACTGGTACGAGCTCTCCCAGCTCGCCGAACGCGTGCGCGGCACGATCTCGCTCGCGGACGCTCGGGTCAAGAGCGCCACCGCCCAGCCCGCCGAGGAGCGGCGTGGGCGCGAACCGGAGGACATGGAGCGCGAGGCCGCACGCATCCGCGAGCAGGAGGCGGAGCTCGAGGCCGCGCTGGAGGCGGCGGAGCGCGCCTTGGAGGACACTGTCGCGCACCGCGCCGAACTGGAGCGGGAGCTCACGGTCGAGGAGCGCCGGCTCAAGGACGTGGCCCGGGCGATCGCCGACCGGCGCGAGGGGCTCGCCCGACTGAACGGACAGGTCAACGCGGCCCGTTCGCGCGCGGCATCGGCTCAGGCCGAGATCGACCGCCTCGCTGCCGCACGTGACGAGGCCCAGGAGCGGGCCGTCGCCGCGCAGGAGGAGTACGAGCAGCTCAAGGCCGAGGTCGACGGCCTGGACGCCGGCGACTCGGCGCTCGCCGAACAGCACGACGCGGCCAAGCGTGAGAAGGCCGAGGCGGAGACGGCGCTCGGCGCGGCCAGGGAGGCGCTGACCGCCGCGGAACGCCGACGCGCCGCGGTGGCCGCCCGGCGCGAGGCACTCGCGCTCGGCCTGCGCCGCAAGGACGGCACCGGAACGCTGCTCGCCGCACAGGACCGCCTCGGCGGTCTGCTCGGCCCGGCCGCACGGCTGCTCACTGTGACCCCCGGCTTCGAGATCCCGGTGGCCGCCGCCCTGGGCGCGGCGGCGGACGCGGTGGCGGTCTCCAGCCCCGCCACGGCCGCAGAAGCGATCCGCCTGCTGCGCAAACAGGACGGCGGCCGGGCGGCAATGCTGCTGGCGGGCGCTGTCGGGCCGGATCCGGACGGGGCACATGACGAGGTGTGCGATGCCGTGCGCGGCGGTGGCGCCGGCGGCGCGGACGCCGTGGCCGGGCCGGATGGCAGGACTGCCGCCGCGCAGGTGTACGCGGAGCGGGAGCCGCTGAGCGTGAGCCGGGAGGGCGCTGCCCTGGACGGTGACGGCGCGGCCGGTGTGCGGAGGGTGGCCGGGCGGGTCGTGGACGGGCCCGCGTATGCCACCGATCTTGTGCGCGGCCCCGAGGAACTCATGCCCGCCGTGCGGCGGCTGCTGCGCGGCATGGTCGTCGTCGGGACACTCGAGGACGCCGAGGAGCTGGTGTACGCGCGGCCCGAGCTGACCGCCGTCACCTCCGAGGGCGACGTGCTCGGCGCGCACTTCGCGCAGGGCGGCTCCGCCGGGGCGCCCAGTCTGCTCGAGGTGCAGGCATCCGTCGACGAGGCCGCGGCCGAGCTCGAGGAGCTGGCCGTGCGGTGCGAGGAGCTGGCCGGCGCACAGCGGCAGGCTGTCGCCCGGCACGGTGAATGTGCCGCGCTCGTCGAGGAGTTGGGGGAGCGCCGCCGAGCTGCGGACCGTGAGAAGTCTGCCGTGTCGGGACAGCTGGGACGCCTCGCCGGGCAGGCGCGCGGCGCCGCGGGCGAGGCCGAGCGGACCACCGCCGCCGCCGCCCGCGCCCAGGAGGCGCTGGAGCGGGCCCGCGAGGAGGCCGAGGAGCTCGCCGAGCGGCTGCTCGTGGCCGAGGAGACCCCGGTCGAGGAGGAGCCCGACACCCATGTGAGGGACCGGCTCGCCGCGGACGGCGCCAACGCACGTCAGACCGAGATGGAGGCCCGCCTCCAGGTCCGTACGCACGAGGAGCGGGTGAAGGGGCTCGCCGGCCGGGCCGACGCGCTGGACCGGGGAGCGCGTGCCGAGCGCGAGGCCCGGTCGCGCGCCGAGCAGCGGCGCGCGAGGCTGCGGCACGAGGCCGAGGTCGCTGCCGCCGTGGCGAGTGGCGCCCGCCAGTTGCTGGCGCATGTCGAGGTGTCGCTCGTACGGGCCGAGGCGGAGCGCGGATCGGCCGAGGCGGCCAAGGAGGAGCGCGAGCGGGAGCTGACCACCGCCCGCAACCAGGGCCGCGATCTGAAGGGCGAGCTCGACAAGCTGACGGACTCGGTGCACCGCGGGGAGGTGCTCGGCGCGGAGAAGCGGCTGAGGATCGAGCAGCTGGAGACCAGGGCTCTGGAGGAGCTGGGCGTGGAACCGGCCGGGCTGGTGTCGGACTACGGTCCTGACCAGCTCGTGCCACCGTCGCCGCCCGCCGAGGGCGAGGAACTGCCCGAGGACCCGGAGCATCCCCGTAACCTGCCCCGGCCGTTCGTACGTGCCGAGCAGGAGAAGCGCCTCAAGGCGGCCGAACGGGCCTACCAGCAGCTCGGAAAGGTGAATCCGCTGGCGCTGGAGGAGTTCTCGGCGCTGGAGGAACGGCACAAGTTCCTCTCGGAGCAGCTTGAAGACCTGAAGAAGACCCGGGCCGATCTGCTGCAGGTGGTCAAAGAGGTCGACGAGCGCGTCGAGCAGGTTTTCACCGAGGCGTACCGGGACACCGCCCGGGAGTTCGAGGGGGTCTTCTCCCGGCTCTTCCCCGGCGGCGAGGGCCGGCTCATCCTCACCGATCCCGACAACATGCTCACCACGGGCGTGGACGTCGAGGCGCGGCCGCCCGGCAAGAAGGTGAAACGGCTCTCGCTGCTGTCCGGCGGCGAGCGGTCGCTGACGGCCGTGGCGATGCTGGTGTCGATCTTCAAGGCCCGGCCCAGTCCGTTCTATGTGATGGACGAGGTCGAGGCGGCGCTCGACGACACCAACCTCCAGCGGCTGATCCGGATCATGCAGGAGCTGCAGGAGAGCTCACAGCTGATCGTGATCACGCACCAGAAGCGGACCATGGAGGTCGCGGACGCGCTGTACGGCGTATCGATGCAGGGAGACGGCGTCTCCAAGGTCATCAGCCAGCGTCTCCGTTAACAGATCTTCAAAACTTGTACACAAGTCGGTCGCTTACTCGGCACTTCCGTTCCGGAGCCTCCTCTTGACTTCGAAACTTGAAGGCATAGTCTCTGCAACGTTGTCTTTACCTTCAAGTGGTGGGCGGCGGCATGTTGTGCGCCACTTGAAGGGCTCGCCCCCCCACGTCCGGCGCTGCTGCCGGGCGGCCCCAGGAGTGCATGTGACAGGCACAGCGCAGCCGCAGCCGCAGTCGCCCGAAGGTCGTAAGGCCCGGCCCGAGCATCTCAGCCATGTCGTCTTCATCGCGGCAGCGGCCGCGATGGGTGGCTTCCTCTTCGGCTACGACAGTGCGGTGATCAACGGAGCCGTCGAGGCGATCCGTAGCCGCTTCGACGTCGGTTCCCAGGTCCTTGCCCAGGTCATCGCCGCCGCGCTGATCGGTTGTGCCATCGGCGCCGCGATCGCGGGCCGGATCGCCGACCGCATCGGCCGGATCCGGGTCATGCAGATCGCCTCGGTGCTGTTCACCGCCAGCGCGATCGGCTCCGCGCTGCCGTTCGCCCTCTGGGACCTCGCCATGTGGCGTGTGGTGGGCGGTGTCGCCATCGGCATGGCCTCGGTCATCGCCCCGGCCTATATCGCCGAGGTCTCCCCGTCCGCCTACCGCGGGCGCCTCGCCTCCTTCCAGCAGGCCGCCATCGTCACCGGCATCGCCGTCTCGCAGCTGGTCAACTATGCCGTCCTCAACCTGGCGGGCGGCGAGCAACGCGGCGAGATCGCCGGCTTCGAGGCCTGGCAGTGGATGCTCGGCATCATGATCGTCCCGGCCGTGCTGTACGGCCTGCTGTCCCTGGTCATTCCCGAGTCGCCCCGCTACCTGATCTCGGTCGGCCGTGAGGACCAGGCCCGGAAGGTGCTCCGCGACGTCGAGGGCAAGCAGGTGAACCTGGACACGCGGGTCGCCGAGATCGAGCTCAACATGCGGCACGAGCAGAAGCCCACGTTCAAGGACCTGATGGGCGGCAGGTTCCTGTTCCTGCCGATCGTCTGGATCGGCATCGGCCTCTCCGTCTTTCAGCAGCTCGTCGGCATCAATGTGATCTTCTACTACAGCTCCTCGCTGTGGCAGTCCGTCGGCATCGACCCGGAGAGCTCGTTCCTCTACTCCTTCGAGACGTCCATCGTGAACATCATCGGCACGGTGATCGCGATGCTGCTCGTCGACCGGCTCGGCCGCAAGCCGCTCGCGCTCATCGGCTCTGTCGGCATGACGATCTCGCTGGGCCTGGCTGCCTGGGCGTTCTCGTACAAGACCGGCACCGGCACGGACATCTCACTGCCCGATCTCCAGGGCACGGTCGCCCTCTTCGCGGCCAACTTCTTCGTGCTCTTCTTCGCCCTCTCCTGGGGCGTCGTGGTGTGGGTGCTGCTCGGCGAGATGTTCCCGGGCAAGATCCGCGCCGCCGCGCTGGGTGTCGCCGCCTCGGCCCAGTGGATCGCCAACTGGCTGATCACCGTGACCTTCCCGCCCCTGTCCGACTGGGATCTGTCGGGCGCGTACGTCATCTACACATTCTTCGCCCTGCTCTCGATCCCCTTCATCCTCAAGTGGGTGCCGGAGACGAAGGGCAAGGCGTTGGAGGAGATGGGCTAATCCCCGCTGTCCCTCTCCTCGCCACGGAAACTGCCCCGGCTCAGCGCGTGAGCCGGGGCAGCACCGTCTCGCAGAGCAGCTCCAGGCTGCGCCGGCCCTCGTCCACCGGCATCCCGCCGCACAGAGGGTGCAGGACCAGGCTCGGTGCCCCGCCCCGCGCCCCGAGCTCCACGCACTCGTCCGGCGTGACGATCCGGTACACGCCCTCGCGCCGCAGCTCCTCGACCGTGGTCGCCTCGGAGCGCACCGCGGACCGGATGTCCTTGGACTGCCAGGAGGCATACGTCCGTGCCTCGTGCAGGAAGTGCTCGCCGTACAGCGCCCAGGCCCGGTCCGGGTCCTCGGCGAGATGCAGCAGCTCGGTCCGCTCGGCGGGCATCATGCAAAAGCCCTCTGTGCCGTACTCCGCCCGTTGCTCGTTGTAGTAGGCCTCCAGCTCCGGCAGATGCGCGCTGGGGAAGAACGGCAGCCCGAACCGGGCCGCGCGGCGGGCGGCGGCCCGCGAGGAACCGCCGACCAGCAGCATCGGATGCGGCTGCGTGTACGGGCGCGGGGTGACGCGCACGGTGCGGCCGCGGTACGTGAACGCTTCACCGCTCCATGCCGTGAGCAGCGTGTGGACCAGCTCGTCCTGGAGCGCGCCGCGCCGCCCCCACTCCACGCCCTGCTGCTCGTACTCTTCCGGCCGGTAGCCGATGCCCGCGACGGTGATCAGCCGGCCCGTGCCGATCAGATCGAGTACGGCGATGTCCTCGGCCAGCCGCAGCGGATCGTAGAGCGGCCCGATGATCGCGGAGACGGTGACCGCGATCCGCCGTGTCGAGCCCAGGACCGCGCCCGCGAAGACGAAGGGGGAGGGCAGCCAGTTGTTCACGGCCCCGTGGTGCTCCTCGGTCTGCACGGTGTCGACCCCGTGCCCGTCGGCGTAGGCCGCCATCTCCAGCGCCGCCCGATAGCGCGCCGACAGACTCTCGGGTGTGGCGCCGGGATCGACGAGATTGAAGCGGACAACGGTGAATGCCATGGGAGCGTCCCCCTCCGCCGGGTGTGGACATGGCGAAGGGGGACGTTAGCTGACGTGGCGTCAGATGACTAGACGGGCAGGGGCACGGACTCACTGTGCGGGAGCGGCACCACCGCGTACCGCGGCGACCGCTGCCGCCCGGCCGAGGCCCTTCTCCCCGATCCGGGAAGCGGCGGGCGGCGACATGGGGCCGGACGGCGGACCGGTCCGGCCGGTACGGCAAACCCCCTGTTGGAGGACGGACCCCGAGGCGAGGGGTCACGCATACTGGACGCGTTATGGAAATCGTCATCCTTGCTGTAGTCATCGCCCTGGTCGCGGTCGGCGCGATCAGCGGGCTCGTGGTCAGCAGCCGCAAGAAGAAGCAGCTGCCGCCCCAGGCGCCGTCGAGCACGCCGACCATCACTGCTCCGCCCGCCGAACCGCATGTCGGCGACGAGGCGGAGACGCCGCGGGACGAACCCCGCCGCACCATCGAGGAGGTCGACCTCCCGAGCGCCGACGACGCCGTCGCAACGCCGGTCGCCGTCGAGGACCCGGTCGTCGCCGAGCCTGTCGCTCCCGAGATCGAGATCCCGGAGCCGACCGCCGGCCGGCTGATCCGGCTGCGCGCCCGGCTCGCCCGCTCCCAGAACTCGCTCGGCAAGGGGCTGTTGACGCTCCTGTCCCGCGAGCGCCTCGACGACGAGACCTGGGAGGAGATCGAGGACACGCTCCTCACCGCCGATGTCGGCGTCGCTCCGACGCAGGAGCTGGTCGAGCGGCTGCGCGAGCGCGTGAAGGTCCTCGGCACCCGTTCCCCCGAAGAGCTGCGCACGCTGCTGCGCGAAGAGCTGCTCACGCTGCTCGGCACCGACTTCGACCGCGCGGTCAAGACCGAGAGCGGTGTCGACACCCCCGGCGTCGTCATGATCGTCGGGGTGAACGGCACCGGAAAGACCACTACCACCGGCAAGCTGGCCCGCGTCCTGGTCGCGGACGGGCGCTCCGTGGTCCTCGGTGCGGCGGACACCTTCCGCGCCGCCGCCGCCGATCAGCTGCAGACCTGGGGCGAGCGGGTGGGCGCGCGCACGGTACGCGGCCCCGAGGGCGGCGACCCGGCCTCCATCGCGTTCGACGCGGTCAAGGAGGGCATCGCCGAGGGTGCGGACGTCGTGCTCATCGACACCGCGGGCCGGCTGCACACCAAGACGGGCCTGATGGACGAGCTCGGCAAGGTCAAGCGCGTCGTGGAGAAGCACGGCCCGCTGGACGAGGTCCTGCTGGTCCTGGACGCCACCACCGGTCAGAACGGCCTGGTGCAGGCGCGGGTGTTCGCGGAGGTCGTGGACATCACTGGCATCGTGCTGACCAAGCTGGACGGCACGGCCAAGGGCGGCATCGTCATCGCGGTCCAGCGGGAGCTGGGCGTGCCGGTCAAGCTCGTCGGCCTCGGCGAGGGCGCGGACGACCTGGCCCCCTTCGAGCCGGGAGCGTTCGTCGACGCGCTCATCGGGGACTGACCGCAGGCGTGATCACGATGGCCCGGCCGCACGCGCGGCCGGGCCATCGTGCTGTGCGGGCCCGTGGCCCGGGCCTTCAGGGACCGGGCGGGGAATTCGAGGACCGGGCAGCGACCTCAGGAACGGGCAGCGACCCTCAGGAATGGGAGCGGTGGCAGATGTACGCCAGCGTGCCCAGCAGCAGCCGGGCCTGCGGCGGGGCCGCGGCCGTGTCCAGCGACGGGGCGCGCAGCCACTGCACGGGGCCGAGTCCCCCACGGTCCGACGGCGGAGCGGTGATGTGGTCGCCCGGGCCGAGGCAGTGCAGGTCCAGATCCGCGTCGTCCCATCCCATCCGGTAGAGCAGCTGCGGCAGCTCGGCCGCGGCGCCCGGCGCCACGAAGAACTGGCACCGGCCGTCCGGGGTGAGTGAGACGGGGCCGATCGGCAGGCCCATGCGCTCCATCCGCACCAGCGCACGGCGCCCCGCGAAGGCCGCGACGTCGAGGATGTCGAACGTGCGCCCGGCGGGCAGGAGGAGAGCCGCGCCGGGCACGTCCGCCCATGCCTTGGTCACATCGTCGAGTGTGGCGCCGGCGGGGACCTCCAGCGCGAAGTCCAGTGGATGCGCGCCCGGGGACCCGCATCCCGCATCGCCGCAGGAGCACCGGCCCGCGGCGGCGCGCGCGCCGGGGACCACGGACCAGCCCCACAGGCCGGTGTACTCGGCCACCGCGGTGGCCTCCGTCGTGCGCCCGCGGCGCCGGGAGCCGGACCGGATCTGATGGATGCCCCGGGTGCCGCCGATCGTGAAGCCCATGCCCCCTCCAACGGGTCCAACGCGCCGGTGGTTACGACCCGGAGTTTCGCCGTGACGCTCCGTCGTGCCCGTTCCGGGTGACGGCGGCGCGCGGTGGCGAGCGGGGGAGTGGGAGCCATGGCGCGCGCCCGCATGTGCACCGCTCCGCCGATTCCTGATCGTCCTGTGTCAAGTGAATCGCGCCTGGAGGCAGGCGAGTTCATTCGAAGGGGTGGCGAATGGTGGCGATTGTGGAATCGCCCTCGCTGGAGGGGTGATCGTAGGATTACTTTCAGTGCACGGGCTCTGGGGTTCTGTGCACTTCTGGGTATGCCGGAGGCAACTCGGTTTCCTGTTCGACGGGCGGAACATGGCCACGGACGGTTGCAACTCACGGCATTCTGGTAAGGGTTCGAGGCAACGAGGCTTCGGTGGATGGAGGCGTTCCAGTGGGCGGCAGCGGCGCAGACGGTACGAACACCGGCAAGCGCCCGAACGAGCAGTTGAGCTCGTGGTTCGTGCGCAGCGGCTGGTCCAAGGGCGAGCTCGCGCGCCAAGTGAACCGCAGGGCACGTCAGATGGGCGCACACCACATCAGCACGGACACCTCCCGGGTGCGCCGCTGGCTGGACGGCGAGCAGCCGCGCGAGCCGATCCCGCGCATCCTGTCCGAGCTCTTCTCCGAGCGGTTCGGCAGCGTCGTCGCCATCGAGGACCTCGGACTGCGGTCCGCGCACCAGTCACCGTCGGTGTCCGGGGTCGACCTGCCCTGGGCGGGTCCGCAGACCGTCAGCCTGCTCAGCGAGTTCTCGCGCAGCGATCTGATGCTGGCGCGGCGCGGCTTCCTGGGGACCTCGCTGGCGCTGGCCGCGGGACCTGCCCTCGTCGAGCCGATGCAGCGCTGGCTTGTGCCCACGCCGGTGACCGACCCGGGACACGAGGAGCTGCCCCTCGTCCAGCGCCGTGCGTCCCGGCTGTCCAAGCCCGAGCTGGACCTGCTGGAGTCCACCACCGCCATGTTCCGCCAGTGGGACGCCCAGTGCGGTGGCGGCCTGCGCCGCAAGGCAGTGGTCGGCCAGCTGCACGAGGTGACCGACCTGCTCCAGGAGCCGCAGCCGGCGGCCACCGAGCGGAGGCTGTTCAAGTGCGCCGCCGAGCTGGCCGAGCTCGCCGGCTGGATGAGCTACGACGTCGGCCTGCAGCCCACCGCGCAGAAGTACTTCGTCCTGGCCCTGCACGCCTCAAAGGAAGCCGGCGACAAACCGCTCGGCTCGTACATCCTGTCCTCGATGAGCCGCCAGATGATCCACCTCGGCCGCCCCGACGACGCCCTGGAGCTCATCCACCTCGCGCAGTACGGCAGCCGTGACTGCGCCACCCCGCGCACCCAGGCGATGCTGTATGCGATGGAGGCCCGTGCGTACGCCGGCATCGGCCAGCCCAGCAAGTGCAAGCGGGCCGTCCGTATGGCCGAGGACACCTTCGCCGACGCCGGTCTCGACGGCGAGCCCGAGCCCGACTGGATCCGCTTCTTCTCCGAGGCCGAGCTCAACGGCGAGAACGCCCACTCCTACCGCGACCTGGCCTATGTCGCGGGCCGCAGCCCCACCTACGCCTCGCTCGCCGAGCCGGTCATGGAGCGCGCCGTGGAGCTCTTCCACGACGACAAGGAGCACCAGCGGTCGTACGCACTGAACCTCATCGGCATGGCCACGGTGCACCTGCTGAAGAGGGAGCCCGAGCAGTCCACCGTGCTGGCCGGGCAGGCGCTGTCCATCGCCAAGCGGGTCCGTTCCGAGCGGGTCAACACCCGGCTGCGCAAGACCGTCGACACCATCGCCAGGGACTTCGGTGACGTCCCCGAAGTCGCCCATTTCACCGACCAGCTCACAGCTCAGCTGCCGGAGACCGCCGAGGCGGTCTGACCCGGCGGCGCGCCCTGAGAACCCCGGCCGCGACACTCACCCCGAACAGCCCGACTCGGCTCCCCCTGCCAGGTCATCCGGGTGAGTGCCGCGGCCGGTCCGCGATGGGGCAGAGGATACGGCCCGTCCGGCGGACGATCATCCCGTTCATGGCGACGTAACACGCCGGACCTCTTCGTCACCGCCGCGAAACATCGTGCGGCATTCGCGGAAACCGCGCTGCGCCAACCTCATGGCGCATAACCGGCCCGCCCATACCGCTCAGGCTCCGCCCGCACGCGGCCGCACCGACGACGAGGAGACGCCAATGCCCCCAGGCATCTCGACGCTTGCCGCAGACACACCGACGCTGTCTGCCGCCAACACCGGCTTCATGCTCATCTGCTCCGCCCTGGTGATGCTCATGACACCGGGCCTGGCCTTCTTCTACGGAGGCATGGTCCGAGTCAAGAGCACCCTGAACATGCTGATGATGAGTTTCATCAGCCTCGGAATCGTCACCATCCTCTGGGTGCTGTACGGCTTCAGCCTCGCCTTCGGCACCGACACCGGCTCGATCATCGGGTGGAGCGCCGACTATGTCGGCCTCAGCGGCATCGGTCTCACCGAGCTGTGGGACGGGTACACGATCCCCGTCTATGTCTTCGCCGTCTTCCAGCTGATGTTCGCGATCATCACGCCCGCGCTGATCAGCGGTGCCCTCGCGGACCGCGTGAAGTTCACCGCCTGGGCGGTGTTCATCGCGCTGTGGGTCACCGTCGTCTACTTCCCGGTCGCGCACTGGGTGTGGGGCGCGGGCGGCTGGCTCTTCGAGCTGGGCGTCATCGACTTCGCCGGCGGTACTGCGGTCCACATCAACGCCGGTGCCGCGGCCCTCGGTGTGATCCTCGTGATCGGCAAGCGCATCGGCTTCAAGAGGGACCCGATGCGCCCGCACAGCCTCCCGCTGGTCATGCTCGGCGCCGGTCTGCTCTGGTTCGGCTGGTTCGGCTTCAACGCGGGCTCCTGGCTCGGCAACGACGACGGCGTCGGCGCGGTGATGTTCGTCAACACCCAGGTCGCCACGGCCGCCGCGATGCTCGCCTGGCTCATCTACGAGAAGATCCGCCACGGCGCCTTCACCACGCTCGGTGCCGCCTCCGGCGCGGTCGCCGGCCTGGTCGCCATCACCCCGTCGGGTGGCGCTGTCTCCCCGCTCGGCGCCATCGCGGTCGGCGCCATCGCCGGTGTGCTGTGCGCCATGGCCGTCGGCCTCAAGTTCAAGTTCGGCTACGACGACTCCCTCGATGTCGTCGGTGTCCACCTCGTCGGCGGTGTCGTCGGCTCGCTGCTGGTCGGCTTCTTCGCCACCGGCGGTGTCCAGTCCGACGTCAAGGGACTCCTCTACGGCGGCGGCTTCGACCAGCTCACCAAGCAGGCCATCGGTGTCTTCTCGGTCCTGGCCTACTCTCTGGTGGTCTCGGCGCTCCTCGCCTTCGTCCTCGACAAGACGATCGGCATGCGGGTGGACGAGGACGACGAGGTCACGGGTATCGACCAGGTCGAGCACGCCGAGACCGCGTACGACTTCAGCGGCGCCGGCGGCGGTGCCGGCTCCCGCAAGGCCGTACCCGCGCCGGGCGACACCGTGGCAGGGGCAGCACAGAACAAGAAGGTGGACGCATGAAGCTCATCACCGCAGTCGTGAAGCCGCACCGGCTGGACGAGATCAAGGAGGCCCTGCAGGCCTTCGGCGTCCAGGGGCTCACGGTCACGGAGGCCAGCGGCTACGGCCGGCAGCGGGGCCACACCGAGGTCTACCGGGGCGCCGAGTACACCGTGGACCTCGTCCCCAAGATCCGTATCGAGGTACTGGTCGAGGACGACGACGCCGAGCAGCTCGTCGACGTGATCGTCAAGGCCGCCCGTACCGGCAAGATCGGTGACGGAAAGGTCTGGAGCGTTCCGGTCGAGACCGCCGTACGGGTACGGACCGGCGAGCGCGGCCCCGACGCTCTCTGAGCGCACAACAGAACTGGAGTCCTGGGTGACGAGCCTCGAAGTGACCACCGAAGCGGAAGACTCGGGACCCAGCGGCTACGCGGCGGCCCGGCTGCGCCTTCTCACCGAGAAGGCGCAGTCCGGGCCGCCGCGCCGTGCAGCGCTGGCCGGGCTGACCGACGCATGGCTGTCCGCGCTGTTCACCGCCGCCGCGAAGGCGGCCGGGGTGCGGGGAGCCGCCCTCGTCGCCGTCGGCGGCTACGGCCGCGGCGAGCTCTCGCCACGCAGCGACCTCGATCTCCTGCTGCTGCACGACGGCAGCGCGGATCCCCGCGCGATCGCCACCCTCGCGGACCGGATCTGGTACCCCGTCTGGGACCTCGGGCTCGCCCTCGACCACTCCGTACGCACCCCCGCGGAGGCCCGCCGTACCGCGGGCGAGGACCTCAAGGTGCAGCTCGGGCTGCTCGACGCCCGGCCGGTCGCCGGAGACCTCGGGCTGGTCGCCGCCCTGCGCACCGCCGTGCTCGCCGACTGGCGCAACCAGGCGCCCAAGCGACTGCCCGAACTCGACGAGCTGTGCCGCGAACGGGCCGAGCGCCAGGGTGAATTGCAGTTCCTGCTGGAACCCGACCTGAAGGAGGCCCGCGGGGGACTGCGGGACGCCACCGCACTGCGTGCCGTCGCCGCTTCCTGGCTCGCCGACGCACCCCGCGAAGGACTCGCCCAAGCCCGTCGCACCCTGCTCGACGTGCGCGACGCACTGCACTTGAGCACCGGACGCGCCACCGACCGGCTCGCCCTCCAGGAACAGGACCAGGTGGCCGCCGAGCTCGGCCTGCTGGACGCCGACGCGCTGCTGCGCCAGGTCTACGAGGCGGCCCGTACCGTCTCGTATGCAACCGACGTCACCTGGCGCGAGGTGAACCGCGTCCTTCGGTCGCGGGCGGTACGGCCCCGGCTGCGGGCGATGCTCAGCGGCGGCCGTTCCTCGCAGCCCGAACGCACCCCGCTCGCCGAAGGCGTCGTCGAGCAGGACGGCGAAGTGGTGCTCGCCCGCACCGCACGCCCCGAACGCGATGCCGTGCTCCCGCTGCGTGCCGCGGCCGCCGCGGCCCAGTCCGGGCTGCCGATCTCCCTCCACGCCGTACGCCGCCTGGCCGCCGCCACCAAACCGCTGCCCGTGCCCTGGCCCGCCGAAGCCCGTGAGGAGCTCGTCACCCTGCTCGGCGCGGGAGAGCCGGCCGTCGCCGTCTGGGAGGCACTGGAGGCCGAAGGCCTGATCACCCGGCTGATCCCCGACTGGGAGCGGGTACGGTGCCGGCCGCAGCGCAACGCCGTCCACACCTGGACCGTCGACCGGCACCTCGTCGAGACGGCCGTCGAGGCGTCCGCGTTCACCCGCCGCGTCGGCAGGCCCGACCTGCTGCTGGTCGCCGCGCTGCTGCACGACATCGGCAAGGGCTGGCCCGGCGACCACTCCGTGGCCGGCGAGACCATCGCCCGCGACGTCGCCGTCCGCATCGGCTTCGACCGCTCCGACGTGGATGTCATCGCCACCCTCGTACGCCACCATCTGCTGCTCGTCGAGACGGCGACCCGGCGCGATCTGGACGACCCCGCGACCGTCGCCTCCGTCGCCTCCGTCGTCGGATCGGTGGGCACGCTCGAGCTGTTGCACGCCCTCACCGAGGCCGACGCGCTCGCCACCGGCCCCGCGGCCTGGTCCTCCTGGCGCGGTTCACTCGTCGCCGACCTGGTGAAACGTGCGGCGGCCGTCCTCGCCGGGGACGACCTCGCCGAGCCGGAGCCCGCCGCGCCCAGCGCCGAACAGGAACGGGCCGCCATCGAGGCGCTGCGTTCCGGCGAGCCGGTTCTCGCGCTGCACGCCCACACCGAACCGCTCGCGGGCGAGGACCCCGCTCCCGAACGGGAGCCGGTCGGCGTGGAGCTGCTGATCGCCCTGCCCGACCAGCCTGGTGTACTGCCCGCCGCGGCGGGCGTGCTCGCCCTGCACCGCCTCACCGTCCGCGCCGCCGACCTGCGTGCCGTCGAGCTGCCGAGCGAGGTCGGGCCCGGCCAGGTGCTCGTACTGAACTGGCGGGTCGCGGCCGAATACGGCTCCCTTCCCCAGGCGGCCCGGTTGCGCGCCGACCTCGTACGCGCCCTGGACGGCTCGCTGAACATCCCGGCCAGGCTCGCCGAGCGCGAGGCGGCGTACCCGCGCCGGCGCGGCGTCCAGGCCCCGCCGCCGCGGGTCACCGTTGCCGCTGCCGGTTCGAACCTGGCCACGGTGATCGAGGTCCGCGCCCAGGACGCGCCGGGTCTGCTGCACCGCATCGGCCGTGCCCTGGAGGGCGCCAGGGTCCGGGTCCGGAGCGCGCATGTCTCGACACTGGGTTCGAACGCGGTGGACACGGTGTACGTCACGGACCTGGCGGGCGCTCCGCTGTCGCAGGCCGAGGCGGCGGCTGTGGCGAGGGTGCTGGAGGACGCACTGCGGTGACGGTGCGACCGTGACCAGTTGCACAAATGTTCGTCGAGCACGGCGTGCTCCCCGCGCCTGCGGGGGGTGATACCGGCCGCCGCAAGCCGGCCGGAGAGTGTGTCCGACCTGCTCCGCGCCACTGTGGGGCCCGCCCTTGTCCTTCGCATCCGGCGGGCGAGGGCAATTATGTTGTAAGGCCGGATACCCTGGTGGGCGACCCACGCCCCCGACCCCAAGGACCGACGAGCGCTGTGTTCGACACTCTCTCCGACCGCTTGGCGAATACCTTCAAAGCCCTGCGCGGCAAGGGGCGCCTGTCCGAGGCGGACATTGACGCCACCGCGCGCGAGATCCGTATCGCACTGCTCGAGGCCGACGTCGCCCTTCCTGTCGTACGGGCGTTCATCAAGCAGATCAAGGAGCGTGCGTCCGGCGCCGAGGTCTCCCAGGCGCTGAATCCGGCCCAGCAGGTCATCAAGATCGTCAACGAGGAGCTCATCGGCATCCTCGGCGGCGAGACCCGCCGGCTGCGGTTCGCCAAGACCGCGCCGACCGTGATCATGCTCGCGGGTCTGCAGGGTGCCGGTAAGACCACCCTCGCCGGAAAGCTCGGTCTCTGGCTCAAGAGCCAGGGACACTCCCCGCTCCTCGTCGCCGCCGACCTCCAGCGTCCCAACGCCGTCAACCAGCTCGCCGTCGTCGCCGAGCGCGCGGGTGTCGGCGTCTACGCGCCGCAGCCGGGCAACGGCGTCGGCGACCCGGTCCAGGTGGCCAAGGACTCCATCGAGCACGCGCGGACCAAGCAGTACGACATCGTCGTCGTCGACACCGCCGGCCGTCTGGGTATCGACCAGGAGATGATGCAGCAGGCCGCGGACATCCGTGACGCGGTCTCGCCCGACGAGGTCCTCTTCGTCGTCGACGCGATGATCGGTCAGGACGCGGTCAACACCGCCGAGGCCTTCCGCGACGGCGTCGGCTTCGACGGTGTGGTCCTGTCCAAGCTGGACGGCGACGCCCGCGGTGGTGCCGCGCTGTCGGTCTCGCATGTCACCGGCAAGCAGATCATGTTCGCCTCCAACGGCGAGAAGCTGGACGACTTCGACGCGTTCCACCCGGACCGCATGGCGTCCCGCATTCTCGGCATGGGCGACATGCTCTCCCTGATCGAGAAGGCCGAGCAGACCTTCAGCCAGGAAGAGGCCGCCAAGATGGCCTCAAAGCTGGCGAGCAGCAAGGGCAAGGACTTCACGCTCGACGACTTCCTGGCCCAGATGGAGCAGGTCCGCAAGATGGGCTCCATCTCCAAACTGCTCGGGATGCTGCCCGGCATGGGGCAGATCAAGGACCAGATCAACAACATCGACGAGCGCGACGTGGACCGCACGGCCGCGATCATCAAGTCGATGACCCCGGCCGAGCGCCAGGACCCGACGATCATCAACGGCTCGCGCCGTGCCCGTGTCGCCAAGGGCTCCGGCGTGGACGTCAGTGCCGTGAAGAGCCTCGTGGAGCGCTTCTTCGAGGCCCGCAAGATGATGTCGAGGATGGCTCAGGGCGGCGGGATGCCGGGCATGCCCGGGATGCCGGGCATGGGTGGCGGCCCCGGCCGCCAGAAGAAGCAGATCAAGCAGGCCAAGGGGAAGCGCAAGAGCGGCAACCCGATGAAGCGCAGGGCCGAGGAGCAGGCTGCCGCGGCGCGCCGCGAGGCCGCCGCCCAGGGCAACCCCCTGGGGCTGCCGGCCGGCGAGCCGGGCAAGGACTTCGAACTGCCCGACGAGTTCAAGAAGTTCATGGGCTGACCGCAGGGACGGCCGCAGGGGCCCGTGACCGATTCGGTCGCGGGCCCCTGCGCGTCTGCGGCCCACGGTGCGGATGAGCCCGGGAGAACCTGGCGAGGGACGGGGTTCCGGCCCCTGACGCAGGACGCCGGCCCGCTCGGCGGCACAGGTCACCCGCGCCGCCAGGGTCTGCGAGGGCCCAACCGCCAGAGACTGCGAGGGCCCACGGTCAGGGTGTGCGGGCGATCAGGTACCTGAAGACGTTGGGCATCCACACGGTGCCGTCGCGCCGCCGATATGGATGGAGCGCCTCGGCGATCTCCTTCTCGACCTGTTCCCCGTCGGTCTCCCGCACCGCCGCGTCGTACAGCCCCGTCGAGAGCAGCCCGCGCACCGCGCTGTCGAGGTCGGCGTAGCCGAAGGGACAGGCCACCCGCCCCGAGCCGTCCGGCTTGAGTCCCGCCCTGGCCGCGACGTCCTCCAGGTCGTCCCGGTCCGCGGGGCGCCAGCCGCCTGCCGCGCGCAGCCGTTCGGTGAGCCTTCCCGCCACCCGCAGCACACCGGAGGTGGCGCACCGCTCCGGCGGGCCCCAGCCGGTGAGCACCACGGCGCTGCCGCGTTCCGATCGCCCGACGGCCGCCGCCAGCGCCGCTGTGAGCCCCTCGGTATCGCCCGCGCTGCACCCGATCGGCTGGAAGGCGGTGATGAGGTTGTACGGGCCGGGGCCGGGTTCGCCGGCCGCCGGGAGGTCGCCGTCGTACAACTGGGCCGGCGCGTTGCCTGCCCCGTCCTGAGCCATCCGTTCCAGCGCCAGGTCCAGGCGGGCGCGGTCGGTGTCGAAGCCGGTCACCTGCGCCCCGCGGGTCGCGGCGATGACGAGCGCAAGCCCGGAGCCGCAGCCGAGGCCCAGCAGCCGGGTTCCGGCGTCGATCTCCAGGCGCTCGTACACCGCCTCGTACAGCGGTACCAGCATGCGTTCCTGGATCTCGGCCCAGTCCCGGGCCCGCGCGTACGCCTGCGCCGAGGATTCGGCCGCCGGCGCCGTGCGGGGTCGGTGCCGGACGAGCGTAGGTGTCATCGAAAGCGCCCCAATCCGCCGAGAGGTCGGTTGTGCCCTGAAGGACAGCCCCCCGTGTGCGTACGCCTCGCGCTCCCCCGTATGCCAGAGAACTGCGCCTGCGTCCCCGCGTCCAGGGGTTGTGCGCCACTGCTTCTGTACCAGGGGCGTGCGCCCCCGGCGGCCTGGACGATTCACATGTCGGTCCTCTGTCGCCGTACGATGCGCGCCATGGCAAAGGCACCCGTTCTCACCCCGCAGGCTGAGGACTTCCCACGCTGGTACCAGGACCTGATCAACAAGGCCGAACTGGCGGACAACGGCCCGGTGCGCGGCACCATGGTCATCCGACCGTACGGCTACGGCCTGTGGGAGCGGATGCAGCAGGAGATGGACGCCCGCATCAAGGCCGCGGGCGCTCAGAACGCCTACTTCCCGCTCTTCATCCCACAGTCTTACCTGACTCGGGAAGCTGAGCACGTCGAGGGTTTCGCGCCCGAGCTCGCCGTCGTCACTCACGGTGGCGGCAAGGAGCTCGAGGAGCCCGTCGTGGTACGGCCCACCTCCGAGACGATCATCAACGACTACTTCTCGAAGTGGGTGCAGAGTTACCGGGATCTGCCGCTGCTGATCAACCAGTGGGCGAACGTGGTCCGTTGGGAGATGCGCCCGCGGATCTTCCTCCGGACGACGGAGTTCCTCTGGCAGGAGGGCCACACGGCCCACGCCACCTACGAGGACGCCCGCGACTATGCCGCGCACATCCACAAGGAGGTGTACGCGGACTTCATGGTCAACGTGCTGGGCATCGACGTGGTCCTCGGCCGCAAGACGCCCAGGGAGCGCTTCGCCGGAGCCATCAACACCCTCACCCTGGAAGCGATGATGGGCGACGGCAAGGCCCTGCAGATGGGGACGAGCCACGAGCTCGGCACCAACTTCTCCAAGGCCTTCAACACCTCGTACCTGTCCAGGGACGGCAAGCAGGAGCTGGCCTGGCAGACGTCCTGGGGCGTGTCGACCCGGATGGTCGGCGGCCTGATCATGTCGCACGGCGACGACAACGGGCTGCGGGTCCCGCCCCGGCTCGCGGCCGTGCAGGTCGTCGTGATGGCCATCAAGGGCGACGAAGCGGTCGCCAAGGTCAGGGAGTTGGGCGAGACACTCACGCGGGCGGGGCTGCGCGTGCAGGTCGACGACCGGGTCGACACCCCCTTCGGCCGCCGGGCGGTCGACTGGGAGCTCAAGGGTGTTCCGGTACGGATCGAGATCGGCCCCCGCGATCTGGAGGCGGGCACCGCGATGCTGGCCCGGCGCATCGCCGGGGGCAAGGAGCCGGTGAGCATCGAGTCGCTCGCCGGACTCCTGCCTGAGATCCTCGAAGAGGGCCAGGCGCTGCTGCTCAGGCAGTCACGGGAACGCCGCGAGGCGCGCACCAGCGATGTCACCACGGTCCGGGAGGCCGCCGAGGCGGCGGTCGCCGGCGGCTGGGCCCGTATTCCGTGGTCGACGCTGGGCCAGGACGGTGAGGCCGAGCTCGCCGAGCAGGCCGTCTCGGTGCGCTGCCTGGTCGCCGAGGACGGGTCGGTACCCGACGCCGACGACGCGCCCGGTACTGTCGCGATCGTGGCCCGCGCCTACTGAAACTTCGCCCCGGGCGGCCGCCGCGCCGAGGTTCCCGCCCCCGCAGGGGGGGCAGGAGAGGTTGCGGCCCCGGCGCGCGGACGGTGTCCACGCGCCGGGGCGCACGCGACACTAAATACCACCTTGGTGTGGTCTGTGCGGCTTTTCCACAGATCAGCGCAAATCTGCACAGCCGTCCTCGTCGGTCCACATCAAGGCAACTGACTGGTACGTGCAAATTATTTGGGATGGCCCGGAATGGAACCCGTGGGCACCTCGGCTCGTTGTCACGACGTGAGCACGACACCACCTGTTCTCGCCGCAGAGCTGGCACAGGCGTGGGCCGACATTCAGCGGCACCACCCTGAACTGCCGGATCTTGCCGCGCCAGAGTCCCTGATCGGAGAGTCGTCGTCCGCTTGCGGCGCCGAGCTCTCTTTCGAGCGACTGCTCCATGAAGCAGTCCACGGCATCGCCGCCGCCCGAGGTGTCCGTGACACCTCGCGCGCCGGCCGCTACCACAACCGTCGCTTCCTTGCGATCGCGGAGGAGATGGGCCTGGACCACGTGGACGAGCCGCACCCCAGCAGCGGCTTCTCGCTGGTCGCCCTCAATCCCGAGGCGAAGCGGCGGTACCGTCCCACGATCGAGCGGTTGCAGCGCGCCCTGAAGGCGCACACCGTCGCGACGGCGGCCGACACCAAGCGCACCTTCCGCGGACCGGCCGCCAGGCACGGCTCATCGGGCGGCGGCGTGCGGGTCAAGGCCGTCTGCGACTGCGGCCGCAATGTCAGAGTCGTTCCGTCGGTCCTTGCCCAGGCGCCGATCGTCTGCGGCGGCTGTGGCAAACCGTTCCGCATCCCGGAAGTGGTGGGTGCGGCGAGCTGATTCCCGGATCCGGCCGGAGCCGGGCCGCCCCCTGCCGGCGGCGGGGGACCCTCACGGGGGCGATGCGGCCCCGGCCGGGTGAAAGCCCCGCCACAGGTGTGTGGCACAATAGCTAGCTGTACTCGACAGCCGCACAGGAACCCTCTCGCCTCCGGCTGACGCGTCCATCGGGCACCCGAGTACCGCAACCCCACGTGGCATCTCGTTGTGCCCAACCACGTCAAGACCAGGAGACACCACTCCCGTGGCAGTCAAGATCAAGCTGAAGCGTCTCGGCAAGATTCGCCAGCCCCACTACCGCATCGTCGTCGCCGACTCCCGTACCCGCCGTGATGGCCGGGCCATCGAGGAGATCGGTCTGTACCACCCGACGTACAACCCCTCGCGCATCGAGGTCGACTCGGAGCGTGCGCAGTACTGGCTGTCCGTCGGCGCGCAGCCGACCGAGCCGGTCATGGCCATCCTGAAGCTCACCGGTGACTGGCAGAAGCACAAGGGCCTCCCGGCCCCGGCGCCGCTGCTGCAGCCGGCGACGAAGGAGGACAAGCGCGCCTCCTTCGACGCGTTCGCCAAGGCCCTCGAGGGTGACGACGCCAAGGGTGAGGCCATCACCCAGAAGGCGAAGAAGGCCGACAAGAAGGCGGACGAGGCCGAGGCCGCTCCCGCCGAGTCGACCGAGGCCTGAGCATGCTCGAGGAGGCTCTCGAGCACCTCGTGAAGGGCATCGTCGACAACCCGGACGACGTACAGGTAGCTTCGCGCACTCTCCGTCGAGGCCGCGTGCTGGAGGTCCGGGTGCACCCCGACGATCTCGGTAAGGTGATCGGCCGCAACGGCCGCACCGCGCGCGCCCTGCGCACCGTCGTGGGCGCCATCGGCGGCCGTGGTATCCGCGTCGACCTCGTCGACGTGGACCAGGTTCGCTGATTCGTCAAACGGGAGTCCGGGGGCACGTTCCCCGGATTCACGCAGCACCGGCTCGGGCCGGGGAGGGCTCTGGTCCTCCCCGGCCCGAGCCGTTTCGATCCACGACAACAGCAACCATCAATCGAGCAACCAAGACGGCGACTGCGCCACCTGCGCGAGAGCCTGGGGGCACCCCCAGGCGAAGCTCCGGGGGAGGTTCAGTCGCAAAAGGGGACAAGCGTGCAGCTGGTAGTCGCGCGGATCGGCCGCGCCCACGGCATCAAGGGCGAGGTCACCGTCGAGGTGCGCACGGACGAGCCCGAGCTGCGGCTCGGACCCGGCGCCGTACTGGCCACCGACCCGGCCGGTGCCGGACCGCTGACCATCGAGACCGGCCGGGTGCACAGTGGCCGGCTGCTGCTGCGCTTCGAGGGCGTACGGGACCGCAACGCGGCCGAGACGCTGCGCAACACCCTGCTGATCGCCGAGGTCGACCCCGAGGAACACCCCGAGGACCCGGACGAGTACTACGACCACCAGCTGACGGACCTCGACGTGGTCCTCGCCGACGGCACCGAGGTCGGGCGGATCACCGAGATCAGCCATCTGCCGTCGCAGGACCTGTTCATCGTGGAGCGGCCCGACGGCAGCGAGGTGATGATCCCGTTCGTCGAGGAGATCGTCACGGAGATCGACCTGGCGGAGCAGAAGGCCGTCATCGACCCGCCCCCCGGCCTGATCGACGACCGCGCCGTGATCGCCTCGTCGCGCGACGAGGAGCAGCACGACGAGCAGCGCGGGCAGCAGCGCAAGAACGACAGGCAGGACGCGGGCGAGGAGCGGGCCGCGGGCGGGGACGAGAACTGATGCGGCTCGACGTCGTCACGATCTTCCCCGAGTACCTGGAGCCGCTGAACGTCTCCCTCGTCGGCAAGGCCCGCGCACGCGGCCGGCTCGACGTCCAGGTGCACGACCTGCGCGAGTGGACGTACGACCGCCACAACACGGTCGACGACACGCCCTACGGTGGCGGCCCGGGCATGGTCATGAAGACCGAGCCCTGGGGCGACGCCCTCGACGAGATCCTTGCCGACGGCTACGAGTCGGGCGCACGGCAGCCGGCCCTGATCGTGCCCACCCCCAGCGGACGCCCCTTCACCCAGGAGCTCGCCGTCGAGCTCTCCGAGCGGCCCTGGCTGATCTTCACCCCCGCCCGTTACGAGGGCATCGACCGCCGGGTCGTCGACGAATACGCGACCCGGCTGCCGGTGTACGAGGTGTCGATCGGTGACTACGTGCTGGCCGGCGGCGAGGCGGCCGTGCTGGTGATCACCGAGGCCGTGGCCCGGCTGCTGCCCGGGGTCCTCGGCAACGCCGAATCGCACCGCGACGACTCCTTCGCGCCCGGAGCGATGGCCAACCTGCTGGAGGGGCCCGTCTACACCAAGCCTCCGACCTGGCGCGGCCGCACGATTCCCGACGTGCTGATCAGCGGTCACCACGGGAAGATCGCGCGCTGGCGGCGGGACGAGGCCTTTCGCCGCACCGCCGTCAACAGGCCCGATCTGATCGAGCGTTGCGACCCCGATGCCTTCGACAAGAAGGACCGCGAGATCCTCTCGATGCTCGGCTGGGCGCCGGAGCCCGGCGGCCGATTTTGGCGCAGGCCCGAGGCCGTGGAAGAATGAGCCGCTGCTGTACGTCCGGCCGGCGCCCCTGCCACAGGGGGACCGACGCCCGCCCGACGCGAGCACCCCGAACTCTCATCTCGATATTCCGCTGATGACCTGTGGCATCGGCGAGGAAGCAGACCACCATGGCTCACCTGCTCGACAACGTCAACGCGGCTTCGCTGCGCAGTGACGTCCCGGCCTTCCGTCCCGGCGACACCGTGAACGTCCACGTGCGCGTCATCGAGGGCAACCGCTCCCGTATCCAGCAGTTCAAGGGCGTTGTCATCCGCCGCCAGGGCGCGGGCGTGAGCGAGACCTTCACGGTCCGCAAGGTCTCCTTCTCCGTCGGCGTCGAGCGCACCTTCCCGGTGCACAGCCCGATCTTCGAGAAGATCGAGCTCGTCACGCGTGGTGACGTCCGTCGCGCCAAGCTGTACTACCTGCGTGAGCTGCGCGGCAAGGCCGCCAAGATCAAGGAGAAGCGCGACAACTGAGCCGCGGCTCACGCGCGCGCACCTGCTTCTGACAAAACCCACACAGGGTGGCCGGATAGGCTACGCCCTTGATGGAGACCGAAGCAAAGCACACGGAGCGCGACCGCCCCTTTGCCCCCGAAGCCGGGGACGAGGGCGAGCGGTCGCGCTCCGCGCGTCTTTCCGGCCCCTCCGGGTCCAGGATCTCCCTGCGCACGGCAGGGCTGATCTCGGTGGCGTGCACGGTGTTCGTTCTGCTGCTCAGCCAGTTCGTGGTGCAGCCGTTCCAGATCCCCAGCCGCTCGATGGAACCCACCCTTGAGGTCGGTGACCGGGTGCTGGTGAACAAGCTGGCGTACCGTTTCGGTTCCGGGCCCGAGCGCGGGGACGTGATCGTTTTCGACGGTACGGGCTCCTTCGTACGGGAGGGCGTGACCGAGAATCCGGTCAGCGCCGCCGTACGCGAAGGGTTCGCGACCTTCGGTCTCGCCGAGCCCGCGGAAACCGACTTCGTCAAGCGTGTGGTGGGCGTCGGCGGGGACCGGGTGGTCTGCTGCGACAAGGGGGGCAGGGTCGAAGTGAACGGCGTACCGGTCGACGAGAGATATCTGCACCCCGACGGCACGGCCTCGGAGGTTCCCTTCGACATCGTCGTGCCCGAGGGCGCCCTGTGGGTCATGGGCGACCACCGCACCAACTCGCGCGACTCCCGGGACCACCTCGGGGAGCCGGGCGGCGGCATGGTGCCCGTCGACAAGGTGATCGGCCGGGCCGACTGGATCGGCTGGCCCGTCGGACGCTGGACCTCCCTGGACTCCACGGACGCCTTCGGCGGCGTACCGCAGGTGGCACGAACGCCGGGCGGCGGCCATGGGTAACCGCGGGCGCCCTGCCAGTCACCGGGCCGACACGCGGCTGCCGACCGGGACGCGGCCGACGAACGGTGCGAGGCCCCTGCCGGGCCGCGCCGAACGCCGCAAGCTGGCACAGAAGGTCAAGCGCAAGCGCCGCCGCTCCGCGGTCAAGGAGGTGCCCCTCCTGATCTCCGTGGCGCTGCTCATAGCCCTGGTCCTGAAGACGTTCCTGGTACAGGCCTTCGTGATCCCTTCGGGCTCGATGGAGCAGACCATCCAGATCCAGGACCGCGTGCTGGTGGACAAACTCACCCCGTGGTTCGGCTCCAAGCCGCAGCGCGGCGATGTCGTGGTCTTCAAGGACCCGGGCGGCTGGCTGCCACCGGAGGAGGCCAAGCAGGCGGAGGACCCCATTGTCGTCAAGCAGGTCAAGCAGGGGCTGACCTTCATCGGACTGCTGCCCTCCGACGACGAGAAGGACCTCATCAAGCGCGTGGTCGCGGTCGGCGGCGACCGGGTGGTCTGCTGCGACAACGGTGGCCGGGTCACCGTCAACGGCGTACCGATCAACGAGCCGTATCTGCACCCCGGAAACGTTCCTTCGACGCTGAAGTTCGATGTGCAGGTCCCGGCCGGACGGCTCTTCGTGATGGGGGACCACCGCTCCAACTCGGCCGATTCCCGCTTCCACCTCGACGAACAGGACCGGGGCACCGTCTCGGAGGAACAGCTCGTGGGCCGCGCGGTCGTCATCGCCTGGCCGTTGAACCACTGGAGCAAGCTGGAGGAGCAGGAGACGTACGCATCCGTGCCCAACTCGCGCGCCGGGTCGACGGCTGCGTCGCTCCCGTCGAATAGTGTGTCCACTCAGGATCACAACGGATTGATCCTGCTCCCGAGCCCTGCGGAACTCCCGCTCGTTATGGGAGTGGTGGGCCTGCTCCTTCTGGGAGGCAGGCGGTTGGCACGCAGAAGTGAGGAGTGGATGTGGGGGATGTGGCGGTCGGCGCACGTTCCGGACACGAGGAATCCGACGAGAGGTCAGGGCGACCCCCTGGAGCGACGTCGGCCGTGACGGAAGACTCGGCGCACACGACCGGGGGCGACGACGATTCCTCGGAGGGCAGTGGTACGGGACAGAAGAAGCAGCGATCCTTCTGGAAGGAACTGCCGCTCCTGATCGGTATCGCGCTGCTCCTCGCGCTCCTGATCAAGACCTTCCTGGTGCAGGCCTTCTCGATCCCCTCGGACTCGATGCAGAACACCCTGCAGCGGGGCGACCGGGTGCTGGTGGACAAGCTCACCCCGTGGTTCGGCTCCGAGCCCGAGCGCGGCGAGGTCGTGGTCTTCCACGACCCGGGCGGCTGGCTCGAGGGTGAGCCCACCCCGGATCCGAACGCTCTGCAGAAGTTCCTGAGCTTCATCGGCCTGATGCCGTCGGCCGAGGAGAAGGATCTGATCAAGCGGACCATCGCGGTCGCCGGTGACACCGTGGAGTGCAAGAAGGGCGGCCCGGTCAAGGTCAACGGCAAGGCGCTCGACGAGCCGTACATCTACCCCGGCAACACACCCTGTGACGACCAGCCGTTCGGGCCGTTCAAGGTGCCAGAGGACCGGATCTGGGTGATGGGCGACCACCGTCAGAACTCCCAGGACTCCCGGTACCACATGGAGGACAAGAACGGCGGCTTCGTCCCGGTCGACAAGGTCGTGGGACGCGCTGTCGTGGTCGCCTGGCCGGTGAACCGCTGGTCCACGCTGCCGGTGCCCGCCACATTCGACCAGCCCGGGATCAACAACACCGCCGCTGCCTCCGCAGCGACGGCCGCGCCCGCGGCGATGGGCCTGGTCGGCGCGCTGCCGATCGTGCTGTGGCGCAGGAGACTGACCGGCGGGCGTACCGCCGGGTAGGGTGCCGTCCCAGATCGCCGATCCCGAGGGCCGAGCCCCCGGGACCGACCCTCCAAGGCGAGGAGCGCTGGGATGAGCGGAATGGGACGTACGGACAACGGCCACGGCCGTCTCGGCGGTGCACTGTCGGGACTGGCCGTGGCCGTCGGCTGTGTGCTCTTCCTGGGCGGCTTCGTCTGGGGAGCCCTGGTGTACCAGCCGTACACCGTGCCCACCGACTCCATGTCCCCGACCGTACAGGCGGGCGACCGGGTGCTGGCGGAGCGGATAGACGGCGCCGAGGTGCGTCGGGGCGACATCGTCGTCTTCCGCGACAGGCAGTGGGGCGACATGCCCATGGTGAAGCGCGTGGTCGGCGTCGGTGGCGACACCATCGCCTGCTGCGGTGACGGCGGTCGGCTGACCGTCAACGGCGAGGAGATCGACGAGCCCTATCTCCTCGATTCCGGCCCCGCCGCCCAGAAGTTCACCGCCACCGTGCCCGAGGGGCAGCTGTTCATGCTCGGCGACGAGCGCAAGGGCTCGGTCGACTCCCGGGTCCATCTGCAGGAGCCAGGACAGGGTTCGGTCCCGCGCTCGGCCGTCGACGCCAGGGTGGATGCCGTGGCCTGGCCGCTGAGCGGCGGGACCGTGGACCGGCCCAAGGGGTTCGCGGCACTGGAGGGCGGCATCTCGCAGCCCGGGCCGGTGAAGCTGATGCTCGTGGCCGTGGTGGCCGGGGCCGTGCTGATCGTGGGCGGCGCCGCGTACGGGCCGCTGGCCGGCAGGCTCCGCGGGGGCCGGCGCGCCAGGCGCGACAAGCGCGAGAGGGCCGTCGCCGGTGTCGGCTGAGGACGAGGAGCCGGTGCCGGGGGCGCACGACCTGGGATCGGCGACATGAGCGCGGACACCGGCTTCGGATCCGAGCTGCGCAAGGTCGCGAGGGTCGTCCTGCTCGATCCGCAGGACCGCATTCTGCTGCTGCACGGATACGAGCCGGCCGATCCCGACGACACCTGGTGGTTCACTCCCGGGGGCGGTCTGGAGGGCGACGAGACCCGCGAGGAAGCCGCGCTGCGCGAGCTGGCGGAGGAGACCGGGATCACAGAGGTGGAGCTGGGGCCCGTGCTGTGGCGCCGGCACTGTTCCTTCCCGTTCGACGGGCGGCGCTGGGACCAGGACGAGTGGTACTTCCTGGCACGTACCGCGCAGACGGCGACCGCGCCCGGCGGACTGACCGATCTGGAGCGTCGCAGCGTTGCCGGGCTCAGGTGGTGGACCTCCGCCGAACTGTCTGCGGCGCGTGAGACGGTGTATCCGACCAGGCTCGCCGAGCTGCTGCGTACGCTGCTCGACGAGGGTCCTCCGAGTACGCCCGTGATCCTGGACCCCGAAATCGTCTGAGGGGCCCGGGCGGCTGGCGCACAATAGGGGGACGCAAGGCTGAAGGGGAACATGCCATGAGCGCCGAGGACCTCGAGAAGTACGAGACCGAGATGGAGCTGAAGCTCTACCGGGAGTACCGCGACGTCGTCGGGCTGTTCAAATATGTGATCGAGACCGAGCGTCGCTTCTACCTCACCAACGACTACGAGATGCAGGTGCATTCGGTGCAGGGTGAGGTTTTCTTCGAAGTCTCCATGGCCGACGCCTGGGTCTGGGACATGTACCGACCGGCTCGATTCGTCAAGCAGGTCCGCGTACTGACGTTCAAGGATGTGAACATCGAGGAGCTCAACAAGAGCGATCTCGAGCTTCCGGGCAGCTGATTCCTGCGATCGGGACTTCGCGGCGCCCGGCCTCCCTACCGCTGACCCCCTGGCGCCGGCCCTCTCCCGGGTGACGGAGTTGTCCACACCGGATCGGTTGTCCACCAAGATCCACAGCGGAGGATCCAACGCGTCAGAGTCGGTGCCGGAGGTGGTGCCGCAATGAACGCGACGGGGGCACTGGGACGGTACGGCGAGGACCTGGCGGCACGGTTCCTGACCAGGACCGGTATGACACTGCTGGCGCGGAACTGGCGCTGCGGCCGGGTCGGCGAGGTCGACATCGTGGCCCGCGACGGCGACACAGTGGTCGTCTGCGAGGTCAAGACCCGCAGGGCGGGATCCTTCGAACACCCGATGGCCGCGATCACACCGGCCAAGGCGCGGCGGCTGAGACAGCTCGCCGAATGCTGGCTGGAGCGGCACGGAGGACCGCCGAAGGGCGGGGTGCGCGTAGACCTTGTGGGTGTGGTGCTGCCCAGGCGTGGCGCGGCCGTCGTGGAGCATGCCCGGGGGGTGGCCTGATGGGGTTCGCACGCGCGTGTTCCGTGGCGCTGGTCGGCGTCGAGGGCGTGGTGGTGGAGGTCCAGGCGGACCTGGAGCCGGGCGTGGCCGCCTTCACACTCGTGGGACTGCCGGACAAGAGCCTGGTGGAGAGCCGGGACCGGGTACGGGCCGCGGTGGTGAACTCCGGTGCGGAGTGGCCGCAGAAGAAGCTCACCGTGGGGCTCAGTCCGGCGTCCGTGCCGAAGGGCGGCAGTGGTTTCGATCTGGCCGTGGCGTGTGCCGTGCTGGGGGCGGCCGAGCGGATCGACCCCCGGCAGATCGCGGATCTGGTGCTGATCGGGGAGCTCGGTCTCGACGGACGGGTCAGACCGGTGCGCGGGGTGCTCCCCGCCGTCCTCGCGGCGGCGGAGGCGGGCTACCGGCAGGTGGTCGTTCCCGAGCGGACCGCGGGGGAGGCATCGCTCGTGCCCGGCATCTCGGTTCTGGGCGTACGGAGCCTGCGCCAGCTCATCGCCGTACTGGCCGACGAGCCGGTGCCGGACGAGGAGCCCGTGGAGGAAGGGCGGCCCGATGCCATGCTGGCGGGGCTGCTGGTGCCCGGCGCGGGTATCGGGACAGGGCCGGCCGCGGAGCAGGCGGACGCGTCCGATCTGGCGGACGTCGCCGGCCAGCATGCCGCGCGCACCGGGCTGGAAGTCGCCGCGGCCGGCGGACATCACCTGCTGCTGTCCGGTCCTCCGGGCGCGGGCAAGACGATGCTGGCCGAGCGGCTGCCCGCCGTTCTGCCGCCGCTGACCCGGCGGGAATCCCTGGAGGTCACGGCGGTGCACTCGGTGGCGGGCATCCTGCCGCCGGGCGAGCCACTGGTGCGCAGAGCACCGTACTGCGCGCCGCACCACTCGGCGACGATGCAGTCCCTGGTGGGCGGCGGGAACGGACTGCCGAGGCCGGGTGCGGTCTCGCTGGCCCACCGCGGAGTGCTCTTTCTCGACGAGGCGCCGGAGTTCTCCGGCAAGGTGCTGGACGCACTGCGCCAGCCGCTCGAGTCGGGGTATGTGGTGGTCGCCAGGAGCGCGGGCGTGGTGCGGTTGCCTGCCCGGTTCCTGATGGTGCTGGCCGCCAATCCATGTCCGTGCGGAAGGCACACGCTGCACGGGGCGGGCTGCGAGTGCCCGGCAGCGGTGATCCGGCGCTATCAGGCCCGGCTGTCCGGACCCCTGCTCGACCGCGTCGATCTGCGGATCGAGGTCGAGCCGGTGAGCCGCTCGGATCTGCTCGGCGGCGGCCGGGGAAGCCGAGGGGAGTCCACGGCGGTGGTCGCGGCCCGGGTGCACGAGGCAAGAGCCAGGGCGGCCGCCCGTCTGGAAGGCACCCCATGGACCGTCAACAGCGAGGTGCCCGGCCATGAACTGAGGACCCGCTGGACGGTGGCCCCGGGCGCCCTGGGCGCGGCGGAACGTGACGTGGAACGGGGTCTGCTCACGGCCCGCGGTCTGGACCGGGTGCTGCGCGTCGCGTGGACGGCCGCGGACCTGGCAGGCAGAGACCGCCCCCAGGCAGGCGATGTGGCCCTGGCTCTGCAGTTGCGCACCGGCATCGCAAGGGGCGTCCCTGCGGGGATCGGAGCGGGCCGGTGAGCGCGCGAGGGACGGGAGCGGGGGCGCGAGGGTGCCCCTTGGCCCCGGACGCTTCAGGAGATGAGGCGGACCTCCGTGAGCCGCTCGGGGGTGGACGGTGGACGGTGGGCGGGGAGGTGAGCGAGGCGGAGCGAGTGGCGCGGGCCGCGCTGACGCGGGTGCTGGAGCCGGGCGACGAGCGCGGCGGCAGGTGGTTGCGGGAGTTCGGCGCCGAGGGGCTGCTGGCCCTGCTCGCCTCGGAGGACCGCCCGGAAGGAGCGCTGGCCGGTACCACCGAGAAGCGGATGAGCGGACTGCGGGCGCGGGCCATGGGGCTGGTACCGGAGCGGGATCTGGAAGCGGTCCATGCGTTCGGCGGCAGGTTCATCGTGCCCGGTGACACCGAGTGGCCCAGCCAGCTCGACGACCTCGGCGACGCCCGGCCGCTCGGGCTGTGGCTGCGAGGCCGTCCCGACCTGCGGAAATGGGCGCTGCGCTCGGTCGCTGTCGTCGGCGCACGGGCCTGCACGCCGTACGGGGCGCATATGGCGGCAACCCTCGCAGCGGGGCTTGCCGAGCGCGGATGGGTGGTGGTGTCGGGAGGGGCGTTCGGGGTCGACGGCTCGGCGCACCGCGGAGCCCTCGGCGCGGGAGGAGCCACGGTTGCCGTGCTCGCCTGCGGAGT
Source organism: Streptomyces sp. NPDC002889 (assembly GCF_042888425.1). Classification (NCBI taxonomy): domain Bacteria; kingdom Bacillati; phylum Actinomycetota; class Actinomycetes; order Kitasatosporales; family Streptomycetaceae; genus Streptomyces; species Streptomyces sp. NPDC002889. The sequence continues at coordinate 485,859 of NZ_JBIAPT010000001.1, forward strand.
CGACGTGGTCTATCCCCGGGGTCACACCGAACTGATCGGACGCATTGCCGAACAGGGCCTGGTCATCGGCGAGTTGCCACCGGGCGACCATCCGACGTCCAGCAGGTTCGTCCTCCGCAACCGGGTGATCGCCGCGCTGACCCGGGGCACCGTCGTCGTCGAGGCCGAGTACCGCAGCGGCTCTCTGGTCACGGCACGGTGCGCGCAGCGGCTGGGGCGCTTCACCATGGGCGTTCCGGGCCCGGCGACCAGCGGGCTCTCGGCAGGAGTGCATGAACTGTTGCGAGGCGAGGGCGTGCTGGTCACCGATGCCGCCGAAGTGGTCGAACTGGTCGGAGACATCGGGGAGCTGGCGCCCGCACGCAGGGGCCCCGTACTGCCCAGGGATCTGCTGGATCCCGTGAGCAGACGAGTACTCGAGGCGCTGCCGGCCCGTGGCTCCATGGCCGGGCGCGAGGTGGCGCGGGGCGCGGGCATGACGGCCGACGAGGCACTCGGCAGGCTGTACGAACTGCACTCACTGGGGTTCGTCGAACGTGTGCATGATGGCTGGCGGTTGACGCCCCGGACGAGTCGCGGTTCGAACGCGCGGCGAGGCGTTACTTGACCTGGAGCATTCGGGTGAAAAAGTGATGCAGATGACCTTCGGAGTCCCATCTGTGGCGCCAAAGGGGCCGGCGCGCGATGCGTCGGCCCCGGTTCGAAGGTGCGGACGAGGACGGATACCCCACTGGTTCGTTCCCCCCTCCTTCGCCCACCGCGACGCCGTAGTCACGCTACGCTCACCGGGTTCCGGCCCAAACGGCCCAACCCGCCCCCACCACCCCCTCACAGCAGAACGGCTCAAGGCAACGCATGCCCCAGCACACCTCCGGGTCTGACCGCGCGGCAGCGCCACCCGCTGCCCGTGGCACCGTGCGGCCCCCCGCTCCCTCGTCGCTCGAGGAGCTGTGGCGGTCGTACAAGGCCACGGGTGACGAACGGCTGCGGGAGCAGTTGATCCTGCACTACTCGCCGCTGGTGAAATACGTCGCGGGACGGGTCAGCGTGGGGCTGCCGTCCAACGTCGAGCAGGCCGACTTCGTCTCGTCGGGGGTCTTCGGACTCATCGATGCCATCGAGAAGTTCGACATCGAGCGCTCGATCAAGTTCGAGACCTACGCCATCACCCGAATCCGTGGCGCGATGATCGACGAGCTGCGTGCCCTGGACTGGATTCCGCGCTCCGTACGGCAGAAGGCCCGTGCCGTGGAGCGCGCGTACGCCACGCTCGAGGCGCAGCTGAGACGTACACCCTCGGAGTGCGAGGTCGCCGCCGAGATGGGGATCGCGCTCGACGAACTGCACGCGGTTTTCAGCCAGTTGTCGCTGGCGAACGTCGTGGCGCTGGAAGAGCTGCTGCATGTCGGCGGCGAGGCCGGTGACCGGCTCAGCCTGATGGACACGCTCGAGGACACCGCGGCCGACAATCCCGTCGAGGTCGCCGAGGACCGGGAGTTGCGCCGGCTGCTGGCCCGCGCCATCAACACACTCCCCGAGCGGGAGAAGACCGTCGTCACGCTCTACTACTACGAAGGCCTCACGCTCGCGGAGATCGGTCATGTGCTGGGTGTGACCGAGAGCCGGGTCAGCCAGATCCACACCAAGTCGGTGCTTCAACTGCGGGCGAAGCTGGCCGACGTCGGACGATGACGCGGAGTCCGGCGTTGACGCTGAATCGTCCCTGCCTCATCCGTACAGTGGAGGCGTGCCAAGGATTCGAGCGGCCTCCGTGGCCGAGCACCGGACGATGCAGCGAGCGGCCCTGCTGGATGCCGCGCGCTCCCTGCTGTCCGAGGGCGGTACGGAGGCGCTGACCTTCCCCGCCCTCGCCGAGCGCACGGGCCTGGCAAGGTCCTCCGTCTACGAGTACTTCCGCTCGCGCGCCTCGGTCGTCGAAGAGCTCTGCGCCGTGGATTTTCCCGTCTGGGCGGCCGAGGTCGAGGCCGCGATGGCGGGCGCGAGCACCCCCGAGGGCAAGGTCGAGTCGTATGTGCGCCGGCAGCTGGAGCTGGTCGGGGACCGCAGGCACCGGGCTGTCGTCGCCATCTCCGCGAGCGAGCTGGACGACCGGGCGCGGGAGAAGATCCGGGCCGCGCACGGCGGGCTGATCGCGATGATCGTCGAGGCCCTGGGGGAACTTGGCCACGAGCAGCCAAGGCTGGCCGCGATGCTGCTGCAGGGCGTCGTGGACGCAGCCGTCCGCCGTATCGAACTGGGCGCAGCCGAGGATCCGGCGACCGTCGCCGACGCGGCGGTATCCATGGCACTGAAGGGCGTACGGGGCTGACAGAGCACGCGCCGGAGCACGGGCCCCGACGCTGCGTGCGATGCGCCATGACCGCCGTGATCAGGAGCAGCACGGTGTGAAGCTGCCCGGCCGCATCCGCGAGGACCGGCGCGGCGGGCTCGGGTACACCCCTTGTGCGGGGCGCCGCGGGGCCGGGCACACCGAAGACCGGGAGCAGGCGGGACGGGGCACGGCGCAGCATCCATGGCGGCAGAAGCGACAGCGGGTCCAGATACTGCGTGCCGCGCCGCAGGCCCCAGTGGAGACAGCCCGTGGCGCAGTGGGAAGGCCCCGGGGCCACGGTTGCCACGATCTGACCGGCGGTGACCTCCGCGCCCTCCTCGAGCAGCGGGCTGACGGGTTCGTACGTCGTGCGCAATGGCGGGTCACCCGTACCGGTGAGACTGATGGCGAGCACACCGCGGCCCGCGACCCGGCCCGCGAAGGACACCCGCCCGGGCGCCGCGGCCCGAACGGGTGCGCCCGGCGGCGCGGCCAGGTCCACGCCGCGGTGACCGGGGCCGTACGCGGATGCCGGGGGGTCGAAGCCGCGGACCACAGCCGGGCGCGGCGGCCCGAGCGGCCAGCTCCGTCCCCCGTCCGGCACGGGAGGCGCAGCCGCGCCCGGAACGGGAAGCACCGCCGCGGCCGGAGGCGACCCGGAGCGGGTTCCCGGGCCCGCCCGCGTCGCAGCGGCCGGAGGGACACCGCCCACCATCGCCACGACCAGCAGCACGACGCATACCCGCGCCGAGGCGGAGAAGGAGAGTCTGCAGTTCATGGCACGACGGTCCCGCGGAATGCCCCAGCCGCGCTGATCATGGTCCGCAACTGTGGACAACCGGCCGGTTGTGGACAGCGCCGTCACCCGGCACGGTCCCGGTCCCGTACACTTCTTCTGGCGATCCGGGTCACCGGGTCGACTTCGCACGCCCCGCCACCACACCCTCAGCGGTCGGTGGCCGCGCTCCTCGGTCCTTTGTGGCACGGCGCGTCGGGGCGTCAGGACATAACCGAGAACTCAAGGAGATACGGCCATGGCCGTCGTCACGATGCGGGAGCTGCTGGAGAGCGGCGTCCACTTCGGTCACCAGACCCGTCGTTGGAACCCGAAGATGAAGCGATTCATCTTCACGGAGCGCAACGGCATCTACATCATCGACCTGCTCCAGTCGCTGTCGTACATCGACCGCGCCTACGAGTTCGTCAAGGAGACCGTCGCGCACGGCGGCTCCATCATGTTCGTCGGCACCAAGAAGCAGGCCCAGGAGGCCATCGCCGAGCAGGCGACGCGCGTTGGTATGCCGTACGTCAACCAGCGCTGGCTGGGCGGCATGCTCACCAACTTCTCCACCGTCTACAAGCGTCTGCAGCGCCTCAAGGAGCTCGAGCAGATCGACTTCGAGGACGTGGCCGCCTCGGGCCTCACCAAGAAGGAGCTCCTGGTCCTCTCCCGTGAGAAGGCCAAGCTGGAGAAGACCCTCGGTGGTATCCGCGAGATGCAGAAGGTGCCGAGCGCTGTCTGGATCGTCGACACCAAGAAGGAGCACATCGCCGTCGGTGAGGCGCGCAAGCTCCACATCCCGGTCGTCGCGATCCTCGACACCAACTGCGACCCCGACGAGGTCGACTACAAGATCCCGGGCAACGACGACGCGATCCGCTCCGTCACCCTGCTCACCCGCGTGATCGCCGACGCCGTCGCCGAGGGCCTCATCGCCCGTTCCGGCGTCGCCACCGGTGACTCGAAGCCGGGCGAGAAGGCCGTCGGCGAGCCGCTTGCCGAGTGGGAGCGCGACCTGCTCGAGGGCGAGAAGAAGGCGGACTCCGACGAGGCTGCCGAGAAGCCGGCCGAGGCTCCGGTCGCCGAGGCCCCCGCCACCGAGGCCCCCGCCACCGAGGCTCCGGCTGCGGAGGCTCCGGCCGCCGAGGCCGAGAAGCCGGCGGCGGACGCCGAGCAGGCCTGACCGCACAGGTTCGGTAGTTGACGGCGGGGGACGGTGCGACAAGCGCCGGCCCCCGCCGCTCACCCGTAGATCTTCGACTTTCGACTTCCGAGAGAGATTCAAGGACATGGCGAACTACACCGCCGCCGACGTCAAGAAGCTCCGTGAGCTCACCGGCGCCGGCATGATGGACTGCAAGAAGGCGCTGGACGAGGCCGACGGCAACGTCGACAAGGCCGTCGAGGCCCTGCGTATCAAGGGCCAGAAGGGCGTCGCCAAGCGCGAGGGCCGTTCCGCCGAGAACGGTGCCGTCGTCTCCCTCATCGCCGACGACAACACCTCCGGTGTCATCGTCGAGCTGAAGTGCGAGACGGACTTCGTCGCCAAGGGTGAAAAGTTCCAGGCCGTCGCGAACACGCTCGCCGCCCACGTCGCCGAGACTTCCCCGGCCGACATCGAGGCGCTGCTCGCCTCCGAGATCGAGCCCGGCAAGACCGTTCAGGCGTACGTCGACGAGGCCAACGCCAACCTGGGCGAGAAGATCGTCCTGGACCGCTTCGCGCAGTTCTCCGGCGGTTACGTCACCGCGTACATGCACCGCACGATGCCCGACCTGCCCCCGCAGATCGGTGTTCTTGTCGAGCTCGACAAGGAGAACGCCGAGATCGCCAAGGGTGTCGCCCAGCACATCGCGGCCTTCGCCCCGAAGTACCTCTCCCGCGAGGACGTTCCGGCCGAGGTCGTCGAGGCCGAGCGCCGCGTCGCCGAGGAGACCACCCGCGCCGAGGGCAAGCCGGAGGCCGCGCTCCCGAAGATCGTCGAGGGACGCGTCAACGGCTTCTTCAAGGAGGCCACCCTCCTCGGCCAGCCGTACGCGCTCGACAACAAGAAGTCCGTCCAGAAGGTTCTGGACGAGGCCGGTGTCACCCTGAAGCGCTTCACGCGCATCAAGGTCGGCATCTGAGCCGGTACGCGATCGACAGGGGAGCCCGATAGGGTTGCCCACGTGGACGTCGGCCGCGTCAGCGCCGGACGACCGCAGATCTGACGAGGAGGCCATTGCCGACAGGGACAGCAAGACCCCACGGCAATGGCCTTCTTCGTATGTGCACGAGGAGATCTCCATGAATCAGGGCGCCGCACAGGGCGACGACAACCACGGCAAAAAGGCCGGCCGCTTCATGCTGAAGCTCTCCGGCGAGGCATTCGCCGGCGGCGGAGGCCTGGGCGTCGACCCCGACGTCGTACACGCCATCGCACGCGAGATCGCCGCTGTCGTGCGCGACGGTGCAGAGATCGCCGTCGTGATCGGCGGCGGAAACTTCTTCCGGGGTGCCGAGCTCCAGCAGCGCGGCATGGACCGGGCGCGCTCCGACTACATGGGCATGCTCGGCACGGTCATGAACTGCCTTGCACTCCAGGACTTCCTGGAGAAGGAAGGCATCGACTCGCGCGTCCAGACCGCCATCACCATGGGCCAGGTCGCGGAGCCGTACATCCCGCTGCGCGCCGTGCGTCATCTGGAGAAGGGCCGCGTCGTCATCTTCGGCGCCGGTATGGGCATGCCGTACTTCTCCACGGACACCACCGCCGCCCAGCGCGCACTGGAGATCGACGCCGAGGCCCTGCTGATGGGCAAGAACGGCGTGGACGGGGTCTACGACTCCGATCCCAAGACCAACCCCGACGCGGTGAAGTTCGACGCTCTCGAGTACGGCGAGGTGCTGTCCCGCAACCTCAAGGTCGCCGACGCCACCGCGATCACCCTCTGCCGCGACAACCTTCTTCCGATCCTCGTCTTCGAACTCCTCACCGAAGGCAATATCGCTCGGGCCGTCAAGGGTGAGAAGATCGGCACGCTCGTGAGCGACCGGGACATCCGGGCCTGACCCGGGGCTTCCCTCAAGGGATGGACAAAGTCCTGCCGGTCGGACACCGTGCAGGAAGACGCGACGCAGGTTCCGCCGGCCCATTGTGCGCCGGGCCTATTCCACAACACGCAGGAGCAAGTGGTGATCGAAGAGACCCTCCTCGAGGCCGAGGAGAAGATGGAGAAGGCCGTCCTGGTCGCCAAGGATGACTTCGCCGCGATCCGCACCGGGCGTGCGCACCCGGCGATGTTCAACAAGATCGTGGCGGACTACTACGGCGCCCTCACCCCGATCAACCAGCTGGCGTCGTTCTCGGTGCCCGAGCCGCGGATGGCCGTGGTGACCCCGTTCGACAAGAGCGCGCTGCGCAACATCGAGCAGGCGATCCGCGACTCCGACCTGGGCGTCAACCCGAGCAACGACGGCAATATCATCCGGGTGGTGTTCCCCGAGCTCACCGAGGAGCGCCGCCGCGAGTACATCAAGGTCGCCAAGAGCAAGGCCGAGGACTCGAAGATCTCGATCCGTTCCGTGCGCCGCAAGGCCAAGGAAGCCATCGACAAGATGATCAAGGATGGCGAGGTCGGCGAGGACGAGGGCCGCCGTGCGGAGAAGGAGCTCGACGACACCACCGCGAAGTACGTCACGCAGGTGGACGAGCTGCTCAAGCACAAGGAAGCCGAGCTGCTCGAGGTCTGATGAACGACTCTTCCTGGGGGGCGGGGGCCCCGCACGGCGCCGGATACGCCGGGGCATGGCCGCCGCCCGACCAGGGGCCCCTCCCGGCGGGTCCCGCATACGACGGGCATGACGCACAGCAGACTCGGCCCATGCCCATCGTGCCGGAGTTTCCCGACGCAGGTAGAGACGCCGAGAACCGCAACGGCGGCGACGGCCGCGACGACCGCGATCCGGGGGCCGCTCGGCCGAACGGCCCTTCGTTCCGCGAGGAAATGCCGCAGGAGCCCATGCACACCCCGCAACCGGCCCCCGTGCCCGAGCCGCCGCAGAAGAAGCGGGCCGGCCGTGATCTGAGGGCTGCCATAGGGGTCGGGGCAGGGCTCGGGGCGGTGATCGTCGTCTCGCTGTTCTTCGTCAAGGCCGTGTTCGTCGGCGTGATAGCAGTCGCCGTGGTCGTCGGACTGTGGGAGCTGACCTCACGGCTCGAGGAGCGCAAGCAGATCAAGGCCCCGCTGGTGCCCCTCGCGGTCGGCGGCGCGGCCATGGTCGTGGCCGGCTATGTGCGCGGCGCGGAAGGCGCCTGGGTCGCCATGGCGCTCACCGCGCTCGCCGTCCTGGTCTGGCGCATGACCGAGCCGCCCGAGGGCTACCTCAAGGACGTCACCGCGGCTGTCTTCGCCGGGTTCTACGTGCCGTTCCTGGCGACGTTCGTGTCGATCATGCTCACCGCGGACGACGGACCGGAGCGGGTACTCACGTTCCTGCTGCTCACGGTGGTCAGCGACACCGGCGCGTACGCCGTCGGCTGGCGCTTCGGCAAGCACAAGCTGGCGCCGCGCATCAGTCCCGGCAAGACGCGTGAAGGACTGCTGGGCGCGGTCGCGTTCGCGATGGCGGCAGGCGCGCTGTGCATGCAGTTCCTCATCGACGGCGGCACCTGGTGGCAGGGACTGCTGCTCGGCCTCGCCGTCGCGGTCAGCGCCACCCTGGGAGACCTGGGCGAGTCGATGATCAAGCGGGACCTCGGCATCAAGGACATGGGCACACTGCTGCCGGGCCACGGTGGAATCATGGACCGGCTGGACTCGCTGTTGCCGACGGCTCCGGTGGTGTGGTTGCTGCTGGTGCTGTTCGTCGGCTCGGGCTGACCGCGTACGGCTCCACGGGCTTCAGGACGAGGGGGCTCACCGTTCACACGGTGAGCCCCCTCGTCGTTTTCCGGCGTGATCGCTGAGAGCGGGCTTCGCCACGTGCCCGTCGGGCCGCCTTCCGCGCAGGTGCAGGCCAAGGCCCCCGACATCACCCGGCAGGGGTGATGGGGGCTGAGCAGGCGGGTGATGCGTGCCGGCTGCCGATGGCTGACGATGGACCGAGAGAGAGCCGGCCGGTTCCGCGGCTCTCGCACCCGCAGGGCGAGCACCCCACCGGGGCCGCGGAATGCCCGCAGAGGGAGCACCCATGGACCCGTCCGCCGCCTCCGGCCCGGAGGCCCATCGGCACAGTGGCCCCCTGAGTGATGCCGAGCGAGCGGAGTACGACCGTCTCCGCAGTGCCGAGGGCCTGCGCCACCGCCGCCTGCGGCAATTCGGAGCGTCCGTGCTCCTGGTGCTGGCCATCCTGCTGGCGCCCGTCAGCGTCGTCGCCACCTGGGTGAACTCCGAGGTCAACGACACCGACCGGTACGAGCAGACCGTCTCGCCCCTCGCCAGGAATCCCGCCGTCCAGAGCCTGGTGATCGACCGTGTCACGGACCGCCTGATCGATGTCATCGACGCACGCAGGATCACCGAGGATCTCGCCGACGACATCGCCGACACCCTGGCCGACCGTGACGCGCCCTCCTTCGTCGTCGACGCCGCCAAGTCGCTGGACGGCCCGCTGCAGAGCGGGCTGACCACCGTCGTGCACTACGTGGTGCAGAAGGTGGTGACCAGCGACCAGTTCGCCACGGCATGGGACGAGGTCAACCGACGCGCGCACTCCGCCGTCTCGACCGTCCTCACCGGCGAGGGAGGCGGCGTGATCGAGGCCAAGGGCGACACCATCGTCCTCAACGTCGGCACCGTGATCGACGAGATGCAGGAGCAGCTTCTGGGCACGAAGGTCATCGATGGTAAGAACATTCCCGGGGTCGACAAGTCGATAGTGCTGGTGCGGAACGACAATCTGGGCGAAGCCCAGGACGCCGCCCGTCTGCTGGGCATCCTCGGCGTCTGGCTGCCTGTGGCGGTGGTCGTGCTCGCGGCTCTCGGCGTGTGGGTGGCGCCGTCGCACCGGGTGGCGCTGATGGCCGCGGGCTTCGGCGTCGGCGTGATGATGTGCGCGCTGCTCGTCGCGCTCGCCGTCATGCGCGTGGTCGGGCTGGATGCCGTACCCCCGGATGCCCAGACGCAGGACGCCGCGGCGTCCGTCTACGACACACTGGTCAGATTCCTCCGGCAGGCCGCCGTCACGGTACTCGTCGTCGCGCTGATCACCGTGGCCGCGGGTTATCTGTACGGACCCGGCCAGGGCGCCCGCGCGGTGCGCTCCCCCGTGGCCCGGGGCACCGAAGCCGCCGGACACGCTCTCGCCCGGTCGGGGCTGCGCACCGGCGCGGTCGGGCGCTGGCTGCACACGCATCGCCCCGTGACCACGACCGTCGTCGTCGCAGCCGGAGCTCTCGTGCTGTTCCTGTGGGACTACCCGACGCCTGCCTCTGTGGTCCTTGTGCTGGTGCTCGTCGTGGTCGTCCTGGCGGTCCTCGGCGTTCTCGGCGCCGCGGATGGGGCGGCTGCGGACACCGAGGACGGGCCGCCCGACGCCGGGCCCGGCGCGGCGGCCGTGGAGCGCGGCGGCTGACTGCCGGTCTCCAACGCTCACACCTGCTGTGTCCGGACCGCGCCCTGTGTCCGGACCGCGCCCGTCGGCGCCGACAGCACCCGCGAACGGCCACGGGGCACCGGACTGCGTCGGCGACGACACTGGTCCGCACGGCCGACCAGGAAGAGCGATGAGTGGAACGGCGAGCTTCGACAAGGCAGGCTTGTACCCATGCGGACGATCTTCCGCTCATCTCCCCGACCAGGAGCGGGCGGACACAGCCGGGCCATTCTCTTCACGCTTGCGCAGTGTGTGCCCTTCGCGATCGCCCTGCTCGTGCTGGGCATCGAATTCTCGCCTGCGCACTTCTTGTACACCGGCCCCCTCCTCACCGCGACTCCGGCGCTGGCCGCGGTCACGATGGGCCCCCGGGGCACCATCTCGGCAGCGGCTTTGGCCCTGGCCGTCAGCGTGACCACCGCCACCTACAACCAGGCATGGGGCAGTCAGCAGGTCTACAGCAACCTTCTGGCTCTTCTCGTGGTGTCGGTGGCCAGTGTCGCGACGAGCAGCGCCGTGCGTACCCGCAGGGAGAACGAGCTCAACCAGCTCCGCCGGATCGCCGTGGCAGCACAAGAGGTCATCCTGCGGCCTGTGCCCGCCCGGCTGGGCCCGGTGCGGGCGGCCAGCATCTACCTCGCGGCCGAGACGGGGGCGCAGATCGGCGGTGATCTGTACGAGGCAGTGGAGACCCGCTACGGAGTCCGGATGATCGTCGGGGACGTTCGGGGCAAGGGGCTGCCTGCTGTGCGCGCGGCCGCAGCGGTGCTGGGCGCTTTCCGGGAGGCCGCGCACTATGAGGATGAACTGGGGGAGGTGATAAACCACTGCGCGGCTGCCCTGAAACGGGAGCACCCCGGGTCGGGTGCGGTCGATCAGGAAGCTCTGATGGAGGGCTTCGTCACCGCGCTCGTGGCCCAGGTGTCGGACAGACCGGTGGTCGAGGTGGTCAACCGAGGCCACCAGCCTCCACTGGTGCTGCGCCAGGGCAGGGTTCAGACCCTGATGCCCTCTTTCCCCTTGCCGCCCATCGGCTTGGAAGACCTCATCACCGGTCTTTCCGGCAAGGCGGAGAGCTATCCGTTCGTACCCGGCGACCGTCTGCTGCTGTACACCGACGGTGTGCTCGAAGCCCGTGGTCGTGAAAACGACTTCTTCGCCCTGTCCGAGGCCATGGAAGCGGTGCTTGCCCGCACCCCGCAGGAGTTTCTGGAACAACTGCACCAGGGATTGATCCGGCACACCCAGGGCTGCCTGGGGGACGATGTGGCGATGCTCCTCGTTGACCGGCGCGAATGAGTCGGCAGACAGCCGATGCAGTCACAGGGCACCGACCGGGGAAAAGCGCTGCCCGGCAGGGGTCAGCCGATCTCGCTCGGACCCTCTGTCGGCGGGCCCATCCCGGACCGGCGGTCGGTGTGCCGTCCGAGACGGCCGACAGTGACCGACACCGACCAGCCACGCCTGCCGGGTAGTACATGCCCCCCAGGCCACAGGTATCCGTCTGAGACACTGGTAGCACCATGCCGAAGCCCGGAGAACTGGCGTTCGGCAGCTGTGATGGTCCTCTCACCAGCATGTTCTCGCTGCGCAGGTGCGCTGGGACTGACTTCGGGCCGTCTCTGGGCCGTCTACGGACGACTAGGCGTAGGTGTGCCACCCATATGAGGGCGCACCAGCTCGGCAAAGCGCCAGCGCTCGGCCCGTAGCCGTGTGACTTCAGCGTCGATGTCTAACGGGGTCAAGTTAGCCACCCTCTCGAACGCCTTGTTGAGAGACGTCTCGCATCTTGCCAAGAGAAGATACGCCGCGATGACTACGTCCTCTGGCCCATGCATCTCAATGACTGCGCACGCCTGGCGCATCGATTTCACACTTGTGACCAGCGGCGCGTAAAGCTCTTGGCTCTCCTTCTTGAACCGGCGACGTTGCTCACCGAGCCGTCCAGGCCATGGCCGAAGTCGTCGTGTACCTGGCGAGGATGGTGGTAGCTGTCTAGGCGGGTTGGGGAGCCCGCGAGGAGGCATGCGGGCCCAATCCTGTGTCAATGGGGTGGTGAAGTTGACCTTGCGCCGACCGAGTACGGCCGGGCCTAGGCCGAAGTTGAATTGCGTCAGCAACTTCTCAAAGTCCAGAACCTCGGTGACTAGGGCCGTGTAGGCATTCACGGCGCTTGATTGCATCCATTGAAGGCGTGATGCGTCGGCCTGAACGATGGCACTTCGGTCAGCTGCGGCCGCTTGGGCATGCCCTCCCTTTGCTTGCGCGCGTGCGCCAACCCATCCGAGGACGGCAGCGATGATCCCGGTCACTGCAGGCAGCAGAATCTCCCCCATATCAGCAGTGTGCCCATTGCAGACCGTGCGAAAGGTGTTACTGAAGGTAGCCGCCCGGGACGATCGGCGACGTGGTTTCAAGCGCGATGGTCGTCGGCAGCTCAGACGGACAAAATGTCGTCCACTGCTTTCCTCGTCCGTTCCTGACTCGACGGCATAAGGTGCGCGTACACCCGCAGCGTCAGTGCCGGGTCGGTGTGCCCCAAGTACTGGCTGACGGCCTTGATGCTCTCCCCGGCGTCCAGCAGAACGGACGCGTAGAAGTGCCTCAGCGCGTGCATGCCGTGCTCGCGTGCAGACTCGTACTTGCCGTCCTCCCCGGCGTCCGGGATGAGGCCAGCCACCGCGAGCGCGGGCTTCCACTCCTGGATGTTGAAGTTGCTGCGCCACACGACCCCGCCTGCGGTGTTCGTGAACAGGAGGCGGGCCGACACCTTCGGCCCGTCCGGCTTCCGCCACGGCAGTGTGATCTCAACCGGCTTGCAGGTGTCTATGTGGGCACGCAGGGCCTCAGCCACCGACGACGGAAGCGGTACGTCTCGCTCCTTGTTGCACTTCGGCGGAGCGAACACTGCCTTGCCTCGAATGAGCTTGACCTGCCGGACGACGTGCAGGATGCCGCCCTCGAAGTTGAGTGCGTCCTCGGCGAGTCCCACGATCTCGCCCTGACGGAGCCCGCACCCCGCGCCCGTTTCCACCATGGCTCGGTACCGCTCGGGGAGTGCTGCGCGTACGGCGTGCACCTGCGTCGGCAGCCACGGCACAACGCGCCGGCGCTCTGCCGACGGGGGGCGGACAGACTTCGCAGAGCACGGGTTCCGGGGCAACAGACCGTCGTCGACGGCCGCGCTCAACACGGCGCGAACGTCACCGTAGATGTTGCGTGCGTACGCGCCGCTCACGGCGGGGTTCGCCTCAAGGGCGCTCGCGAGTCCGCGGATGTGCTCGGGGCGGAATGAGTCGAGCGGGCGCGTGCCGAGGACGGGGAACGCGTGCAGGCGCAGCCGCTGCTCGGTCACGATCTGGCTGGACACGTCGGCGGTGTGGGCGTTGAGCCACTTCTCGGCGTAGCCCTTGAAGGTGATCCGAGCGGCATGGGGGTCGATGTACTGCCCGCGCGACATGTCGGACGCGATGTCGGTGAGCCACGTTTCGGCGAGGCGCTTCTGTCGGTCGGGGAAGCTCTTGGACTTCTCGGTGCCGTCGGGGCCGATGTAGCGGGCGCGGTAGCGCATGCCGGTGCCGTGGCGGTCTGTCTTGACGCGGACGGGCTTGCCGTCGGGTCCGGGTGCGGTCTTGTACCAGCGGTCTTGGATGTGGCCTGCCATTGAGGCGGGGTCCCTTCTCGCAACGCGGCGAGGGAGGGCCGCTGGGCGGCCCTCCCTCGTGTGGGTGCTGTGCTGGGGTTCGTTATGCGGCTCTGTCGGCGGCCATCTGCTGCTCGACCCAGGCGCGGACGGCGGCAGGGTCGTAGCGGAGGTGCTTGCCGACGCGGAATCCGGGCGGGCCGGTGCGCTTCTTGCGCCAGGCGTAGACGGTCTCCACGCTCGGGAGCTCGAACATCTCGGCAATGTCGTCGGGGGTGAGGTAGCGGTCGGGCAGTTCGGCCCGGAGGGTGTTCGTGGCGGAAGGTGTCGCCATGAGCGGATCCCTCGGTCAGGCGGGGATCAGAAACCCAGGAATCGCTGACAGAACTGACAGAACCTGGCTTCCACGTCGCTGACCTGCGGGTTCGGTTGCTGTATCGGTCGTGACAGAACCCGCGAAAACTCCGACAGAACCTCCGGGTCGGGACTTTTGTCACGACCAGCCGCCGCGGCCGGTTCGGTTCTGTCGGAGTTTCCGGAGGTTTTGTCACAGCCGCCGAATCGGCCGTCGACGCAGGTCAGCGCGGTGTCATGGAGGTTCTGTCAGTTCTGTCGGTCCGGCGGGGGTTCTGTCAGGCGCTGCGGGTGAGCCGGGGGTGGGTCTCGTAGCGGGGCGAGGGTGGCCGGCCGCCGCGTCCGGTACGCGGGAGCGGGGGCTGCTGACGGAGCCAGCCGTGTTCCTCGAGCAGCACCAGGGCGGGGTCCAGGTCGGCCATGGCGGGGAAGTCGCCACGGGAGAGCTGCCGGAACAGCTCACGCTTGGTGAAGCCGCTCAGCCGCGTTTCCCGGAGGAAGGTGAGCACCTGGTGGGCCGCTTCCTGCGCGGGGTCGGCGCCCATGGCGTCGAAGACGTGCTGGGCGTGGGCGGTGAAGTAGTCCCCCAGCTCGGTCGCGGCGGCAAGCGTCACGGCCGCAATGGGCCGCTGCCACCCGCCCTCGGGGTGAGCGGCAAGGTGCAGCAGTCCGGCGACCCGGGCGACGGCCCCGTCGCGCTTGCTGGCCCACTTCACGACGGCCGCGAGCGCCCCGCCCTTGCCGATACGCGATTCGGTGACCTTCTGATAGGCGAGCATCACCGCATCCGCCTCCGGCGCGAGCGTGAGCAGCGCAGGGTCCGTCCACCCGTTCATGGCCATAGCCAGCCCACCGAGACGCTGCGCGTAGGCAGCCGCGACATCGTCGGGGATGAGTTCCGGCGTAAGGTTGCGCCGGCCAACCAGGGATTCGGGCTGCGCGTACAGGAAGCGGGCGAGCAGCCCGCGCCCGTCGGCGCCCTTGATCTGCCCGATGGATTCGAGCACTTCGGGCTGCACCGCAAGCCCCATCGTCACGGCGGGGCGCTCGATGTGCTGGGCGTCGCGGCCCTGCCGGTTGACCCGGACCATGTCCCCGGCGTGGCCTTTGAGGAAGATCTCCATGTTGGGGGCACCGCTGTAGCGTCCGGCGATGATGTCGAAGATGCCCCCCTCCGGCGACAGCACCGAGATCCGCCCTTCCTGCTCGGTGAGCAGGGTGGCCAGGCCCTCTGGGGTCACGTCGTCCGCAACGAGTTGCGGCTTGCACGGGACCTTGATTTCCTCGGCGGCCTGCGCGAGCGCGACAGCTTCGGCGGTGAGCTGATCCCGCATGCCCGCTTCCGCGTTCGCGGCCTTCGCCGCTGCTTTGTCCGCGGCTGCTTTGGCGAGACGGGCGGTGGTTTCGGCTTCCGCGCGGGCGGGGCCGGAGAGTTCCACGAGGGTCTTCTCCACGGCCATCAGGGGCTCGGTCATGAGGGCGAACACGGCGCTCTTGCGGTTGCCCGGATCGAGGGCGACGGCGGTGTAGAGGTTGACCGGTTCGCGCCATCGGCCCCGCACGCAGACCATGGCACGGCCGCCGGCCGCTGTGGCGATGACGGCGAGAGCCAGGCACCCGGCGAGGTCTGCCGGGGTCTGGGTCTCCTCAGCAACGGCGGCCACCATGTCGCCCAGCCAGGCGGGCAAGGCGTGCACGGGGAAGCCGGGCAGATCCCGATGACCGGTGAGCGGTACCGGCTCGTCCCACACCGGGCCGGTGATCGCTTCAACGGCGAGCGGGTCGAACCCCTCCCATAGATCCGTCTCAGAACTCATGCGGCATCCCTCCTTCCAGGCGCGCTCCGAGCGGTCGGGTGCGGGTCAGGGCAAAGAGCAGAAGGGGGGACGCCCTTGCGGGCGGCGACTTCCCCGTCCACGGTCTTGGCGACGGCGGCTTCGTCGGCGGGGTGCGGGCAGTGGTCGACGCGCACTCGCGTGGTGAGTTCGACGACGGCGGCGCGGCTAACGGCGCGTTCGTGGTGACTGCAACGGCAGAGCCAGTCCGCGACCGGCGGCACGAGCGTCATCCGAATGGGCAGGCCCGGCATGATGCCGGTGATGACGACCGGCGGGTCGGTGTAGGTTGTCACGCCTGCCTCCCCAGCGCTGTGTTGAGGCCGTTGGCGACCGCGCGCCGGGCGTACGGCTCGGGCACGTCGACCGACACGGCGGCGGAGACGATCTGCTCCGTCAGGTACTCCAGCCCGCACGGGCCGGGGCACTGCGCGTGCTGGACGGCCAGGAACCGGGCGACGCCGAACGCCTGTGACCCGGCCCCGGACTCGGTCCGGCTGCTCACCAGGGCAACGCCGCGCTCCAGGCCGGTGCGCACGTAGCCCTCGGTGTGACGGCATCCGGTGGCCACGGTCGCATCCCAGGTGGCGCGCTCAGGGACGGAAGAGACCACTCTCCCCGGGGCGGGGGTGGTCTCTTCCCTTTCGACCAGGGCGAGGACGGCCGGCGGCAGGGGTGTCATGGTGCCGCTGCCGGGGCCGAGCCAGCGGGCGTAGGCCCTGCGCGACTTGATGTCCACGCCCGGCCGGACGTTGTTGGCCGACTGCATGGCCCCGAGGTAGATCCAGTGCTCGCCGCGGGTCGTTGGAACGGTCCTGGTGGCGGGCAGGGTCTGACGGGCCCAGGTGATGGCGTGGGCGTCGTCCAGGTCCACGACGGTCAGTTCGGCCCCTGCGGGGTGGTAGGCGACGGCTTGGGCCTCGCGCCACGCTGCCACCCACGCGGGGGAGGTGAGCACGGCCGGATTGGTGGTGGCTGCGGCCCATCCGTGGCATACGCCGGGGCACTGGCACTCTCCTGCGCTCTTCATGTTCGGGCGCCCACCGCAGGCGCCATCGGCGCAGGTCCGGCAGTTGCCAAACGGCAGTTTGCCTTCTCGCAGCGGCAGTGCGGGCACGCCCGCTGCCGCCAGGTCCAGAGCGGTCCGCAGATGTGTGCTCACGCCGCCGCCCCCAAAAGCGTGGTGGTGAGTAAGGCGCCCGACTGTCGTCGGATGATGGTCGGTTGGGTCATGCTGGAGGTCTCCAGATCTCTTGACGGGACTGGACAGCCGGGACGGGCCGCGCTTCTTTGGCGAGAGTGGGCGGCCCGTCCCGGGCGTCATTTGGCCTTGGAGCGGGCGAGTTTGTAGGTGATGCCGAGCCCGATGGGTCCGGCCGCGAAGGTGATGGCGAGTTCGTACAAGGCCATGGCGGCGGCGATGGTGCCGAGGATGCCGATGACGGCCGCGAAGACGACGGCGAGCGGCATCAGGTAGTGCCGGCCGGGCCGGGCTGCCACCGGGGCCTGTTGGACGATGACCATGGGACGTCCCTCGCGCTCGGCCTGCCGGTAGAGGTCGGCGGGTATGTGAGGGGCGGTTAATCCGGGCGGTTCGCGGTGACGCATGACGGCCTCCTTGGGCGTCTTGGGCAGTCGGGGAAGACGGAGGACAGCGCCTGCCATGTCGGGTGCTGCCAGGTGTCGTGGTGACGGTGTGTGGTCGTAGTGCCTACTGGCTACTGGCTACTGGCAAGCGGGAAAGGGCCTGTCAGGGCCTCTCATGGCCAGTGAACGGGTGTTCTGCTGGCTAGTGGCAAGTTGTCGGTAGCCAGTAGCCGGTAGCGCTCTGCAAGGGTTCAGGCGTGGTCGGGGTGGACGTAGACGGAATGCGGGCCGTTGTCCCGGTAGACCAGCTCGCCCCGCTCGGCAGCGGCCTTGAGGGCGTCGCGGACGGCCTGCCGGCTGCGGCCTACGTGGTCGGCGACGGCGGACGGCTTCATGCCTGCCGTGCCCGCGTCTCGGATCGCGACGATGGCGTCGGGCAGCCAGGCCGGTCCGGTGTCCGTGGTGCCGCTAGGGAGCGCGGACAGGTTCAGCCTCGGCCCGGCCGGCGGCTGCTCCTGCTCGTCCGTCCCCGGTTCGGGAGCCGTGGCGAACTGAGCGTCGATCTCCTCGCGGAACTTCCGCGCGAGCGCGTCCTCGTCCACCACGGGCGGGCCTGCCTTCGGGTGCTCGTTGCGGAGGGCGGAGAGGTTCAGCCCTCCCGCTGCGCGGGTCGGCTGCGCGGTGTCGTCCACAGGGTTGTGGGTGGTGTTCCGCATCAACGCGGTGCGCTCGGGGTCCCACCGGTTCGCGTAGGCGTCGCCGGCCGCCTGGCGGGAGATGTCGTCGAGGCGCGGATGCATGTCGGAGGTGGCGGTGACGATGTCGCGGATCTGGTTGGGCAGGATGCGCCAGTTCTTGAACAGCGCGGCGGGGGATTCGGGGGTCCCCATGAATCCGGCGCCCTTGTAGGGGGCTTGGTCGACCTTGAGACAGCGGGAGCCGGGGAACACCTTGCCCAGATCCATGCCTTCGACCTCGCCGCCGGTCAGGCAGACGCGGGCCTTGGCCTCGCGGCGGATCATCAGGTTGCCGAGCACGGATCCGGTGGCACCGAGCGCGGTCAACACGGTGCGGATGCCCATGGCCCGCAGCATCCGGATCACTTCAAGGATCTTCTTCGCGAGCTCCTTCATGGTCCGGTCGGTGCTGGTCAGGATCTCCGCGCCCTCGTCGATCACCAGCATGATCTGCGGAATCTTCGCACTGATGGGGAGCTGGTCGGTGTTCCGCTCGGCCATGAGGTCCTGGTAGGCGACCTTGCGGTGGTGCCCGACTGCGAGGGCGGTCTCCAGCATCGCCATGGCCTCCGTGTAGGTGGAGGCGAGCCAGTCCACACCCGGTGCCATGCCGTCCACGAACGCTCCGTCGGCGTCGAGGGCGGGGCGCACCCAAGGCAGGCCGGCGGAACCGGCGTTCAGGTCGATCACCCAGGTCAGGACGTCGGTGGTGCGGGCGAATCCGGCGAGGATGACGTGGACCATGTTGGTCTTGCCGGATCCGGTCGGCCCGACCACGAGCGCGCACTGTTCGCGCAGGTGAACGCAGATCTCTTCCGCGTTCGTGCGGTAGCCCCACGGGATGCCGGTGTAGATCGACAAGGGCGTGTAGTCGGACGGGTACGCGCGCTCCTCCATCAGCACGTTGACCGTGGTCACGTCGATGAGCACGCGCCCTTGGTGGATGCCCTGCGAGGCCACGGCGGTGCAGCCGTGCGGCAGCCGGGCATCCGCGGAAAGCTGCGCGGAGTAGGCCGCGATCTTGTCGTAGGTGGTTCCGCCGTGCGGGAGTTCGGCGTCGATGGTGAATCCGGTGCCGGTGGGCCACATCTCCACCGCGAGCACGCGCAGGGTGACGCTGCAGACGCGCTGCACGCGGTCGACCCACTCCGCGGCGATCGCCCGGCGTTCCGCGGACAGTTCGCGGGCGACCTGCCGTTCCGCGACGGCGATGGCCTCCAGCTCCCGCGCCTCCTCGTAAAGGAGGGTGGAGCGGGCCGCCGCGGCGATGCCGACGCCGACGGTGGCGAGCGAGCCGAGGGCGGCCCACGTGAGTGGCCCGGTGGTCATGGCCCACGTCGTCCAGCCCGCCCCGACCAGCCAGGAGGCGGACCGCATGCCGATGGTGCGGGCGGACAGCCGCTCCCGCAGGCTGCTGATGGTGTGGCCGATCGCCCCGGCGGTGCCGACGGCAAGCGCCCAGCCGGGCGGCATGGATGTGGCGGCGCCGGTGGTGGCGACCGCGAGGCATCCGGTGGTGGCGGACAGAGCGCCGGTCACGGGTCCGTGACCGGCAGCCCAGTCCCACACCGGCCCCGTAGAGGCGGTGTTGGTGGTCATGATCAGACGTTCCATCCTTTCTCGGCCTGGGGCCCGTTGCGCGGGTCCTCGTGACGGGCGACGTCCTGCGCGTGGACCTGCCGGAACAGCGGGCCCATGTCCTCGGCGACCGCGACGGCGCTCATCAGCGCACCGAAGATGTCGTTGAAGGCGCCCGCGACCTCCTTCTCCAGCGGAAACTCGGAGTCGGCCCGCTCGGCGAGGATCTTCATCACGTTCGCCACGCTGGTCAGCGCGGCGGGGAGCCCTTCGACCATGGCGAGGATCTCCATGCAGCCGTCCGGGTCGTATGCGTTGGCGGCGGCCTCCATCTCGGCCGCGTACTCCTCGAACCTGAATCCCGACACGTTCTCTCCCTCACTCGTGCTGGTGGTGGATGCAGGAACGAGGCCGGCCGGGCGCTCCGCCCGGTCCCCGACCTGCCCGGCGCTGTCGTCGGCCGCCTCCGCATCAGCGGCGGCCTCCTCGTCCTGCTGAGTCGCGCGGATCTCCTCGTCCTGCGCTTGGCGCTGTTCCTGGGCGGTGCGCAGGATGCGGACGTAGAGGCGGCGGCCGGGGTGATGCAGCCAGGCCCAGCCGAGCTTCCGCCCGAGCGGGGTGGTGAGCATCCCGACGATGCCGAGCGCCCCCGCGAGGAGAGCGGCGAGCAGTCGGCGGCCCTGGAGCCGGGCCGCGGAACGCCACAGCGCTTTCCTCGCCCGTTTGCGGGCCGGGGCTTTGCGTACCGATGCGCGCTGCTGCCCGACCTGCCCGGCCGCGCGCTGGTCGCGCGCCGTCCGGGCCCGGTCAACGGCACCGCTGCGGGCCTTGCTCGCCTTGCTCAATCCCTTGGCGGCCGCACGCGCCACCGGGCCCTTACGGGCGAGAGACGCGGTACGGGCCTGTGTCTTGGCAGCGCGGCGGGCATCGGCTGCCGAACGGCGCGCGCCGATCCTCTCAGCGCGGCGTGCTGCCCGCGACGGCGACGCCTGCCGCTGTGCCTCCCGCAGCGCCTTGACCTGCCCTGCCCGCCCACGGCCCTTGTCCGCGGCGGATGCCGAACCCGTACCTGCGGGCCACGCTCGTGTCTGTCCCGGGCCGCGGTTCAGCACACCCGACCTGCCGGACAGCGACGAACCGGAGGCGTTTCGGGCGGCCTTGCCCCGGCCGCCGCGACCAGCGCCCTTAGTGGTGTCGGCGTTCCCCTTACGGGACTGCGTCAGCACCCGTCCCATGCCGTGGCGGGGTGTTGTCCCCCTCGCCGCGCTGGTACGGGCAGCGCGGCCGGTCTTGGTCTTGCCTCGCTGGCCGCGGCGGTTGCGAGTGGCGGCCGTCGCGGCGATGACGACCGCGCCGGTGGCGGCGACGGCGAGAGCGGCCGGTCCGCCGACCAGCGAAGCAGCCGCGAGCAGGGATGCGGTGGTGTTCGTACCGGTCACCGCGAGGGGGACGACCGGCCAGCCGCCGGGCCTGTGGTCCACCTCGGCAGCAGCCGCCGGGGGTGTGATGTCGGGTGGCTGCTGGGGAGGGATGCCTGGTGCGGCCTCGGGGGCTGCTACCGCAGTGATGGTGGTGTCGGCCATGCTGAGTGCACTCCTTAGCGGGAGAACAGCAGGGCCCGGAACGCGTGCCGTCCAAAGCGATGCGTCCGGGCCCTGCTGGGCGAGGTGGTGCAGGTCAGAGCCGGTCCGGCTCCAGAGCGAAGAACAGGACCACGAAGTCGGACGAGCCGAGCTCGCGGGCGGCGTGGGCGCGCAGGGTGCTGTAGACGTGGCTGCGGCTGGTACCGGACGGGACCTGGGCCGTGTTCGACAGGGTGGTCGTGGTCTGGGCCTGCACGGTCATCACCCAGTGGAACGTGACCAGGGCCGGGGCGGCGGACGTGTTCTCGGTCGTCGTGCCGGTCATACGGAACTCTCCTCACGGTGTCGTCGGTAAGTGCGCTGTTCCTGGTGGTGGATGCAGGTGCCGCACATGCCGCGCGAGCGCGGGATGCGATACCCGGCATCCCTGCGGCAGTTCGGGCAGATCCTCTGCGCGGCATTCGCTTTCGCCAGAGCCGCACGCTTGGCCGGGGTCATCGGCCGCACCGGCACGGCCAGATCGATCCGGTACAGGTACGCGGTCAGCGGCCCGCGCCGGCGGCGCGGCCGCTGCAGTTCGGCGACGACGCCCTGCCCGCCGGGCCGCAGCCCCAGGGCCCGCAGTTGGCGGTAGGTGGCGTAGCCGTCCGGTGCGAGACGCCACCGGTAGACCGGCAGTGTGCTCACGGTGTCGAGCCTTCGAGCGTCCGGCCGGCGGCGGTGTCGCGGTGCTCTTGGTACCGGGTGGAGACCCAGCCGACAGACCAGCCGCACAGGTCGGCAGCCGCCCGCACCGGCATCTGCTCACCAAAGGCGGCGTGCACGATGCGCCGGGCACGCTCCTCGGGCAGCTTCTCGTTCACCGGGCCGCCGGCGAGCAGTGCGGCGCGTTCACGCGCGGCCCGCTCCCCCCGCTCCGCCTGATCACGATGGGCCGCCTGCTCCCGTGCCAGCCGCTCCGCCTCGCGGAGCTGTGCGGCTTCGCGTTCGAGGCGTTCACGCTCACGCTGCTGCTGTTCACGCTCGCGTTCTCGGCGCTTACGTGCTTCCCGCTCGGCACGCTCGCGGGCCTCGGCCTGCTCGCGTTCCTCGCGCCGTGCCGCCTGCTCCCGCTCGGTCTGTTCACGGGCGAGGCGGGCTTCGTGCTCGCGCTGTTCACGAGCCAGCGTCGCGGCGTGCTCGCGGTCCTCGCGGGCCCGCTGCTCGGCCGCCTCCCGGCGCTCGGTCGCGGCCCTCTCTCTTGCCGTCCGCTCGGTGCGCTGCTCCGCCTCCAACCGTGCAACGGCCGCGGCGATCGCGCGCCGGTAGGCGAGCCCGGTCTCTGCCGTAACGATCAGCAGCAGCGGCGCGACCGCGTGCACGGCCACGCCGACCAGGTCCTTCCTCAGCGCGGAGTCGGCCACGTTGAGCGCGAGGGTCATGCAGCCGGTCATCCACCGCAGCACCGCCGGCCACCGGCCACCGTGCCCGCCCAGCCGCGCCAGGACGGCATCGAGACGGACCACAATGACGACCGCAGCGTCCACCACCAGCGGCAGAATCGGCGCGGTCCAGTCCCACTCATCGGGGGTGTGCCGGGCGGCGAGCGGGGTGACCGTGAGGATCGAGTAGAGCATCGCCCCGGCCACGATCATCCACGTCCCGACCGACAGAGCACGCTCGGCTGAACGGATCTGAACACTGTTCATCACGTCGCCCCCCGTACCGCGGCCGACGCGATCAGCAGCACCGCCGACGACGGGGCGTCAGGAGTCTCGCTGTCCTCGGTCCACTCCCACCGCGCACCGTCGGTGAGCGCGTAGCCGAGCGCGTTCAGCGCCCGTGAACGCTCCTGAACAGTCGGCACCACCGTGCTGCCACCCAGGTCCCGCTGCGGCCACGGCGCCCGCGTGTTCAGCAGCACCACATACAGACGCCACCGGCCCCGGCGGCGCGCCATCTGCGCCGTGAACGTGGCGGCCATTAGGCCACCTCCGACGAACCCGCGATGCCCCGGTTGGTCAGCTCACGGCGGGCGGCGAGCACCCGTCGGCGGGCCCGCCGGATACGGCGCACGTCCAGCGGCGACGGCGTGCGGTCCAGGGTCGTGATCTGCGCGTCCAGCAGCTCCAGCTCCGCCGTGATGACGGGCATCTCCAGCTCGATCGCGTCCAGCTCGGCGGGCGTGGGCTCGCGGTCGAACTCAGCGGCGGTAACAACCGCCTGAACAGCACCGATGTGCCTCATGAGTGGTGTTCCTCTCACGTAGGAACGGCTCAACACAGCGGCCCCGGTGTCCTACCACCGGGGCCGCAGGCCGTTAGAACCAGCAGTTCCGGCTCCCCTCAGCGCTGCTCGTAGGAGACGAGCAGCGGAGGCAACCGGCCGCAGCGTTTGCTGCGCAGTCGTTCAGACCTCCCATTCGCGTGGTGCCGCTGACCCTGGCGAGGTCTGGTTCCCGGGGCGTATGCGGCGTCAATGTCGGCCACGCGGTTCTTTAGAGCCGATGGCGTGTCCCCCTGCACGGGGCGTGGGGCCCGGTTGTGACGCGGGCCCGGTCTCGGTCGGCTGGTCTCCACTCGCCTCGGCCGGCGTCGTCACGGCCGTGGTGCTGCGGTGGATCACGCTGTCCAGTTGTTGAGCAGCGCTTCCGAGCAGCCCAAAGAAGGCCCTCTCAGATGCGGCTGAGACCCGCAATCGACCTGAGTTGCCAATGCAGTACCTCTATTACAGGTATCGCATCGAGCTCCGTCAAGCCTGACGGCGAACTCTCCGGTTTTCGCGCCGGGACTTCTTGGCGTTCAATCAGAATCGGTGCAGGTGAGGGGCGTTGTTTACCCCACGTGTGGACACCTGGGGGTCATCTCGCTACGGTCGGGAAGTCCCTAGACGTCCCACCGGGGGTTGAGATGTCCAACGAGCGCTTACGGTCTGCTCTCTTGGCGCAAGGCATGAACGTGCAGGACCTGGCCGAAGCGATCGAGGTCAACCCGAAGACGGTTGAGCGCTGGATCACGCAGGGGAAAGTCCCTTATCGGCGGCACCAGTACGCGACGGCGTCCGTGCTCAAAGTCGAGGTGACGACTCTGTGGGAAGACTCCCGTACGGTGGACAGCGCGACCGACCTGAGCAAAGCGGAGATCGTGACGGTCTACCCGCATCGGCACATGGTGCCCGCCGGCCTGTGGCGGGAGATCTACGGGCGGGCCCAATCGCACATCGACGTGCTCGTCTACTCCGGCCTGTGGCTCTCGGAGGACCCGCTCTTCCACGATCTACTCAAGGCCAAGGTTCTGGGGAACGCGCAGGTGCGCATCCTGCTCGGAGACCCGGACTGTGCAGCCGTCAAGCAGCGCGGCATAGACGAGGGGCACCAGATCATGGACGGCAAGATTCGCAACGCCCTGATGAACTACCGCCCACTGTTCAAGAGCCACCCGGACATCGGCTTCCGGCTGCATGACGCGACGCTCTACAACTCACTGTTCCGGGCCGACGACGAGATGCTCGTGAATACCCACGTTTACGGCATCGGCGCGTACATGGCGCCCGTCCTGCACCTGCGACGCCTCCCGGGCGGCGGCCTCTTCGACACGTACGCGAATAGCATCGAACAGACCTGGGGAGGCGCGCGCCAGGTGACGGATCATGACCTCACGGGAGCTTGAGCATGGGACGCATCGACTACCTTCACGACCCCGACGCTCCGCCGGCCAACTCGGTGGTGCCATCTGTCGTCGCGTTCGTGCAGAACGACGCTGGCGAGGTGCTGGTGATCCAGCGTTCCGACAACGGCCGTTGGGCACTCCCGGGCGGCGGTCACGATGTCGGTGAGTCCATCAGCGACACCGTCGTGCGCGAGGTGTGGGAAGAGACCGGCATCAAGGCCGAAGTCATCGACATGTCGGGGATCTACACGGACCCCGGTCACGTGATGCTGTACGACGACGGCGAAGCACGGCAGCAGTTCAGTATCTGCTTCCGCGCCCGGCCGGTTGGCGGGGAGGTCCGTACGAGCAACGAGACGACACAGGTCCGCTGGGTTGCCCCAGCGGACCTGGCAGAACTCGACATCCACCCCACGATGCGGCTCCGGATCGAGCACGCCATGGACCGGAAGCGTGCGGCCCCCTACATCGGCTGACGCTTCACCGCGGCGACCCGTTCAAGTACGCGGGCCGTACAGGCCAGGATTTCCGGTTCAGCGCGCCGGATGAACATGCCGATGAGACTGTCTGGCCCGTACCGCCCCGCGATCTCGTTGATGCGGTCGACGGGATTCGTTGGGGTCCCGTCCGGTGTCGTGTTCATGTCGCAGAAGCAGAGCGCGTCGGAGAGCTCCGGACGCTCCCGGGGGAACTCGGACTCCAACTCCTCGCGCAGTCCCCGGGCCTCAGCTTCCATCCAAGCGCAGGAGTGATGGGCCACGAGGCGGATCACGCGCACGTCAGCATTGGCGATGTCCTGCAGGTACCGGGCGCCGTCGAGCGGATGGAATCCGGTTTTGGCGAGGTCGGGTGAGTAACCGATGTCGTGAAGCACCGCCGCGGCCTCCAGCAGCTCGGCATCGGCGCTCATGATTGGCGCGATGTTCCGAGCCCGCTCGGCGACCCCGAGTGAGTGCGCCCATCGCCGCGGTAGCGGCTCGGCGAGCAACGACTCCGCGAGCGCGTAGGCCCATTCGGTCAGTCCCGTGCTGCTCACGTTACGAACTCTCCCCTCGGCCCTGCAGGGCCAGTACCGTTCGTTGCTTCCCTTGCTGGCTCGCCGACAGCAGGCCGGCTGCTTCGAGCTTGTCGAGCGCTTTGGCCATCGTTGGCCGTGAGACACCGAAACGCGTAGCCAGGGTGCTTGCGCTGGGGAACTTGTCTCCCACGTTGAGGTTGTCCGAACGAATCACTTCAGCGACTAGCTCGGCCAGCGGTCGGCGGTCCCGTTCCTGCCCCGGCCGAATAACGCGCCACCGGCCTCCAGGCACCCGCTCTGCCCGCCCCTCCTTCTCCAGGACGTCGAAAACACGCAGCGCGACACCACGTGAGACGCCATGCTCACGCATGAGCTCCGCAGCTGACGGCAGCTCGGCCATTTCTGGCTTGGCGTCGATTTCCGCTCTCACCACATCGGCGATCTTGAGGAAGGTTCCGCGAGGGCTGGCCTCCTGCGACACGCGCTCTCCCTTCTCGTGCTCGTGGTCACGCACAAGCGTGCCACGGCATCTTTTCGCACCTGGTGTCAGGCGTACTTGGTTAGAGGGCGGTACAAGTTCCTACCGCCTCTAGGGCGCTTCCGCCGCGGCCCAAGGCGGCGTCGCGCGCCCGTCGCCCCGGGCCTGCGCCCCTATCTCCTCCCGGCTCCAGCCCGCACGCCTGAGGAGCTGGGGCTCGATGGGGCAAACGCGGCCTGATCCGTCGGCTACGCGTCAAGGATTGATGCCTCCGGCGGGGGCGCGCTCCGGCTCGGGGCCCGGTCCCGCACCGGGCGTAGCTGGGCAGCCTGGCGAAGGGCACCGGGGCCTTGGACTGCGCGGGCGACGCAGCGTATTTGGTCTAGAGCTCTCGGGGGTCGGGGGGCTGGCCGGTCGTAGTGCCGCTCATCGCGTCCCTGCTCTGCCTGAGAATCTCCTGTACCTGCCGCTCGATGCTTTCCGGGTCGATGCCGAGCTGCTTCCCGATGTGCGCCGACCACACTTCGGAACGGACGTTGTTCTCGAAGTCCAGGTCCGCCCTGACGTTCTCCCGCGCGGCCTGCCGGTTCTGGCTGACCATGACGAAGGTCGACAGGAAGATCGCCTCCAGGCTTACGATCATGGTGAGCAGCCCGAAGGGGTAGGGGTCGAAGACTGCCGCCTTGCCGAAAGCACCCAGGTTCACCGCGATCCACACCCCGAACCATGTGACGTGGATGTAGACGAACTGGAGGCTCCCGGCGAACGAGGTGATCGCGTCGGCGATCCGGTCCTGTGATGTCCGCAGCCGGGCGAGGACGACCTCGGGTGGGATGGGGGCCTTCAGGTGCTGGGGCACGCCCGGCAAAGGCGCACCGGCCGGCCTGTGCGCCTTTGGGTTTGAGTTCATGCCGATCGTCCTCGCTGCTTGGGATCCGGCCGGGGCCTGACGGCTGCTGCCGCCCGCCGGGTCAAGGCCCAGCCCACCGGCCGTCCGGGGAGCGCGAGGCCGAACCGGTGGCGGGGAACACGTATCCGCAGCGACCGGTGGCTGATCCGGCACCGCACAGGAGTCGGCAGCATCACGGCTTCACCGTCCAGCCCGACGGGGACGACGGGGGTGTCGGCGTCGACGACGATGTCATCGCGTGTGGTGAACCGGGTCAGGCCCGGGGCGTGCCTACTGCGCAGCATGGCGGCCGCCTCGGCGGGGGTGTCCACCCTGGCGGCCAGCAGTCCCAAGGATCCCGAGTCCAGCCGGACGCGCATGCCAAGGCCGGCCGGGTCACCCACCCGGTAGGGGTTGTTGCTGACCAGCACGGCGTCTGGCCGGTCCGCGGTCGGCCGCCCGGCCCGTATCACCAGTTGTGGGCCCTCGTGGCGGGCCAGGAACTCCGGGAGGATCCGCATCATGGTGCCGATCTTGTCCTCTCGGTAGGCCGGGTCCTGCACCAGGGCGGCGTATGCGCCGAAGGACACGTTGTTGACGAAGGCCCGCTCGCCGGCGAAGCCCAGATCCACGAGCAGGTCGACGCCGTCGGTGAGGGCCCGCAGCGCGGCCGAGGGGTCCTTTCGGTCCAGGCCGAGGTCCAATGCGAAGTGGTTGCGGGTACCGGTCGGAATGACCACGAAGGGAAGACCGCTCTCCGCGGCCACCCTGGCGACGGGTGCCTGCGTGCCGTCTCCGCCGGCCACCCCCAGCAGATCCGCACCGTCATCCACCGCGCGTCGGGCCAGCACCGCCAGGTCCTGCGGCTGGGATGGATCGAGCAGGAGGACCTGAGCCCCCAAGGCCCGGGCCTTTTCCACGATCCGGAACCGGCTCGCCTTCCCTCCCCCCGAACGGGGATTCACGATCAGATACGGCCGCCGCGCAGCGGCAACCGGTCGGGACACATTCTTGATCATGACGAAAGCTGACAGGCCGCGTTTATCAGCCCGGCGCATACCCCAGGCGTCGCCAGGGGTGCCGTTGCCGCGCCCAGCGCCGAATGCGCTGTCCACCAGGGGCCCGGTCCAGCCACATGATCGGCCGCCACTACCTTCATGCCATCTCCGTCCGACAGTGCGACTTATGGCACCAGCCTGCGGCTCAGCCCGGGCATATGCATGTCGGGATCACGACGGGCTGGCTCTCCGGCCATCTCCACCGTTCACGCCGGTATCGGCAGCAGGCCCTCGGTGATCAAAGGCGCTCCGGAGCCGTGTGCGCAGGTTCGAATCCTGCCGGGGGCACGGAGCCGGACCAGCGTGATCACGCCGCTGACCACTGGAACTGCCCAGCAGTCCCCCACGCTCATTGAAGAAGAGCCTGCCGTCCTTGGCCGTGCCGCGGAGCTGTCGTCTGCTGCTCCGACGCCGACGCCGACGCCGACGCAGCTGCCTGCGACGAAGGCGACACGGCGATCCCGTACCCGGCGCATCATCCGTTGACGTGCAGCAACCTTCAGCTCGCGTCCAAGGGGGAGTTGGTGATTTCGCCTCCTCGGCTTGCACTCTGGCGGGCGTCGGAGCCGCGGCTGAGGGCGGGCGAGTCGGTGATGCGCCCTGCGCGGGTGGCTTTCTGGTTCACGGAGGCGCCGTCACGTGCCGTGGCGCCGGAACCGGAGATGAGGCCGTGGCGGTTCGCCCGCTGGTGTACCCGGCTACGGTTCGGAGCGCCGCTCCCGCTGCTTTGCACGGCGATGGCGACGCCAGCGACAACCAGCACAGCTAGGGCGGCCGCCAGGGACCAGCTCCATTGGCTGGTGATGAGGTTGGTGACGATGCCGGTAGCGACGCTTACCCCTACCCCGGCAGCGGCCACGGTCTTGGGACCGAGCATCAGCGACTCCTCTGGTCTGCGGGACGCGTGGTGACGGTCCTCGCCCGGCATTCCTCGTTTCATCCTCATTGTCCCCCGGGGACCTGTCACGATGTTGGGGAATCAGCCAAGGGGAAGGCTGATGAGTGTCGTTGGTGGGTGGGGGCGCCATGGGTGATGTTGGGGGGCTGTTCACCGACCGTCGGGCGGCGCTTGAGGCAGCTCAACGGTTGCTGGACGGCGACGGCCGGGCTCGGGTGCTGGTCTTTACAGGGGTGTCCGGCATGGGCAAGTCCACGCTGCTGGCACGGGTTGCCGCCCCACCACTGCCGGGTTCCTGCGTCCGGTTGCTGGATGCCGCGAGCTTGCGGGCCGGCATGGCAGCCAAGGCTGAAGGCGGTGAGCAGGCCGCGCTGGTGCTGCTGCGCCAGCTCGGCGCGGCGCTGGCGGCCGGTGCTCCGTGGTGGCGGCGGCGCTGGGCAGTCCAGCAGGCCGAGGCGATCGGCATACCGCGGACGTGGTCGGTGCGGGTTTGGCAGTGGGCGAGCCGCGGTGCAGTGATCGTTGACTCTCCGGTGACGGTTACCGCGGGCACGCTGACGCAGGGCGAGCGGCGTGCGGGCTGGGTGCGGGACCTGCTGGCCGTGGCCCGTGCGGTGCGTCGGCGACGGTGCGTGCTGCTGATGGACACGTGCGAGTGGCTGATGTACTTCGACGACATACAGGCCGAGCGGCACCGGCCCGAACAGCCGCTGGGCGTCGGCGGCTGGTTCGCCGGCGTACTGGAGCAGGTGATCGACCGTGCGCCACGGCTGCGGGTCGTGCTGGCAGGCACCGCCGTCCCCGATTCCTGGCGCGAAGACACCGATAGCGGCCGGTACGAGCTGCACGAACTGACGCCGTGGACGGCGGCCGACACCCGCGCGTACCTGTCCCGGCGCGGCCTGCCCGGACCGGAGGACCTGGCAGGGGTGCTCACCGAACGCAGTCAGGGGATGCCTGCGGAAATCGCCTGGATCGCCGACGCGCTCACCGGCGTACTGCTCGACGATGCCGCGGTCGACGGCACGTCGGCAACCGGGGCCGTAGCCGTGGATCTGGAGGAACTGGCGCGCGGCGACCGCCAGGACTGGCTGCGCACCCATGTGATGGCCCGTATCAGCGACCGCAACAAGCGTTTCCTGCAGGCGGCGGCGGTACTGGGCCCTTTCACGCCCCAGGCCCTGCACACTGTGGCCTTCGGCCCAGGCTCGCCGCCGCAGGCCGGGAATGACGACTGGTTCGAACCGCTCAGCCGTATGTCATGCATACGGGAACTGCCCGGTACCCCCGGGCAATGGCAGCTGCACCGCACGATCCGTGACTGGCTGCTGGCCGCTCTCACCGAGGACGACACCCACCGCGTCCCGAATGAGCGGACCCTCCCACAACTGCACTCAACAGCAGCCGAATACCACGAGGCGCTGGCCGAGGGCGCGTTCAGCGTGGAGGCCGCACACCACCGCTTTGCCCTCGGCGACAACAGGCACACCGCCAGCTGGACCCAGGCGCTGGCCCGCGCCCTTAGGTCCGACCCGGTCGACGGCCTCTACCTCCAGTTGCTCACCGACGGCGCCCTCGCCGCCCCCGCGATCCGCCACACCCTCCCCATCGTCTACGCGGACGCCAACCTCACCCGCGCCCACCTCGCCTCCACCCGAGGAGACCACACGACCGCATACGAGCACGCCGACCTGGCCCTGACCGCGTACCGGGAGGGCGACCATCCCGGAGTGCGCGCGGCCACGCTGCTCGCCGGGCAGGCCGCGTGGCGCCGAAGCCACTACGCCGAAGCCGCCACACACTGGACCACAGCTCTGGAGACCCTCCAGACGGACGACCCCCTTACTGGGGAACTGCTCTGCGCCCTGGCCGAAGCCCTCGTCAACACCGGCGACTTCCCCCGCGCAGAACAGTTACTCGCGGACGCCCGCCGCCTGACCGAGCCCACTGCTGAGGGAAGCGAGCCCCCAGCTGAACCTCACGGATCCACCCAAACGTTTGCCGTCTGTGACGCGCTACCGCTCCCGCCCTTGGCCGACGCCGTCCCTGCCCGGCTCCGCGAGGCTCATCTGCACCGCCTGAGCTCCCAGGTCGCCGCATGCCTCTCCGAATGGTCCCGCTCCGCTGACCAAGCAGACCTAGCTCTTGAGCGCGCCGACCACGACCCCCACATCACCGCCCACGTCCACCGACTCCACGCCGAACGCGCCATTTTCGCCTGGGACCTCTACACCGCTGACCAGCATGTGAAAGCCGGCTTCACCGCAGCACGCAACTGCCCCGACCAGCGCTGCATGGCTCTCCTCCAGCTCACTCGCGCCTCCCTGGCAGAGCAGAAAGCCACCTGGGCACCCTCACCCTCTGCTGACCGAGTCCGCGACGACTCATCCACTGTCACCACGGTGCCCCCCCGCACTTCGCCTCTCCCTACCACCAGTCTGTCGGTGACCGCCCGCGCCGAAGCCGTACATCAACAAAGACTGGCTCAGGACGCCCGCGTCGCGGCCCACGCCATCGCCACCGAACTCCGCGACATCCAAACCCTCGCTCACACCCAGTCCCTTGATCACTCCGCCGAGGCGCTGGACCTCTACCGCAGCACCGGTGACCGGCACGGCCAGGCCAACGCCCTGCGGAATCTGGCCAGCATCGCCCGGCGGCGGGGCGATCTGGAGACAGCCCAGCAGCACTCCGCCGATGCGCTGGCCCTCTACCGCAGCATCGGTAGCCGGCTCGGCCAGGCCAACGCCCTGGATGGCCTGGCCCACATCGCCCGGCTCCAGGGCGATCTGGAGACAGCCCAGCAGCACTCCGCCGAAGCCCTGGCCCTCTCCCGCAGCATCGGTAACCGGCACGGCCAGGCCAACGCTCTGGACAGCCTGGCCGTCATCGTCCGGCTGCGGGGCGATCTGGAGACAGCCCAGCAGCACGCTGCCGAAGCCCTGGCCCTCTCCCGCAGCATCGGTAACCGGCACGGCCAGGCCAACGCCCTGGACAGCCTGGCCGTCATCGTCCGGCTGCGGGGCGATCTGGAGACAGCCCAGCAGCACGCTGCCGAAGCCCTGGCCCTCTCCCGCAGCATCGGTAACCGGCACGGCCAGGCCAACGCCCTGGACAGCCTGGCCGACATCGTCCGGCTGCGGGGCGATCTGGAGACAGCCCAGCAGCACGCCGTCGAAGCCCTGGCTCTCTACCGCAGCATCGGTGCCCGGCACGGCCAGGCCAACGCCCTGCGGACGTTGGGCATCATCGTCCGGCTGCGGGGCGATCTGGAGACAGCCCAGCAGCACGCCACCGACGCCCAAGCCCTCTACCGCAGCATCGGTAGCCGGCTCGGCCAGGCCAACGCCCTGCACAGCCTGGCCGCAATCGCCCGGCAGCGGGACGATCTGGAGACAGCCCAGCAGCACGCCACCGACGCCCAAGCCCTCTACCGCAGCATCGGTGACCGGCACGGCCAGGCCAACGCCCTGGATGGCCTGGCCGACATCGTCCGGCTGCGGGGCGATCTGGAGACAGCCCAGCAGCACGCCGCCGATGCACTGGCTCTCTACCGCAGCATCGGTGCCCGGCACGGCCAGGCCGACGCCCTGGACAGCCTGGCCAACATCGCCCGGCTGCGGGGCGATGCAGATAGCGCGCGGAGGATGTTCGGCGAGGCAGCCGCGCTGTACGAGGAGATCGGAGCAGGTCCAGCGGCCGACTACTGCCGCAGGCGCCAGCGGGAACTATGAGCCGGCACCGCCACTCCTGATCGAACGGACCGCTCCAACACGGCCACCCCACAGCTGCTGTGGCCGATAGACCGTTGCGCGCCCGCTTGAGGCGCCTCTCACCATTCCGAAGTTGAAGTTTCGGGTCCGCAGCCAGGACATCGATCCCAGGGGCTCAGCACCTGCAGGACAGGCCAGGCCATCCCGACCGGGGTGGCTCGCCAGTCCGGCCACGCCATCCGGAGCCGCGTGTCTCCATGCCCCTCGGGCCGTCTGTGGGCCGTCGAACAGTGGCCCGGAGCGACCAACAACGACCACCGACAACCCTCCCGCTACTGGCCGCGAGGGCTTCGGAGCGGGCCTTCCAAGGCGCGGCAGGGGCCGCACAAGTTCCTGCGCAACAAGAGGCACAGTCGGGAGGGGTGCCGCTTCCCGGTTAAGCCAGGTCGTACGGCCGACCGCCCCGCCACTCCACCCATCGCGGATCGTCCAGTGCCTCCCACGCGTCCGCCAGGCCCGCTCGCCGCAGGAACTCGATCAGGTCGGCGTCACTGTGGGCGAGGCCCACTATCTGGCCGCGGACCGTCACCCGCCGGCCGCCGTTCACAGTCGCCCGGTGCACAACGATCGGTGTTGGGCCCATGCCCTCAGGCTGCGACGGTTCCCGGTTCACAGCACACCGAGGTCCGTGTCTGGCCGGCAGTACGGGCACGCCGTGATGCCGTCCTGTGTAAGCGCGCTAAGCGCCTGCTCACGGGTCAGCCGCTTCGTGGGGTTGCCGGCCATGCCGCAGTCGCTCGTGTGCACCGCGTCCGGGCTGGGTTTGCCACCTCCTCGTAGCATCGAAAGCTTCCACTCCGGCTCTCGCGGCGGCAGGGTGCGTGCCGCACGCTCAGCGGCTGCCTCCTGACGCTCGAGCTCTGCGATGGATTCGTCAGTGCGGCGCAGCTGCCACGCGAGCCACTGGCGGACGCTGCGGAGGCGCTCCAGGCGAGGAACTTGTTCGGACACATGTTCGAGTCTAGATCCCGGAAGCCCTGGTTCGGCAGAGAGACCACACGCGGGGGAGAGGTTCGCCATGCGTGGTCCACGGCTCCAGCGGTGTCGTTCGCGCTTCTCCTTGGCTTGCTGGCCAGCTAGAACGCACTCCGGGCTGGGCCGCCTGTGGGCCGTCCGAGGGTGCCTGGCAGTGACCACCAACGACTGTCAATGCCCACTCCGGGCGTCAAGGCCCGCAGGTCATGAGATTCCGTCTGCGACACTGATAAGACCATGCCGAAGCCCGGAGAACTCACTTTCGTCGCCCCCCGCGGAGCCAAGAAGCCCCCGCGGCACCTTGCCGACCTCACACCAGCCGAGCGCAAGGACGCCGTGGCCGCGATCGGCGAGAAGCCGTTCCGCGCCAAGCAGCTCTCGCAGCACTACTTCGCGCGATACGCCCATGACCCGGCCCAGTGGACCGACATCCCCGCCGCCGCGCGCGAGAAGCTCGCCAGCGAGCTGCTTCCCGACCTCATGGCCGTCGTACGGCACATCTCGTGCGACGCCGACACCACCCGCAAGACGCTGTGGCGACTGCACGACGGGACCCTCGTCGAGTCCGTGCTGATGCGCTATCCCGACCGGGTCACGATGTGCATCTCCTCCCAGGCGGG
This sequence comes from Streptomyces sp. NPDC002889, assembly GCF_042888425.1. Lineage (NCBI taxonomy): Bacteria > Bacillati > Actinomycetota > Actinomycetes > Kitasatosporales > Streptomycetaceae > Streptomyces > Streptomyces sp. NPDC002889. The sequence goes on from NZ_JBIAPT010000001.1 coordinate 520,221, forward strand.
CTGCGGGATGAACTGCCCGTTCTGCGCGACGGGACAGGCGGGCCTCGACCGCAATCTGTCGACCGCCGAGATCGTGCACCAGATCGTCGACGGTATGCGCGCTCTGCGCGACGGAGAGGTGCCCGGCGGTCCGGCCAGGCTGTCCAACATCGTCTTCATGGGCATGGGCGAGCCGCTGGCCAACTACAAGCGGGTCGTCGGCGCCGTCCGCCGTCTCACCGACCCCGAGCCGGACGGCCTCGGCCTCTCCCAGCGCGGGATCACCGTCTCCACCGTCGGTCTGGTCCCGGCCATGCTGCGCTTCGCCGACGAGGGCTTCAAGTGCCGCCTCGCCGTCTCGTTGCACGCCCCCGACGACGAGCTGCGTGACACCCTGGTTCCGGTCAACACCCGCTGGAAGGTCCGCGAGGTCCTCGACGCCGCGTGGGAGTACGCGGACAAGTCCGGCCGCCGGATCTCCATCGAGTACGCGCTGATCCGCGACATCAACGATCAGGCGTGGCGCGGCGATCTGCTCGGCCGTCTGCTCAAGGGCAAGCGGGTCCATGTGAACCTGATTCCGCTCAACCCGACCCCGGGGTCGAAGTGGACGGCGTCGCGCCCCGAGGACGAGAAGGCGTTCGTCGAGGCCATCGCGGCCCATGGCGTGCCGGTCACCGTCCGGGACACCCGTGGCCAGGAGATCGACGGGGCGTGCGGACAGCTGGCGGCGTCCGAGCGCTGATCCGGGCGTCGGGAGGGCCCGTCGGCCATGGCTGATAGTGTGCCCGTGCATTCGCACAAATGAACAATGAACATTCCGACAGGGGAGCGCACACAGCGCTGAGAGTGCGGCACGCGGCCGCAGACCCTCGGACCTGATCCGGGTCATACCGGCGTAGGGAGTCAGCACCATCATGAACAGCCAGCTTCGCCGTGCCGTCGGCACCGCACTCGTCGGTGCCCTTGGCGTCGCCGGCCTCGCCGCCTGCGGCGGGGAGGCCAAGGACTCGTCGGACGCCGGCGAGGGCAAGTCCAAGACCGTGACGCTGGTCAGCCATGACTCGTTCGCGGCCTCGGAGGCCGTACTGAAGGAGTTCACCCAGCAGACCGGTTACACGGTCAAGGTGCTCAAGAGCGGGGACGCGGGGGCGGCCCTCAACAAGGAGATCCTCACCAAGGGCTCCCCGCAGGGCGACGTCTTCTTCGGCGTGGACAACACCCTCCTGTCGCGCGCGCTCGACAACGACCTGTTCACGCCGTACGAGGCCAAGGGCCTGGACCAGGTCGCGGGCGAGGTGCAGCTCGACAAGGACAAGCACCGCGTCACCCCCGTCGACACCGGCGACATCTGCGTGAACTACGACAAGAAGTACTTCGCCGACAAGAAGCTCGCGCCGCCGCGGACGTTCGACGACCTCGCCAAGCCGGCCTACAAGAACCTGCTCGTCGTCGAGAACGCGGCCACCTCGTCGCCCGGCCTCGGCTTCCTGCTCGGCTCGGTCGCCACGTACGGAGAGGACGGCTGGCAGAGCTACTGGAAGAAGCTCGAGAGCAACGGGGTCAAGGTCGTCGACGGCTGGGAGCAGGCGTACAACGAGGAGTTCTCCGGATCCGCCGGCGGCAAGAAGGCCAAGGCGGAGCGCCCGCTCGTCGTCTCGTACGCCTCCAGCCCGCCGGTCGAGGTGCTCTACGCCGACCCGAAGCCTGCCGAGGCACCGACCGGGGTGGCGACCGGCACCTGCTTCCGCCAGATCGAGTTCGCCGGTCTGCTGAAGGGTGCGAAGAACGAGGCGGGCGGCAAGGCCCTGCTGGACTTCCTGGTCAGCAAGCGGTTCCAGGAGGACATGCCGCTCAACATGTTCGTGAACCCGGTGGTCAAGGACGCGAAGCTGCCCGCCCTGTTCACCGAGCACGGAGTGGTCGTCGACAAGCCGGCGACCGTCGCCCCCGACACGATCGCCAAGAACCGTGAGCAGTGGGTCCAGTCGTGGTCCTCGCTCGTCCTGAAGTAAGCGGAACCGTACGCGGGAACGCGGCGCGGCTGGCTCTGCTGGCCGGGCCCGTCGCGTTCTTCGCACTCTTCTTCGCCTACCCCGTCGCCGCGATCGTCGGACGCGGGCTGAAGGCCGACGGGGTATGGCAGTTCGGGCGGATCGGCGAGGTACTCGGCCGCCCCGAACTGCTGCGCGTGCTGTGGTTCACCACCTGGCAGGCGTTCGCCTCCACCGCGCTCACCCTGCTGATCGCACTGCCCGGCGCCTATGTCTTCGCCCGTCTCGACTTCCCCGGCAAGCGGGTGCTGCGGGCCGTGGTCACGGTTCCGTTCGTGTTGCCGACGGTCGTCGTCGGTACGGCGTTCCTGGCGCTGCTCGGACGCGGCGGGCTGCTCGACGAACTCTGGGGCGTACGCCTCGACACCACTGTCTGGGCGATCCTGCTCGCGCATGTCTTCTTCAACTATGCGGTCGTCGTACGGACCGTGGGCGGCCTCTGGTCCCAGCTCGACCCGCGCCAGGAGGAGGCCGCCCGGGTGCTCGGCGCCGGACGCTTCGCGGCCTGGCGCAGCGTGACGCTGCCGGCGCTGGGCCCTTCCGTGGCAGCCGCCGCTCTGATGGTCTTCCTGTTCACCTTCACCTCGTTCGGTGTGGTGCAGATCCTCGGCGGTCCCACCTTCGCCACCCTCGAGGTGGAGATCTACCGTCAGACGGCCCACCTGCTGGACCTGCGCACGGCGGCCGTGCTCACTCTGGTGCAGTTCGCCGCGGTCGGCATGATCCTCGCCGTGCACGCACGGACGGTACGGCGGCGGGAAAGCGCACTGCGCCTGGTGGACCCGGCGCAGACCGCGCGCCGGCCGCGCGGGGCGGGCCAGTGGGCACTGCTCGCCGCGGTCCTCGCCGGTATCGCCCTGCTGCTCATCGCGCCGCTGGCGGTGCTGGTCGAGCGCTCCTTCGACACCCCCGGCGGATACGGCCTTGCCTACTACCGCGCACTTGGCCGGATGGACGTGAGCGGCGGGGCTTTCCTGGTGCCGCCCATCGAAGCGGTGTGGAACTCCCTCCAGTACGCCCTGGCCGCCACTGCCATCGCGGTGGCCGTCGGCGGGCTCGCGGCGGCCGCGCTCACCCGAAGGGCCGGGCGGCTGGTGCGCGGCTTCGACGCGCTGCTGATGCTGCCGCTCGGGGTCTCCGCGGTCACCGTCGGCTTCGGCTTCCTGATCACCCTCGACGAGCCGCCACTGGATCTGCGGGCCTCCTGGATCCTGGTGCCGCTCGCCCAGGCACTGGTCGGCGTCCCGTTCGTCGTACGCACCATGCTGCCGGTCCTGCGGGCCGTGGACGAACGGCTGCGCGAGGCTGCCGCCGTCCTCGGCGCATCGCCGCTGCGCGCCTGGCGTGAGGTCGATCTGCCGCTGGTACGGCGGGCGTTGCTGATCGCCGCGGGGTTCGCCTTCGCCGTCTCCCTCGGCGAGTTCGGGGCGACCGTCTTCATCGCCAGGCCCGACCGGCCGACGCTGCCGGTGGCCGTGGCGCGGCTCCTGGGGCGGCCGGGTGAGCTCAACTACGGGCAGGCGATGGCGCTCAGCACGATTCTGATGGCGGTGTGCGCTCTGGCGCTGCTGCTCCTCGAACGTATCCGTACGGGGGCCCGTACCGACAAGACCTCGGAGGAGTTCTGATGGTGATGCTGCGGCTGTCGGACGTGACCGTACGGTTCGGGTCGCGCGCTGCGCTCGACGCGGTGGATCTGGAGGTCGCCGAGCACGAGATCGTGTGCGTTCTCGGCCCGAGCGGCAGCGGCAAGTCCACGCTGCTGCGGGCTGTCGCCGGACTGCAGGACACCGACGGCGGCCGGGTGCTGCTCGGTGGCGCGGACCAGACAAGGGTGCCGGCGCACCGGCGCGGGGTGGGCCTGATGTTCCAGGACCATCAGCTGTTCCCACAGCGCGACGTGGGCGGCAATGTCGCCTTCGGGCTGCGGATGCATGGGATCGGACGCGGCGAACAGGCCCGCAGGGCGGGTGAGTTGCTGGAACTCGTCGGGCTGCCGGGTGCCGCGCGGCGGTCTGTCTCGTCGCTGTCGGGCGGTGAGCAGCAACGGGTGGCACTGGCGCGGGCGCTCGCGCCGGAGCCGCGGCTGCTGATGCTCGACGAACCGCTGGGCCAGCTGGACCGTGGTCTGCGCGAGCGCCTGGTCGTCGAACTGCGCGCGCTGTTCGGACGGTTGGGTACGACGGTGCTCGCCGTCACCCATGACCAGGGCGAGGCCTTCGCGCTGGCCGACCGGGTCGTCGTGATGCGCGACGGCCGGATCGCTCAGAGCGGCACGCCGCTTGAGGTCTGGCAGCGGCCCGCGTCCGAGTTCGTCGCGCGCTTCCTCGGCTTCGACAACGTCGTTGCCGCGACGGTACGGGGCGCTGTCGCGGACACTGTGTGGGGCGAGGTCCCGGTGCCGGTCGGCTTTGTGAAGGGGCCGTGCCGTGTACTGATCCGCCCGTCCGGAGTGCGGGTGGGTCCCGTAGCCGACGGCCTGCGATGCACCGTGACCTCCCGTACCTTCCGCGGCACGCATGTCGCGCTGCGGCTCCGTCCGCAGGGCGCCCCGCCGCTGGAGGCGGAGTGCGGGCTCCATCAGGCCCCGGAGCCGGGCACGGAGGTGGGAGTGACGTTCGCTCCGGCCGAGGTGGTCGTGCTCCCGCCGGAGTAGCGCTGCGCCGCGCGGGCCAGGCGGCCGAAACGGTGTCAGTTCTTGACGCGCCTTGTGCTGCAGTCCCTTACGCTGCCGGCCCCTGCGCCGCCAGTCGTGCGAGTGCTTCCGGAGCCTCGTCGACCGTGTCCACCAGGGAGATACGCGTCTGCATCGACCGGCCGCGCGCCAGCGACTCGAGCAGCGGCCAGGTGGGGAGCTGTTCGGTCCAGTGGGCGCGGTTCACCAGCACCATCGGGGTGGGTTCGCCCCGGGACTCGTAGTAGTTGGGGGTCGCGTTGTCGAAGATTTCCTGCACGGTGCCCGCGGCGCCCGGGAGGAATACCACGCCCGCGGTGGAGCGGGACAGCAGGCCGTCCTCGCGGGTTGCGTTGGCGAAGTACTTGCCGATGTGCCCCGCGAAGGCGTTCGGCGGCTCGTGGCCGTAGAACCAGGTGGGAATGCCGACCGAGTCGCCGCCCTGCGGCCAGCGGTTCCGCACCTCGAACGCGGCGAGCGCCCAGTCGGAGACCGAGGGGACGAAGGAGGGCGCCTTGGCGAGGAGGTGCAGGGCGTCGTCCAGCATCTCGTCGGGGTGAGCGGCCGCGTACGCACCGAGGTTGGCAGCCTCCATCGCACCGGGCCCGCCGCCGGTCGCGACCGTGAACCCGTCTCGCGCCAGCGTCCGACCGAGCCGGGCGGCCCCGGCGTACGCATCCGTGCCACGGGCCATCGCGTGTCCGCCCATCACGCCCACGACCCGTGCGCCGACGAGGAGTTCGTCCAGGGCATCGGAGATCGCGTCGTCGTGAATCGAGCGGAGCATCGAGGCGTAGATGTCGCCGTCGGCCTTGGTGGACTGGAACCAGCTGTAGGCGAGAGCGTCGGGAGTGGCGTCGTATCCGCTGCCGGCAAGGCCCGTGAAGAGTTCGTCGGGGGAGTAGAGCCGCCCCCGGTACGGATCGAAGGGCAGCCCGGGCACCGGCGGGAACACGAGCGCGCCATCCGCCCGTACCTTGGCGTCGGCGTCGGCGTGCATGCGGCAACCGAGGAACACGGCGTCGGCGCAGTCGCAGCTGAGCAGTGCGAAGGTGCGGTGCGAGAGATCGACGGACTGCACCCGGTACCCGGCGAGCGAGCCCTGTGCGGCAATCTCGTCGAACTCCTCGATGGACTCGATCTCGCGGTCGTGCCGTGGGTGCTGCGGGTGCGCCATGCGGCAACGATAGGCCCTTCCGGTGGCGCCGCAGGAAGGGGGTGGATCAGTGGGTCAGCGGGGTCGCGGCCAGGGTTGCCACCGTCCAGGTCAGGGGAACGAAAGTCACCAGCAGCGCCGCCACCCGCAACGCCGTGGCCTGGCGGAGGGCGGTGAGCGGGGTGCCCAGGCGCAGAAGGGTGGTCCGGGTGTGGGATCTGGCCTGTCGGGCTTCCAGTGCCGCCGTCAGCAGCGTCGCCGTCGTGCAGGTCACCACCAGGACCATGCCGAGGGCCGTCAGCGGCCCGAAGACGTCGGGAGATCTGCCGTACACCGTCGAGGCCGCGAACGCTGCCGAGGCCACCGCGCACACCACGCCCAGCGGGCGGCCGATGCGGCGGGCCTCCTCCATCAGGACACGGCCGGCCAGCAGCCGGGTCGCCCCGGGACGTGCGGTCTGCATGAGACGCCCGCACAGATGGGTGATGCCCGGGCCCGCGAGTGCGAGGCCGAGGGTGGTCAGGGCCCAGCCCGCGAGGACACCGGCCGGGCCGTCGGCGACCTGGCCGGGCAGCGGGAGCGCCGCGCCGGCCGCACCGCGGCTCGCGTACGTCTCGACGGCGAGCCCCGCGGCGGCCAGGGCGACTCCCCAGGGCAGCCCGGGCGGGGCCGCGAGCGGCGCGGCGGGGTCCTCCGGCCCGGTCTCCTCGCCCGGCTTCGCCGGACGTGGCCGCAGTGCGAGCGCCGCCACGGTGGAGGCCAGCACCGGGACGAGCGACAGCAGCGTCAGCACCGCCCCCAGTGGCAACGGCCGGTTCGCGGCGAGCAGTTCGGCCGCCGCCCCGTCGAACGGCAGCCCCCTCAGATCGCCCCGCAGGTGCAGGAAGAAGAGCAGCGCCAGCATGCTGCCCAGCGTGCAGGCGACGGCCGTCGACACCGCGGCGAGCGCGGCGAGGCGTGCCGGCCCCAGCCCGACCGCCGACAGCCCGGTACGCAGGCGCGAGCCCGGGTCCGTGCGGGCCACGGCCACCGCGAAGTGCACCGTCGCGGCGAGCGGGACCAGGCACCACAGCAGGCGCACCACGGACGTGCCCGAGTCCTCCGGGTGGGACAGCGCATATGCCAGCGTGCACAGCAGCAGAAAGCCGACCCCCGCCGATGCCGCCGCCACCATCAGCCGGCGCAGCAGGACCACGGGATGTGCGCGGCGGGCTAGACGGAGAGCGAGCACGCGGCCTGGCCTTCCGCGTCGGCGGTCCCGAGAGAGCTGACCCGCCGTCCGTCCACGAGCGTGATCGCCCGGTCGGCGAGCGTCGCCACATCGGCGTCGTGCGTGGCGAGCACCACGGTGATCCGGTGCGAGCGGGCCGCGGCTGTCAGCGTACGCAGTACATGCGCCCGGTCGGCGCGGTGGAGCGTCGCCGTCGGCTCGTCGGCGAACAGCACCGTCGGCGTGGTGACCAGGGCCCGGGCGACACACACACGCTGCTGCTCCGCGCGCAGCAGGGCGTAGGGGCGCTTGTCCGCGCAGCCGCCGATGTCCAGCCGCTCCATCCACTCCATCGCCGTGGTCTTCGCAGCACGGTGCGAGACCCCGCGCAGGAGCAGGGGCAGGGCCGCGTTCTCCCATGCCTTCAGCTCCGGCACAAGGGTCGGCTCGGGGTCGATCCAGCCGAACCGTTCGCGCCGCAGCCGTTCCCGGTGGAGCGGAGGCAGCGTGTGCACGGGCGAGCTGTTGAACCACACCTCGCCCTGCTGCGGGACGAGTTGGCCGGACAGGCAGCGCAGCAGTGTGGTCTTGCCGCTGCCGCGCGGGCCGCACACGGCGAGGATCTCGCTCTCCCGCACGCCCAGCGAGACACCGACGAGCGCGGGCGAGCCGCGGTGGGAGTGGTGCAGGGTACGTGACCAGAGCACATCGTTGTCCGGCGGGGCCACCATGGCGTACTCCTCGCTTCTGATCAGATTTCCGGCCCCCCGTACGGGGGAACGAAGACAGGGCCGATCGGTCACTGGGCACGCTAAGGAGTCAGCGGCGAGGTGATGGGAAGCACGCGGCCCGGGTACCGTCCATCTCACTCGGATGGAGGTACCCGGGCCGTTCGCGGGGAGGCCGGGGTGGTGTCTAGAGCTTCGTCCAGGCCTCCGTCAGGACGTTGCGCAGGATCGCCTCGATCTCGTCGAACGTCGACTGGTCGGCGATCAGCGGCGGGGCCAGCTGGACGACCGGGTCGCCGCGGTCGTCGGCCCGGCAGTACAGACCGTTGTCGAACAGCGCCTTGGACAGGAAGCCGTAGAGGACCCGCTCGGTCTCCTCCTCGGTGAAGGACTCCTTCGTCGTCTTGTCCTTCACCAGCTCGATGCCGTAGAAGAAGCCGTTGCCGCGGACGTCGCCGACGATCGGCAGGTCGTGCAGCTTCTGCAGCGTGGACAGGAAGTTGCCCTCGTTGTCCAGGACGTGCTGGTTGAGGCCTTCCTTCTCGAAGATGTCGAGGTTGGCGAGACCCACCGCCGCGGAGACGGGGTGGCCGCCGAAGGTGTAGCCGTGCAGGAAGGTGTTGTCGCCCTTGTAGAACGGCTCGGCCAGGCGGTCGGAGATGATGCACGCGCCGATCGGGGAGTAGCCCGAGGTCATGCCCTTGGCGCAGGTGATCATGTCCGGGACGTAGCCGAACTTGTCGCAGGCGAACATCGTGCCGAGGCGGCCGAACGCGCAGATGACCTCGTCGGAGACGAGCAGCACGTCGTACTGGTCGCAGATCTCGCGCACGCGCTGGAAGTACCCGGGCGGCGGCGGGAAGCAGCCGCCCGCGTTCTGCACCGGCTCGAGGAAGACGGCCGCGACGGTGTCCGCGCCCTCGAAGAGGATCTGCTGCTCGATCTGGTCGGCGGCCCAGCGGCCGAAGGCCTCGGGGTCGTCGCCGTGGATCGGCGCGCGGTAGATATTGGTGTTCGGCACCTTGCGGGCGCCGGGGACCAGCGGCTCGAAGGGGGCCTTCAGGCCGGGCAGGCCGGTGATCGACAGGGCGCCCTGCGGGGTGCCGTGATAGGCGACGGCGCGTGAGATGACCTTGTACTTGGTCGGCTTGCCCTTGAGCTTGAAGTACTGCTTGGCGAGCTTCCACGCGGTCTCGACGGCTTCCCCACCGCCGGTGGTGAAGAAGACCTTGTTGAGATCACCCGGGGCGTGGTCGGCCAGGCGCTCGGCGAGCTCCACGGCCTTCGGGTGCGCGTAGGACCATACGGGGAAGAAAGCGAGCTCCTGCGCCTGCTTGAAGGCGGTCTCGGCGAGCTCGCGCCGCCCGTGCCCCGCGTTGACCACGAAGAGGCCCGCCAGGCCGTCGAGGTAGCGCTTGCCCTTGTCGTCGAAGATGTAGGTGCCCTCGCCGCGCACGATGGTCGGCACGGGGGCGTTCTCGTACGACGACATGCGGGTGAAGTGCATCCACAGGTGGTCGTAGGCGGTCTTGGAGAGGTCCTTGCTCACGGCTATCGGGTTCCCCACATATAGGTCTGCTTCTTGAGCTTTAGATAAACGAAGCTCTCGGTGGAGCGCACGCCGGGGAGCGCGCGGATCCGCTTGTTGATCACTTCGAGAAGGTGGTCGTCGTCCTCGCAGACGATCTCCACCATCAGGTCGAACGAGCCCGCGGTCACCACCACGTACTCGCACTCGGCCATGGCGGTGAGCGCCTCCGCGACCGGGTCGAGGTCGCCCTCGACCCTGATGCCGACCATCGCCTGGCGTCGCAGGCCCACGGTGAGCGGGTCGGTGACGGCGACGATCTGCATCACGCCCTGATCGAGCAGCTTCTGGACACGCTGCCGCACGGCCGCCTCGGACAGGCCCACGGCCTTGCCGATCGCGGCGTAGGGGCGACGCCCGTCCTCCTGGAGCTGTTCGATGATCGCGAGGGAGACGGCATCGATCGTCGGGGTCGACGATCCGTTTCCCGCTCCGGTCCTGGAGTCTGCGCTTCGGCTGGCCACGACGTCACTTTGCACCGCGACTCGTCGGTCTGGCAAGCCCTGAGCGATGAAATTCGTTGTTGAACGGGTGGAATCTAACCGAATCCGAAGTTGCGAACGGTCGGGCCTGTTGAAAACGTCGGCTGAGCGATTAGGGTGGATGTCTCACCGATCGGACGTCCGACAGGACAGGAGGGGTGGCAACAGTGACCACCGAGCTGCGTCGTCTGCGCAACTACATCAACGGGGAGTTCCGGGACGCCGCCGACGGCCGGACCATCGACGTGGTCAACCCGGCCACGGGCGAGGTGTATGCCACGTCGCCGCTGTCCGGCCAGGCCGATGTCGACGCCGCCATGGACGCTGCCGCGGCCGCTTTCCCCGCCTGGCGCGACACCACCCCGGCCGAGCGCCAGAAGGTTCTGCTGAAGATCGCGGACGCCTTCGAGGAGCGGGCCGAGGACCTCGTCGCGGCCGAGTCGGAGAACACCGGCAAGCCGCTCGAGCTGACGCGCACCGAAGAGATCCCGCCGATGGTGGACCAGATCCGCTTCTTCGCGGGCGCGGCGCGCATGCTCGAAGGCCGCTCCGCGGGCGAGTACATGGAGGGCATGACCTCCATCGTCCGCCGCGAGCCTGTCGGCGTCTGTGCCCAGGTCGCGCCGTGGAACTACCCGATGATGATGGCCGTGTGGAAGTTCGCACCGGCCCTGGCGGCGGGCAACACCGTCGTCATCAAGCCGTCCGACACCACGCCCGCCTCGACCGTGCTGATCGCCGAGATCATCGGCTCGATCGCCCCCAAGGGCGTCTTCAACGTCATCTGCGGCGACCGTGAGACCGGCCGCGCCATGGTCGAGCACCCGACTCCGGCGATGGCCTCCATCACCGGTTCCGTACGCGCCGGCATCCAGGTCGCCGCCTCCGCGGCCAAGGACGTCAAGCGCGTCCACCTGGAGCTCGGCGGCAAGGCCCCGGTCGTGGTCTTCGAGGACACCGACATCGACAAGGCGGTCGAGGACATCTCGGTCGCGGGCTTCTTCAACGCCGGCCAGGACTGCACCGCCGCCGCCCGTGTGCTCGTGCACGAGTCCATCCACGACGCGTTCGTGCAGGCGCTGGCGAAGGCCGCTGCCGACACCAAGACCGGACAGCCGGACGACGCCGACGTGCTGTACGGCCCGCTCAACAACGCCAACCAGCTGGCGCAGGTGAGTGGCTTCATCGACCGCCTGCCGGCGCACGCCAAGGTCGAGGCGGGCGGCCACCGGGTCGGGGACAAGGGCTACTTCTACGCCCCGACCGTGGTCTCCGGCCTCAAACAGGACGACGAGATCATCCAGAACGAGGTCTTCGGACCCGTCATCACCGTCCAGTCCTTCGCGGACGAGGCGCAGGCCCTGGAGTGGGCGAACGGCGTCGAGTTCGCGCTCGCCTCCTCGGTGTGGACGAAGGACCACGCGCGGGCGATGCGGATGTCCAAGTCGCTGGACTTCGGCTGTGTGTGGATCAACACCCACATCCCGCTGGTGGCGGAGATGCCGCACGGCGGCTTCAAGAAGTCGGGCTACGGCAAGGACCTGTCGGCGTACGGCTTCGACGACTACACGCGCATCAAGCACGTGATGACGTCGCTCGACGGCTGACATACGTGGCGTAACGGGGAGGGGCGGGGGCGGTTGCCCCCGCCCCTCCCCTGTTCTTCGTGACCGGAGGCGCCCGGAAGCTCCGCAGCGCCGTTGCGGCCGTGGCCCGCATGCCCCGGCACTACTCGGTCGGGGTCGTGTGCAGCGCCAGCAGGAGACGCCAGGTCTGGGCGGCCATCCGGTCCGGGGGCGACGCGATGGTGCCGTGCAGCCAGTCCGCGAGGAGGCCGGCGAACGTGGAGGCCACCGCCGTGGCGATCAGGGCGGGGGCCGGTGCGCCGGCCAGTTCTCGTTCGGAACGGCTTCGTTCGCGCAGCTCGCGGTGGAGGAGCTCGCCCAGCGGGCCGCTGCCGCCCTCGCGCAGCAGTGTCCGGTAGAGAGCGGCGTTCGCGGCCGTCCTGGTGAAGAAATCCGTCAGCGCGGGTGGCGGCACGGCCGGATCCGGCAGGCCCCGCCAGGCGTGCAGAGCGTCCACCGCCTCCCGTACGACTTCGGCGCAGGCGTCGACCGCCAGCGCGTCGAGGTCCGGGTAGTGCACATAGAACGTGGCCCGGCCGACCTGTGCCCGGCGCACCACGGCCGCCACGCTGACCTCCTCGAGAGGTCGCTCGGCGCATTCCTCCAGCAGTGCCTCGCGCAGCCTTGACCGGGTCCGTTCCGCCCTCGGGTCGCTCATCCGGCCAACAGTACGGCTGCCAGCGCGAGGGCGCCGGGAAGGGCCTGTGCCACCAGGATGCGCCGGTTCGCGGTGAAGCCGCCGTACAGGCCCGCGACGACCACGCAGGCGAGGAAGAAGACCTGCACGCGATACCCCGTGGGATCAGCGGCGATCAGGCCCCAGATGAGGCCCGCGGCCAAGAACCCGTTGTACAGCCCCTGGTTCGCGGCGAGCGGGGCGGTGGCGCGGGCCATCTCCGCGTCGAAGCCGGAGAGTTCACGGCCCGGCTTCCGCTGCCACAGGAACATTTCCAGAACCAGGATGTAGACGTGCAGCGCGGCCACGAGGCCGACCAGGATGTGGGCCGTTGTGTTCATGATCTACTCGATTCCACTTTCTGGACAGGTATCCAGTAAGTATAGACACATGTCCATGATTGACAGGGTGTCGGGAGTCACGTCCACGGATCGACGCAGCGTCCATTGCTGCGGGCCCGCGCCGCCCGGCATTCTTCGGACGTGTCGGCGATCCGGAAGAACCTCATGTCGCGACGGTCCCTGCTGTGCGCCATCGGCGGCGGTACGGCCGGGCTCGCGCTGGCCGGCTGCGGTGTCCCCCCTGCCTATGTGGACCCCGGCGACCGTGGCCGCCGCGATCTCTCCGCGCGGGAGCGGAGTCTCGACTTCGCCAACTGGCCGCTCTACATCGACACCGACGACGAGAACACCTCCGAGCGGCCCACCCTCGACGCCTTCACCGAGCGCACCGGGATCTCCGTCCGCTACACGGAGGAGATCAACGACAACGACGAGTTCTTCGGGAAGATCAGCCCCGCCCTGATGAATCATCAGGAGACCGGCCGGGACCTCGTCGTCCTCAGCGACTGGATGGCGGCCCGCTTCGTACGGCTCGGCTGGGTGCAGGAGATGGACCGGGCCGGCCAGCCCAATGTCGCCACCTACCTGGATCCACAGCTGCGTTCGCCCGCCTTCGACACGGGGAGGCGGCACAGTGTCCCCTGGCAGTGCGGGATCACCGGCATCGCGTACAACCGCAGGAGGCTCGGCCGGGAGATCAGGAGTACCCGTGAACTGTGGGCGGACGATCTGCGCGGCAAGGTCACGCTGCTGTCCGGGCTCGACGAGGCCTTTGCGCTGCTGATGCAGGGCAACGGTGTCGACGTCACCCGCTGGCGCGCCGATGACTTCCACCTGATGTGCGAGCAGGTGGAACAGCTCGTGAAGCGCCGTCATATCCGGCGCTTCACCGGCAACGACTACATCAAGGACCTCTCCACCGGCGACGTTCTGGCCTGCCAGGCCTACTCCGGTGACGTCATCCAACTCCGGGCCGACAACCCGGACATCGAGTTCGTGGTCCCCGAAGAGGGCGGCGAGCTGTGGGCCGAGAGCCTGATGATTCCCAACCTCGCCCGCCACAAGCGCAATGCCGAGGCGCTGATCGACCATTACTACCACCCCGAGGTGGCGGCGGAGCTCGCGAGCTGGGTCAACTATGTCTGCCCGGTGCCCGCCGCCCGCGAGGTGCTGGCCTCCGCCAAGGACGAGGAGACCGCGGCGCTGGCCGAGGACCCGCTGATCTTCCCCGACGATCGGATGCGGGCGCGGCTCGCCATCTCCCGTGACATCACGGCGGGGGAGCGGCGGGAGTTCGCGAAACGCTGGAACGCGATCGTGGGACTGTGAAGAGCACCCTTGATTTTTGAACACGTTCATTCGCGCTGTACGCTGCCGGTATGAGCGAGAGCGCGGCCCTTCTGCGGGGCATACGTGTCTGGTTGGGCTTCTTCGTCGTCTGTCTCGTCCTGAGCGGAGTGACCGCGTTTCCGCTGGTCCATGAGCTCCACTGGCTCGAGGACCTGTTGACGTCATCTGCCGCGGGGGTGCCGGAGCACTTCCCCGGCCTGGTGCAGTGGGTCGAGAGGGTCCGCGAGGGCCTGGACGCCACCGACGAGAAGTACCCCTTCGTGCTGTACGGCACGGACTGGCTGGCCTTCGCCCACCTGGTGATCGCGGTCGCCTTCTACGGCCCCTACCGCGATCCGGTACGCAACGTCTGGGTCGTCGAGTTCGGGATGATCGCCTGCGCCGGCATCATCCCGCTCGCCCTGATCTGCGGCCCGATCCGCGGCATCCCCTTCTGGTGGTCGGTGATCGACATGTCCTTCGGGGTCTTCGGCGTTGTCCCGCTGTACCTCGTGCGCCGCAGGATCAAGCGGCTGGAGGCGCTGACGGCGGCGCCCCCCACCGCGCTCGCGGCCGGCACCTGAACGCCGCACGGACGCCGCGAACGTGCCGCAGGCGGTGACCGCGGGCCGGATCAGGCTCGTTCGTCAGCAGCCGAGTTGCGCAGCACGGCCCGCAGCGCGTCCACCCGGTTGGTCGTGATCGAGTCGACTCCGCAGCCGACCAGCCTGCGCATCGTGCGCCGGGTGTCGGCCGTCCAGGCCGAGAGCAACATCCCGTCCCGGTGCACGCGGTCCGCCAACTCCCGCCCGATCAGGCCGAATCGGTAGTTCAGCCAGCGCGGGGCCACCGCGGCGACGAGCACCGGGCGCGGCGGGGCGAGCGTGGTCCAGGTCATCGCGATCTCGGCCGACGGGTCGGCAGCCCGTACCGCGAGCATCGTCGTCGGGCCGGCGCAGTAGTAGACGCGGTCGCCCGCACCGTACTCGTGGACGGTGCCGACCACCGTGCGCACCGACTCCTCTGTGGCGCCCGGGAGATCGACCATCAGGCGATGTGCGCCGACCTCGATCAGAGCGTCGCGCAGCGTCGGCACCGCGCCGCCCGTCAGGCCGTGCACCTCGGCGTGGGTGAGCCTCGCGAGCGGACGGTCGTGGCCCCACAGCCGCTTCAGCGAGTCGTCGTGCAGCAGCACGGGCACCCCGTCGCGGGTGAGCCGTACATCGATCTCGAGTGCGTCCGCGCCGCGTTCGATCGCAGAGCGCAGCGAGGGCAGGGTGTTCTCCCGGACGCGGTACGGGTCCCCGCGGTGGGCGACGGCCGTGACGGTGCGCATGGAACCAGTGTGGGCGCCGGTCAGCGAGCGAGCCACGCGGTGGTGTACTCGTCGATCTCGGAGGTGATCCTGGCCTTGCCCGCGGCGTCCAGGAACGACGCCTCCACCGCGTTCTTCGCCAGGTCCGCGAGTCCCCGCTCGTCCAGATCCAGCAGCCGGGCGGCGACGGCGTACTCGCTGTTGAGGTCGGTGCCGAACATCGGCGGGTCGTCGCTGTTGATCGTCACCAGGACACCGGCGGAGACCATCTCCTTGATCGGGTGCCGGTCCAGGTCGACGACGGCGCGTGTCGCGATGTTGGAGGTGGGGCAGACCTCCAGCGGAATGCGGTGCTCCGCCAGGTGTGCCAGAAGCTTCGGGTCCTGGACAGCACTGGTGCCGTGGCCGATGCGCTCGGCGCGCAGCTCGTTCAGCGCGTCCCAGATGGTCTGCGGCCCGGTCGTCTCGCCTGCGTGCGGCACCGAGTGCAGGCCCGCGTCGATCGCGCGGTCGAAGTACGGCTTGAACTGCGGGCGCGCCACACCGACCTCCGGGCCGCCGAGGCCGAAGGAGACCAGGCCCTCCGGACGCAGGTCCACGGCGAGGCGCGCTGTCTCCTCGGCGGCCGCGAGCCCTGCCTCGCCGGGGATGTCGAAGCACCAGCGCAGTACGACGCCGAGCTCCGCCTCGGCCGCCTTGCGGGCGTCCTCGATCGCCGCCATGAACGCCTTCTCGTCGATGCCGCGCCGGGTCGAGCTGAAGGGCGTGACGGTCAGCTCGGCGTAGCGGATGCTCTGCCGCGCCATGTCCCGGGCCACCTCGAAGGTGAGCAGCCGGACGTCCTCGGGCGTGCGGATCAGGTCGACGACCGAGAGGTAGACCTCGATGAAGTGTGCGAAGTCCGTGAACGTGAAGTAGTCGGCGAGCGCTTCCGGGTCGGTCGGGACCTTCGAGTCCGGATGGTTGGCGGCGAGTTCCGCGACGATGCGCGGGGAGGCCGACCCGACGTGGTGCACATGCAGTTCGGCCTTGGGCAGCCCTGCGATGAAGGGGTGCAGATCGGTCATCGAGTGCCTCCGGATGGGATCGGCCGCTGGTCGTCAGGGATCATCGTAGGGGCCCGGTCCGGCTCAGGAACCAGGCCGTAGCATGGCCGCACCACAAGTGGGGGAGAACAATGTCTGACAATCAGGCCCAGCCGGCGGGCGGGCCGCAGCCGCGCGACCCGTGGGCTCCGCCGGAGAGCAGCGCCGCGCAGAGCGCCCCGCAGGACGGGGTGCCGCTGGGCAAGCAGCCGGCAGCCGCGCCGCGGCCCGTGCACGACCAGCCGACGGTCACCTCGATGCCCGCCGTCGGGTCCGTGGACGACATGGGTGCAGTGCCGCCGCCGCCCACCGCGCCCGGCGGGCCGGCCCAGTCGGCGGCCGGTGCCTACGGCTACCCCGCAGCCCCTGCCGGCGGGGCCTTCGGACCGGCCGCGAGCGACCCGTACGGCGCCGGGTACCCGGGCTACCCCGGCTACCCGGGATACGGCCAGCCCGGCTGGCAGCAGAGCCCGGCGAACGGCATGGGCATCACCGCGATGGTGCTCGGCATCCTCGCCGTGTGCCTGTTCTGTGTCTACGGTGTCCTCTCGGTCATCCTCGGTGTACTCGCGCTGATCTTCGGGATCCTCGGCCGCAAGCGCGTCGGGCGGGGCGAGGCGACGAACGGCGGCATGGCCCTGGCCGGCATCATCCTGGGCTCCATCGGCATCGTCATCGGCGCGGTCGTCATCGGTCTGCTCGCCTGGGGTATCACCAGGGCCATCAACGAGGACCGGAACAACGACTACGACTACGACGACTCGTACTCCAACACCCTCGTGGTCGACGTCAGCCGGTAGCCCACCGCACGCCCAGCTCCGCGCGCGCCTCCATCAGCGCGAAACCCAGCAGATTGAGCCCGCGCCAGCGCGTGGGATCCTCCGCCCGCTCATCGTCGGCGGCCAGTCCGATGCCCCAGATCCGGTCCACCGGGCTGGCCTCGACGAGCACCCGGTCGCCGGTGCCCAGCAGAAACTCCCGCAGGTCGGCATCCTGTCCGAACTTGTGCACACTGCCCGCTCGCACGATCTCGAAGCGCTCCCGCTTCCACCTGTTCTCGTCGAAGCCGCGCACCAGCCGCCCCGCCTTCTTGGCCGCTGCCGGGCTGGTCGCCTCCAGCGCCTTGCGCTCCGCCTCCGCGTCCCCGAACAGACGGGCCTTCGCGGCCATCATCCAGTGCTCCGCGGTGGCATAGCGCACGCCGTCCACCACGAAGGGTGACGGCCACCACTGGCTGAGGCAGCCTGCTCCGATGCTGCCGTCCGGGCGCGGCGCATGGCCCCAGAAATGCAGGTACTTGATCCTCTGTCCGGCCGCGGCTTGCGTGATCAGCTCGTCCATCCCCATGCATGCGAGTCTGGCAGTGACCACCGACAGTGCGTACACGGATTGTTCAGCCGACGCGACACTTGGTCGACCGATTCCGTCGCGTAACCAAAAGGCAACAACGGAATCCCTTGTTGCGCGCATCACCCTCTGCCAGGATCGGCACTCAAATCGAGCTGGAACAACGGAGAGCGTCATGGGCAACCGCTTCCAGATGAACGACCGCTTCGCGCAGGGCGCGCAGTACATCGGCGGTCGACTGCGCCCGGGCACGTCGGGGCGCACGCAGGACATCGTGAACCCCGCGACCGGCGAGACGGTCCACACCTACGAACTGGCCGGCACCGCGGACGTGGACGCCGCCGTCGCCGCGGCCCGCGAGGCCTTTCCCGGCTGGGCCGGCGCCACCCCTGGTGAGCGCTCCGACGCCCTGCACCGGTTCGCCTCCGTGCTCGCCGAGCGGTCGCAGGAGCTCGCGGAGGCCGAGACCGTCCAGTGCGGCAAGCCGATCAAGCTCAGCACCGAGTTCGACGTGCCGGGCACCGTCGACAACACCGCTTTCTTCGCCGGAGCCGCGCGCCACCTCCAGGGCCAGTCCGCGGGCGAGTACAGCGGCGACCACACCTCGTACGTGCGCCGGGAGCCCATCGGCACGGTCGGCTCCATCGCCCCGTGGAACTATCCGCTCCAGATGGCCGCCTGGAAGATCCTCCCGGCCATAGCTTCGGGGAATACCATCGTGCTCAAGCCCGCCGAGATCACCCCGCTGACCTCGCTGATGTTTGCCGAGGCGGCCGCGGAGGCGGGCGTCCCCGACGGTGTCGTCAACATCATCAGCGGCGCGGGCAAGGACGCGGGCGAGCATCTGGTCGGCCACCGGGACATCGCCATGACCTCCTTCACCGGCTCCACCGCCATCGGCAAGCGCGTGGCGGAGATCGCCACCGCCACGGTCAAGCGCCTCCACCTCGAGCTGGGCGGCAAGGCCCCGTTCGTCGTGTTCGACGACGCCGATGTCGAGGCCGCGGCCCACGGCGCGGTCGCGGGCTCCCTGATCAACTCCGGTCAGGACTGCACCGCCGCCACCCGGGCCTATGTCCAGCGGCCCCTGTACGACGCCTTCGTCAGCGCCGTGGCCGACCTGATGGCAAGTGTGCGGCTCGGCGACCCCTTCGACCCGGGGACCGACCTCGGCCCGCTCGTCTCGCACCTCCAGCGCGACCGCGTGGCGGGCTTCGTCGAGCGGGCCCGTGCGTACGCCACCGTCGTCACCGGTGGCGAAGCACCCGGGGCAGAGCTGAAGGACGGCGCGTACTACCGGCCCACGCTCATTACCGGCGCCTCCCAGGACAGCGAGATCGTGCAGTCCGAGATCTTCGGACCTGTCCTGGTCGTGCTGCCCTTCGACACCGACGACGAAGGCATTGCCCTCGCCAACGACACCCCCTACGGACTCGCCGCTTCGGCCTGGAGCCGCGACGTCTACCGGGCGGGCCGGGCGACCCGCGAGATCAAGGCGGGCTGCGTCTGGGTCAACGACCACATCCCGATCATCAGCGAGATGCCGCACGGCGGCTACAAGTCATCGGGCTTCGGAAAGGACATGTCCTCGTACTCGTTCGAGGAGTACACGCAGGTCAAGCATGTGATGTACGACAACACGGCGGTCGTCAGGAAGGACTGGCACCGCACGATCTTCGGGGACCGGCCGTAACGGCACACCATTCCCCTCGTGTGACCGAGCCGCCCGACCGGCGGCCCCATCCCGAAAGGGCACAGCGCATGGATCACCACCAGCCCGAGAGTCTGTCAGCGGCCCAACTGGCAGCGATGCGACGCACTCTGACGAACGGCAGGGGCGCACTCAGCCGCCGCTCGATGCTGCGCGCGGCCGGCCTCGGCGCGATCACGGCCGGGGGCGTGGCCGCCCTGAGCTCCTGCGGCATCCCGCCCGCCAAGCGCGAGGAGGGGGCGGCGGCCTCGGACGACCACTCGGACCAGGAGAAGCAGATCAACTTCTCCAACTGGACCGAGTACATGGACATCAGCGAGGACGGGAAGACCCGCCCGACCCTGGCGGAGTTCACCAAACGGACCGGGATCCAGGTCAAGTACACCGAGGACATCAACGACAACGTCGAGTTCTTCGGCAAGATCCAGCCGCAGCTGGCGGCCGGCCAGGACACCGGCCGTGACCTGATCAACGTCACCGACTGGCTGGCCGCCCGCATGATCCGGCTCGGCTGGGTCCAGAAGCTCGACGCGTCGCTCCTCCCGCACGCGTACGCGAACCTCTCGCCCCAGTTCCGCAGCCCGGACTGGGACCCGGGTCGTGCCTACTCCTACCCCTGGACCGGTATTCCGGCCGTCATCGCCTACAACATCAAGGCGACCGGCGGGAAGAAGGTCGACTCCGTCACCCAGCTGCTGGACGACCCCAGCCTCAAGGGGCGGGTCAGCTTCCTCACCGAGATGCGCGACACGGTCGGCCTGACCCTGCTGGACATGGGCAAGGACCCCGGCAAGGTCAACGACGCCGACTACGACGCCGCCATCAACCGGCTCCAGAAGGGCGTCGACAAGAAGCAGATCCGCCGCTTCACCGGCAACGACTACACCTCGGACCTCGACAAGGGCGACATCGCCGCCTGCGTCGCCTGGGCCGGCGACCTCATCCAGCTCCAGGTCGACAACCCGGACGTCAGGTTCGCGGTCCCGGCCGCCGGCTACATGACGGCCACCGACAATCTGCTGGTCCCGGCGCACGCCCGGCACCAGAAGAACGCGACCCGGCTGATCGACTACTACTACGAGCTCCCCGTCGCGGCCCAGCTCGCCGCCTACATCAACTATGTGACTCCTGTCGCCGGAGTCGGCCCGGAGCTCGCGAAGATCGACCCGGCGCTGGCCAAGAACCCGCTGATCATCCCGGACGAGGCCATGGCGGCCAAGTCCCACTCCTTCCGCTCGCTCTCCTCCGAGGAAGAGACGGCGTACGAAGAGAAGTTCGCCAAGCTCATCGGCGCCTGATCCGACCTTTCTCCCCGACTTACGAGACACCTGGGACCGCGACCCATGACTGAAAAGACAGCCGGCGGCGACGTCCGCCTCTCCGGGATCAGCAAGACGTACGGCTCCTTCATCGCCGTGCAGCCGATGGACCTGACCATCCCGCAGGGCTCGTTCTTCGCCCTGCTCGGCGCGTCCGGCTGCGGCAAGACCACCACCCTGCGCATGATCGCCGGCCTGGAGGAGCCCACCACCGGTACGGTCTCTCTCGGTGGCAGGAACGTCACCGACCTGCCGCCGCACAAGCGACCGGTCAACACCGTGTTCCAGAGCTATGCGCTCTTCCCGCATCTGAACGTCTACGAGAACATCGCGTTCGGCCTGCGTCGCCGCGGTATCAAGTCGGTGAAGAAGCAGGTCGACGACATGCTGGACCTCGTCCAGCTCGGGGACTTCGCCCAGCGCAAGCCGCACCAGCTCTCCGGCGGCCAGCAGCAGCGTGTGGCGGTCGCCCGCGCGCTCATCAACCACCCCCAGGTGCTGCTCCTCGACGAGCCGCTCGGCGCCCTCGACCTCAAGCTGCGCCGTCAGATGCAGCTGGAGCTGAAGAGGATCCAGACCGAGGTGGGCATCACCTTCGTGCATGTCACCCACGACCAGGAGGAGGCCATGACCATGGCCGACACGGTCGCGGTGATGAACAAGGGGCGGGTCGAGCAGCTGGGCGCACCCGCCGAGCTGTACGAGAACCCGCAGACCACCTTTGTCGCCAACTTCCTCGGAACCTCCAACCTCATCGAGGCCGAGGTGGTGGAGAACAGCGGGGGCGATGTCGTCGTCACCGCTGCCGACGCCAAACTGCGGATCTCCGCCGAGCGCTGTGCCACCCGGCCAAGCCCCGGGGAGAAGATGCTGGTCGGTGTGCGGCCGGAGAAGATCTCGCTGGCACACGCGGACGACGCGGGCAGCATCGCCGTCGGCCGCAACCGCTTCACCGGCACGATCGCCGACACCAGCTTCATCGGTGTCTCGACCCAGTTCGTCATCGACAGCCCGGTCTGCCCGGAGCTCGAGGTGTACGTGCAGAACATCGAGCGCGACACGCGACTGGTGCCCGGCGCCGAGGTGGTCCTGCACTGGAACCCCGAGCACACCTTCGGCCTCGATGCGGCACAGGACATCGACGCCGGTGTGGAGACGGTCGAGGAGAAGACGCCATGACCGTCACCAAGGCGCCACCGGCCGCGGAACCGGTCGTGCACAAGACCTCCGTGCGCCGCAAGCTCGTCCCGTACTGGCTGCTGCTGCCCGGCATCCTGTGGCTGCTCGTGTTCTTCGCGCTGCCACTGGTCTACCAGGCATCGACCTCCGTGCAGACGGGCTCCCTGGAATCGGGCTTCGAGGTCACCTGGCACTTCCAGACTTACTGGGACGCGCTGACCGAGTACTACCCGCAGTTCCTGCGCTCCCTGCTGTACGCGGGCACGGCCACCGTCCTGTGTCTGCTGCTCGGCTATCCGCTCGCGTATCTCATCGCGTTCAAGGCCGGCCGCTGGCGCAATCTGCTGCTGGTACTGGTCATCGCGCCGTTCTTCACCAGCTTCCTGATCCGTACGCTCGCCTGGAAGACGATCCTTGCGGACAGTGGACCGGTGGTGGAGGTCCTCAACGCCGTCGGCTTCCTGGACGTCACCAGCTGGCTGGGGATGACCGAGGGCAACCGCGTGCTCGCCACCCCTCTCGCGGTCGTCACGGGTCTGACGTACAACTTCCTGCCGTTCATGATCCTTCCGCTGTACACCGCGCTGGAGCGGATCGACCCGCGCCTCCACGAGGCGGCCGGCGATCTGTATGCCAAGCCCGCAACCACGTTCCGCAGGGTGACGCTGCCGCTGTCCATGCCCGGTGTCGTCTCGGGGACCCTGCTGACCTTCATCCCGGCGAGCGGCGACTACGTCAACGCCGAACTGCTGGGCTCCACCGACACCCGCATGATCGGCAACGTCATCCAGTCGCAGTTCCTGCGGGTGCTCGACTATCCGACAGCCGCCGCGCTGTCGTTCATCCTGATGGGGATCGTGCTGATCATGGTCACCGTCTACATCCGCCGGGCCGGGACGGAGGACCTCGTCTGATGCGTTGGCTGAGGCACAATCTCGTCGTCATCGCGGGCATCCTCACGCTCGCGTACCTGATCATTCCGAACATCGTCGTCATGGTGTTCTCGTTCAACAAGCCGGCCGGGCGCTTCAACTACTCCTGGCAGGAGTTCTCCACGGACGCCTGGAAGGACCCGTGCGGCGTCGCCGACCTGTGCAACTCGCTCACGCTGTCCCTGCAGATCGCCCTGTGGGCGACGATCGGCGCGACCGTGCTCGGCTCGATGATCGCCTTCGCACTGGTCCGCTACCGCTTCCGCGCCCGCGGCACGATCAACTCGCTGATCTTCATGCCGATGGCCATGCCCGAGGTGGTCATGGCCGCCTCGCTGCTGACGCTGTTCCTCAACCTCGGGGCACAGCTGGGCTTCTGGACCATCCTCATTGCCCACACCATGTTCTGCCTCAGCTTCGTGGTGGTCGCCGTCAAGGCGCGCGTGATGACGATGGACCCCCGTCTGGAGGAAGCCGCGCGGGACCTCTACGCGGGACCGGTGCAGACGTTCCTGCGGGTCACGCTGCCGATCGCTGCGCCCGGTATCGCGGCCGGCGCGATGCTCGCCTTCGCGCTGTCGTTCGACGACTTCATCATCACCAACTTCAACTCGGGCAACACCGTCACGTTCCCCATGTTCGTGTGGGGCTCGGCCCAGCGCGGTACGCCCGTCCAGATCAACGTCATCGGTACGGCCATGTTCGCCATCGCCGTACTGATCGTGGTCGCCGGTCAGGTCATCAGCAACCGGCGGAAGAAGACCGCACTGCCCCAGTAGGACCCCGAAGGAGTGGAAACCATGGCCCCAGCTGCCATGACCTTTGCCTCATCACTCTCCGACGCCCAGCCCGTCCCCTTCTGGCTGGAAGATCCCGGCAAGCCCGGCGCACTGCCTGCCCTCACCGGCGACGAGCGGAGCGATCTCCTCGTCGTCGGCGGCGGATACAGCGGACTGTGGACCGCGCTGCTGGCCAAGGAACGCGACCCCGAAAGGGAGGTCGTACTGATCGAGGGGCGCGAGGTGGGCTGGGCCGCCTCGGGCCGCAACGGCGGCTTCTGCGCCGCCTCCCTCACCCACGGCCTGGGCAACGGGCTCGCCCGCTGGCCCGAGGAAATGGCGAAGCTGGAGGAGCTCGGGGAGCGCAACCTCGACGCCATCGAGGACGCCGTCGCCCGCTACGGCATCGACTGCGACTTCGAGCGCACCGGCGAGATCGACGTGGCCACCGAGCCGCACCAGCTCGCCGAACTGCGGGAGATGTACGAGGAGGCGTCCCGGCTCGGCTTCACCGGCCTCGAACTGATGGACGCGGACGCCGTGCGCGCGGAGGTGGACTCGCCGACGTTCCTCGGGGGCCTGTGGGACCGGCGCGGTGTCGCGATGCTGCACCCCGCCAAGCTCGCCTGGGGGCTCAAGCAGGCGTGCACGGACCTCGGTGTGCGCGTCTACGAGAACACCCCGGGACTCGAACTCGCCGCCTCCGGCGCGGGGATGGCGGTCCGCACCCCGTACGGACGGGTCCACGCCCGCCGGGTCGCGCTCGGCACCAACGTGTTCCCGTCCCTGGTCAGACGGGTACGTGCGTACACCGTCCCGGTCTACGACTACGCCCTGATGACCGAGCCGCTCACACCCGCGCAGCTCGCGTCGATCGGCTGGAAGCGACGCCAGGGGCTCGGCGACAGTGCCAACCAGTTCCACTACTTCCGGATCACTGCCGACCATCGCATCCTGTGGGGCGGCTACGACGCCATCTATCCGTACGGCGGCAAGGTCAGCGCCGAGCTGGAGCACCGGCCGCAGACGTATCTGAAGCTCGCCTCGCACTTCTTCCGCTGCTTCCCGCAGCTGGAGGGGCTCCGGTTCAGCCATGCCTGGGGCGGTGCGATCGACACCTGCTCGCGCTTCTCCGCCTTCTTCGGCACGGCGCACGCGGGGAAGGTCGCGTACGCCGCGGGTTTCACGGGCCTGGGGGTCGGCGCGACCCGCTTCGGCGCGGACGTGATGCTCGACCTGCTCGACGGCGAGAGGACGGAACGTACGCAGCTGAAGATGGTGCGCAGCAAGCCGCTGCCGTTCCCGCCGGAGCCCGTTGCGTGGGCGGGTATCGCGCTGACCAAGTGGTCGCTGGCGAGGGCGGATTCCCATGGCGGCCGGCGCAACCTGTGGCTGAAGTCGATGGACCGGCTCGGTCTCGGCTTCGACAGTTGAAGGTGCCCTGCGGGCGCCCGCCGGACGTGTGCCGGGGGACGGGGGAGTGCCGGGGGGATTGACAACTTGATTGGTCTGGACCATTGTGTCGCGCGCCACCACTCCAACACCCCCACGCCTGGAGGAAGTTGTGGACCGCACCAGACCTATGGCTGCCCTGAGCGCGGCTGTCCTCGCCGCCGGAGGACTCGTCGCCACGGCATCGTCCGCAACAGCGGCCGACACCGAACTCGCCCGCAACGGAGGCTTCGAGTCCGCACTGACCGGCTGGAGCTGTACGGCCGGCAGCGGCGCCGTCGTCGGCTCACCCACCCATGGCGGCGCGTCCGCCCTCAAGGCCACCCCGGCCGGCAGTGACAACGCCAGGTGCAGCCAGACCGTCACCGTCAGGCCGAACTCCGACTACACGCTGAGCGGTTGGGTCCAGGGCAGCTATGTCCACCTCGGCGCGACCGGCACCGGCACCACCGACGTCTCCACCTGGACGGCGTCCGCGCCGAGCTGGCAGCGGCTGTCGACGAGCTTCCGCACGGGGGCGTCGACCACCTCGGTGACGATCTACACCCACGGCTGGTACGGCACCCCGGCCTACCACGCCGACGACATCTCCCTGCTCGGGCCCGGTGGCGACCCGGTGCAGTTACCGGCCGCCCCCACGGGGCTGCGGGCCGGCAGCCCCGGCTCCACCTCCGTGCCGCTGAGCTGGACCTCATCGCCGGGCGCCACCGGCTACCACGTCTACCGCGGCGGTACGCGGGTCGCGACCGTCAGCGGCACGTCGGCGAACGTCACCGGACTCGCTCCGTCCACGGCGTACAGCTTCCAGGTCTCCGCGGTCAACGACGCCGGCGAGTCACCGAAGTCGACGGCCGTTAGCGCCACGACCACGGCGGGCGGCGGCAGCGGCGGCGACCTGCCGGCCCACGCCCTCGTCGGCTATCTGCACGCGAGCTTCGCCAATGGCTCCGGCTACACCCGCATGGCCGACGTCCCGGATTCCTGGGACGTCATCAACCTCGCCTTCGGCGAGCCGACTTCGGTCACCTCGGGCGACATCCGCTTCACGCTCTGCCCGGTCGCCGAGTGTCCGAACGTCGAGCCGGAGGCGGACTTCAAGGCGGCCGTCAGGGCCAAGCAGGCCGCGGGCAAGAAGGTCCTCATCTCCATCGGCGGCGCCAACGGCCAGGTCCAGCTCTCCACCACGGCCGCACGCGACGCCTTCGTCAGCTCCGTGTCGAAGATCATCGACGACTACGGACTCGACGGCCTGGACATCGACTTCGAGGGCCACTCACTGTCCCTGAACGCGGGCGACACCGACTTCCGCAACCCGACCACCCCCGTGATCGTCAACCTGATCTCGGCGCTGAAGACCCTCAAGGCCAAGTACGGCAGCGACTTCGTGCTGACGATGGCCCCCGAGACCTTTTTCGTGCAGCTCGGCTACCAGTTCTACGGCTCCGGGTCGTTCGGCGGCCAGGACCCGCGCGCCGGTTCGTACCTCCCGGTCATCCACGCCATGCGTGACGACCTCACGCTGCTGCATGTCCAGGACTACAACTCGGGGCCGATCATGGGCCTCGACAACCAGTACCACACCATGGGCGGCGCGGACTTCCACATCGCGATGACCGACATGCTGCTCACCGGCTTCCCGGTGGCCGGTGACCAGTCCAGGTTCTTCCCGGCGCTGCGCCCCGACCAGGTCGCGATCGGACTTCCGGCCTCGACCAACGCGGGCAACGGTCACACCGCGCCCGCCGAGGTGAACAAGGCTCTGGACTGCCTGACCAGGAAGGCCGACTGCGGCTCGTACCGGACCCATGGCACCTGGCCCTCGCTGCGCGGCCTGATGACCTGGTCGATCAACTGGGACCGCTACAGCCAGTGGGAGTTCTCGAAGAACTTCGACGCCTATCGCTGGAGCTGACGCCGCAGGCGAGAGGCGTGAGCAGCAGCGCACACAGCAAGACGCTGCCGATGACATCCAGCGGCCAGTGGTAGCCGCGCAGCACCAGACCGATGCCCGTCGCCAGGGTGAGCAGCACGGCGACGGGCATCGTCCATCGGCGCCCGAGGTGCGGGGCGAGGAGCAGTGCGGCACCGCCGTAGGCGACCATCGCGGTCGCGGTGTGACCCGAGGGGTACCAGCCGGTGCCGGGTTCGAGCGGGCCCGGGCGGGCGATCCACAGCTTGAGCGGGACGACGAGCGCGGGCACGGCCGCCATGGTGAGCGCGGCGGCGAGCGCCGGCCGCCACCGCCCGGTGCGCCACAGGGTGTACGCGATCGCCGCGGTGAGCACGGGCAGCGCGACCGGCATGCTGCCGAGATCGGCGAGCGGCTCGGTCAGTGCGGCGGGAGCGTCGCCGAACAGGGCGCGCCCCATGTGTTCGTCCGCCCGCCGAAGGGGGCCGTCGTCGGCGACCTGCCAGGTGACGAGGGCGGAGAGTACGGCGCAGAGCGCGAGGGCGAAGGCCCGGACATGCCGAAAGACCGGTCGCCTCGCAACAGGGGGGGTGGTTGCGAGGGGACCGGTCGGATCGGTTTGCCGCGCGCCCCGGGGGGTTTGGGGCGAGCGGCCATCCGATCGGTGAGGAGTTTCGGAGCCTGAGGCTCCAGTGGTGTGCGCCAGGGCACGACCAGGACGGGGCTGGAGAGGCTCCGACCCGGGTTCGCCCGCAGTCTCCTGCGAGCGAGGTGTTTCTCTCATCTGCGCAGACCGTACGTCAGTGGCCGGGGGGACCGACAGACGGATCTCCAACCCGCCATCGGGCCCCCACAGCTTCTTCACAGGACGTCAGATCTGGCCGAACGCGTTCTCGATGAGGTCGAGACCCTCGTTCAGCAGGTCCTCGCCGATGACCAGCGGCGGCAGGAAGCGCAGCACGTTGCCGTACGTGCCGCAGGTGAGCACCATCAGCCCCTCCGCGTGGCAGGCCTTGGCGAGCGCGCCCGCGGCCTCCGGGTTGGGCTCCTTGGTCGCCGGGTCCTTGACCAGCTCGATCGCGATCATGGCGCCGCGGCCGCGGATGTCGCCGATGATCTCGTACTTCTCCTGCATCGCGGTGAGGCGGCCCTTCATGACCTCCTCGATGCGCTTGGCCTTGCCGTTGAGGTCCTGCTCGCGCATGGTCTCGATGGCGCCGAGCGCACCGGCGCAGGCCACCGGGTTGCCGCCGTAGGTGCCGCCGAGGCCGCCCGCGTGCGGGGCGTCCATGATCTCGGCGCGGCCGGTCACGGCGGCGAGCGGCAGACCGCCCGCGATGCCCTTGGCGGTGGTGATCAGGTCCGGGACGATGCCCTCGTCCTCGCAGGCGAACCACTGGCCGGTGCGGCAGAAGCCGGACTGGATCTCGTCGGCGACGAAGACGATGCCGTTGTCGTTCGCGAACTTCACGATCGCCGGAAGGAAGCCCTTGGCCGGCTCGATGAAGCCGCCCTCGCCGAGGACCGGCTCGATGATGATCGCGGCGACGTTCTCCGCGCCGACCTGCTTGGTGATCTGGTCGATGGCCTGGGCAGCGGCCTCGGGGCCGCAGTTCTCCGGGCCGGTCGGCCAGCGGTAGCCGTAGGCGACCGGGACGCGGTAGATCTCGGGGGCGAACGGGCCGAAGCCGTGCTTGTACGGCATGTTCTTGGCGGTCAGCGCCATCGTGAGGTTCGTGCGGCCGTGGTAGCCGTGGTCGAAGACGACGACGGCCTGGCGCTTGGTGTACGCACGGGCGATCTTGACGGCGTTCTCGACGGCCTCGGCACCGGAGTTGAACAGCGCGGACTTCTTGGCGTGGTCGCCCGGCGTCAGCTCGGCGAGCGCCTCACACACCTCGACGTAGCCCTCGTAGGGCGTGACCATGAAACAGGTGTGCGTGAAGTCGGCGAGCTGCGCGGAGGCGCGTCGTACGACGGCCTCGGCGGAGGCGCCGACCGAGGTCACGGCGATGCCGGAGCCGAAGTCGATCAGGCGGTTGCCGTCGACGTCCTCGATGATGCCGCCACCCGCACGAGCCGTGAACACGGGCAGCACGGATCCCACACCACCGGCCACCGTGGCCGTGCGGCGGGCCTGCAGTTCCTGCGACTTCGGGCCGGGAATGGCGGTGACGACGCGGCGCTCCTGCGGGATTGCGGTCATGAGGGGCTCCTGGGGGTGTTCCGGACGCTTCTTGTGTCTTTCTCCGCAGGCTAGGCGCGCGAGCGGGGAGTGGGCATGCGCCGTTCGGGAGTATTGGGGGTGTGTCGTTGTCCTCGACGGACATAGTCCCGCCGCCGGGCGCGCGCCGCCAGGCGGCCGTTGCGCGGCTTGCGGCCCCGTGCCGGGGCGTCGGGTCGCCCAGGTTCCTCAGCCGGCGTCGGACACCGGGACGCCCCGAAGTGGGCGACCGCCGCGGTCAGGCACGCCCGGTCGAGGCGCCAGCCGATCACCGGGCGCGAGGCCATGGCCACATCGACCGGGATGTGGGGAATGAGGATGCGCATGGCGGCACGTGCCCGCCTGCCCTGACCCGGCCCGGGCAGTGGCGCTGCCCTCTCGCGACGGGCCAGGCCCACGTACGGGACGGAGGCGTTCGGCACACGATGTCGCCACAGCACGACCGCGGTGATGTCCTGCCAGGGCGCATGGGCGGTGGTCGCCCGGTGGCGCAACGGGGTGCCGCCGAGAAGCACACCTTTCTCGTCGACCCGCAGCGCCGCCTTGCGGGTCAGCGAGCCCGCCACCATGAGCAGCCCGCCGCCGAACAACGGGATCCCGAGCAGCTGCGCGACGAGCGGAGTGCCGGGCAGCAGAAGGCCCGGGATGAGGACGGCCGCGAGGGCCAGA
Source organism: Streptomyces sp. NPDC002889 (assembly GCF_042888425.1). Taxonomy (NCBI): domain Bacteria; kingdom Bacillati; phylum Actinomycetota; class Actinomycetes; order Kitasatosporales; family Streptomycetaceae; genus Streptomyces; species Streptomyces sp. NPDC002889. Next base: position 549,984 of record NZ_JBIAPT010000001.1, read on the forward strand.
AGGCCCACGGTTCCGCGGTCCCGGCCGAACCGGGCCCCGTACACCGGTGACTTTGCGTCAGTCATGGGCTGATCATGACCATGCCGGGTGCGGCAGGAAAGCCCTGAAGGTCCCGGCCTGGCCCGTCACACACCGGCAGGAGTCGGTGAACTCCCCACGCGGGGGCACTAGATTGACCGTGCACAGAGCGGGCCTGGCTGGTCAGGGGGCAGCGGTTCATGGAATCCGAAGGCACATTCGACGCACGGGGCACACGGGCCAATCCGGTGCCGCGGCCCGCGGGGCCGCCACCGGGCGGGCGAGAAGTGCCGGGCGCGCCGGGAGTGCCTCCCGGGGCGCCCGCGCTGCCCGGCCACGCGCCGGTCACCCGGCCCGCCGTCGTCGACTGGCTGCGCACGCCGAGGCCGCAGGCCGAGCCCGGCATCTGGCGGCTCGGGCACCGGGCGCGTCCCGACGAGGAGCCCGAACTCGTTCCCGCGCGACGGCTGTTCGCCGGGGCGCTGATCGCCTTGCTCAGCGGCTGGCTGCTGTGGTCCCTGCTGTGGAACGGCTACCTCGGGCGCTACTGGCTGTGGCCGCTGCTGGTGCTGACCCCCGACTCCTGGCGCACCGACGCGACGATGTGGGCCACCGCCAGCTACGTCTACTACGTGATCATCGGCGGCGGGATGCTGATCTTCTTCGCCCGCGTCGGGCATGTCCCGGAGATCTGGCAGCGCTATGTGGTGCGCCCTCGCAGGCGCGCCGCGGCCCCGCCGCCGCCCGCCCCCGGGGCCGACCCCGTGGAATGGCCCGAGCTGCGTGCCGCCGGACTGACCGAGGCCGCCACCCAGCTCGCCGAGGCCGCCCGTGCGGGAACGCTCGGCGATGTCGACTGCGCCAGGATCCGGCGCGCCTGGCAGGGCGTGCACGCCAGGCCCGAGCGGCTGCCCGCCTTCGCCGACACCGTGCGCCGGGACGGCGCGGCCGCCTGCGCGCACCCCTCGGGCGTACGCGACCTGCCGGTGCGCACCGCCGTGCACGACCTGGCCACCGCCCAGGTCAGGATCGGCACCGCCGTGGACGACACCCGCAACCCCTACGCCCGCCGCACCACCGGCGTCGCACTCGAACCCGCACTGCTCGGGACCTCGCTGCTCGCGGTCGGTCCGTCCGGCTCCGGCAAGACCGTGCGCCTGATGCGACCGGTCGTGGAGTCGCTGTGCCTGCAGGCGCTCGCCAACCGGGCGGCCGTCGTCGCTGTCACCGCCCACGGCACCGCACTCGCCCCCGACGACTCCTTCGACCTGGTCGTCGCACCGGGCCGGCCCTCCTCCACCCATGACCTCGACCTGTACGGGGGAGCCGACGACCCCGACGAGGCCGCGCGCATCCTCGCCGAAGCGCTCGTCGGGGACCTGGTCGCCGACATCAGGCGCGCCGCCACCGCGCTCGCCCAGCTGATCGGCCCGTACCGCAGTGTCCACGGGCACTTCCCGGCCGTGCCTCAGCTGCGGGATCTCGTCGGCGGGGCGCCCGGCCCGCTGGGGGACCTGCGCACCGCCCTGGAAGCGGCCAAGGAAGCGTCCCAGCTGCGTGAACTCGACGCCCGGGCCCGGCAGTCGGAGCGCGCCGACGACATCGGGGTGCTGCTCGCCGAGCGGATCGCGTTCCTCGACCGGCCCGCCTTCGTGGACTTCTTCCGCACCGAAGGCGGCGGACGGCAGTTCTCGCTGCGTGCCATCGAGCACCCGCTGCGGGTGCGCGTGGATCTGCCCGAGCGCGGCCATGCCGAGGCATCCCGGATCATCGCCCGGCTCGTCCTGGCCCAGTTCACCGAGGCCGCCCTGGTCCGCTCGGACCGTTCGCTGTTCGCCTGCCTGGTCCTCGACGACGCCGCTTGCACCGTCACCCCCGACTCGGTGCGGGCCGTGCAGCGGCTCCGCTCCGCGCACGCCGGTGTGGTGCTCGCGCTGCGCACTCTGGAGGACGTACCGGAGGCGCTGCGCGATCCGCTGCTCGGCGCGGTCGGCTGCCGGATGGCGTTCGCGGGCCTCGCGCCGTGGGACGGCGGGCGGTTCGCCGAGACCTGGGGCACCGAGTGGGTGCAGACGAGGGACGTCACCAACCGGCAGATCATCTCGGACGAGCCGTTGACCAAGGCGCTGCACATGATGCGCCGACTGGTCACGGGCAAGGCGACCACTGCCGAGGCGGTCACCGTGCGCGAGGTCGAACGGGCCCGCTGGTCGGCGTCCGACCTGGCACACGGACTGCCCGCCGGGCACGCGGTGCTCTCGCTCACCAACGTGCGGGGCGAGCATGCTCCGCCGCTCCTGGTGGATCTGCGGACCTGAGACGACTCGCGGACTGCTACCTCCTGGCAGAATCGAGGTACGACGTTCATACGGGACGGCGAAATACCCCGCACCTCCTGCTCGATACGCCCCGCACCTCCTGCCCGAAGGGCCCACGGTCCCATGCCGCCCACGCTCGCCTCGCTCGTCCAGCACTCGGCGCTCAAGCTCACCGTGCGTGCCGGCGAGGACCGGCTCGAGGTTCCCGTGCGCTGGGCCCATGTCAGCGAACTCGCCGACCCCGTGCCGTACATGGAGGGCGGCGAGCTGCTGCTCGTCACCGCCATGACCCTGGACGCCGAGGACCGCGAGGCCATGCGCCGCTATGTGCGCAGGCTGGTCGGCGCGGGTGTGGTGGGCCTCGGCTTCGCGGTCGGCGTGTACTACGAGGACATCCCGGACGCGCTGGTGGAGGCGGCCAAGGAAGAGGGACTGCCGCTGCTCGCAGTGCCGCGCCGAACGCCGTTCCTCGCGATCAGCAAGGCCGTCTCGGCCGCGATCGCGGCCGACCAGTACCGGGCCGTGACCGCGGGGTTCGAGGCACAGCGCGAGCTGACGCGCGCCGCGCTCGCCGAGGGTCCCGACGCCGTGGTCGCCCGGCTCGCCGCGCACATCGACGGCTGGGCCGCGCTGTACGACGCATCCGGCGCGGTTGTCGCGGCCGCGCCCGAGTGGGCCGCGCGCCGGGCCGCCCGGCTGACCGGTGACGTGGAAAGGCTGCGGGAGCGGGCCGCGCCCGCGAGCGCCGTGGTGGGTGGCACGGACGGCGACGACCGGGTCGAGCTCCAGTCGCTCGGCAGCGGGCGCCGGGTGCGGGGCGCGCTCGCGGTCGGCACGGGAGCGCCACTGGGTACCGCCGAGCGCTATGCCGTGCACTCCGCGGTCGCCCTGCTGACCCTGTCCACCGAGCGTTCCCGGGCGCTCCAGGCGGCCGAGCAGCGCCTGGGCGCCGCGGTGCTGCGGATGCTGCTGTCCGGGCAGCCGGACCATGCGCGGGCGGTCGCCGGGGATCTGTACGGCGGCCTGCTGGACGCCCCCTTCCGGCTGCTGCTCGCCGAACGGGCCGGGGACGCACCCCCCAAGGGCGCCGACGACCCCCTCCATGTGTTCACGGAGTCGCTGGAGTCGGCTGCCGCGCGGGCCGGCGAGGCGCTGCTGGCCGTCCCGGACGTCGACGACCGCCTCGTGGTGCTGGCAGCGGACGGCGGTGCGGTGGTGGCGGCGTGCGCGGCCGCGTACGGGGACAAGGAGGCGGCCGACGCCGAGACGTACGTCGGGCTCTCCGCGCCGACCGGCCCGATAGCGGCAGCCGGCGCGTACAAGCAGGCCGAACAGTCACTCTCGGTGGCCCGCCGCCGCGGCCGCGCCCTGGTCGAGCACGACGAACTGGCGACAGGTTCGATCCTCCCCCTGCTCGCGGACGACGCCGTACGTGCCTTCGCGGACGGCATGCTGCGTGCGCTGTACGAGCACGATGCGACCGGCCGCGGCGACCTGGTCGCCTCCCTGCGCGCCTGGCTCTCCCGCCACGGACAGTGGGACGCGGCCGCCGCCGACCTCGGAGTGCACCGGCACACCCTGCGTTACCGGATGCGCCGTGTGGAGGAGATCCTCGGCCGCTCGCTGGACGACCCGGACGTCCGTATGGAGCTCTGGCTGGCGCTGAAGACGACGGCGGGGCCGGCGACGGCTGCCGCCGCGACCGAGTGATCTCTGGCGTCGCGCTGCTGAAGCGAGAGAATTTCCCGGATTTGTGCCCGGAATCGGGCAGAATTCTGGAAGTTGAGTGCTGAGGTATCTAGGGTCCTGCCTTGTGGTCACCAACTCCAGCACCCCTGAAGCCCGCCCCTGCGAGGCCGGCACCCCTGGCACCTCCGCGCCCGGCGCGGCAGAGACCGCCGCACCCGGCCGCCGGATACCCGGAGCGGTCTGGGGCGCACTCGCCATCGTCTACGTCGTCTGGGGCTCCACCTACCTCGGCATCCGCATCGTCGTCGAGACCATGCCGCCGTTCCTTTCGGCCGCGGGACGGTTCGTCGTCGCCGGTCTGATCCTGGCCACGCTGGTGGCCTGGCGGCAGGGCGTGTCGGCGCTCAAGGTGACGCGTGCCCAGCTCGCCTCCGCCGCGACCGTCGGCGTGCTGCTCCTCCTCGGTGGCAACGGCCTCGTCGTCCTCGCCGAGACCACCGTGCCCTCCGGGCTGACCGCACTGCTGATCGCCGTCGTTCCGGCCTGGGTCGTGCTGCTGCGGCGGGCCTTCGGCGAGCGGCCCGGCCTCGGCGCCTACCTCGGCGTGGCGCTGGGGCTCGCGGGACTGGCCGTACTGACCCTGCCGGGGCTCAGCGGCGAGGTGCGCATCACGGGCGTCCTGACCGTGATCGCCGCCACCACCATGTGGTCGGTCGGTTCCTTCTCCTCCTCGCGCATCCCGATGCCGGCCAACCCGTTCGCGGCGAGCGCGTACGAGATGGTCGCGGGCGGTATCGGCTGTCTGCTGGTCGCGCTGGGCCGGGGCGAGCAGCACGGTTTCGACCTCGCGGACGTCTCCGCACGCTCCTGGACCGCCCTGGCCTATCTCGTCGTCTTCGGCTCGCTCATCGCGTTCACGGCGTACGCCTGGCTGCTGCACTCGGCCCCGCTGTCGCTGGTCGCCACCTACGCCTACGTGAACCCGGTCGTCGCCGTGCTGCTCGGCGCGATGGTCCTGAACGAAGAGCTGAGCTGGCCGATCGCCGTCGGCGGCACCGTCGTCGTGGCCGGGGTGTGTCTGATCGTCAGCACGGAACGACGTCGCTGACCTGCTCACTCGCCAAAGCGTCAGAGACCGCCCGGCCACCACTCCACGCCGGACAAACACGTTCGGGCGGTCCCGGTCCTACCGTGGGCACAGACAAACCCCCATCTACTCGGAAGGGCCGGGATCCGCACATGACTTCCACCCACGCCTTCTGGCTCGCCGGCCGCCAGGCCAACGGCGAGGCCGCCTTCGACGTCACCTCGCCCTGGGACGGCCGTCTCGTCGGCCGGGTCTCCGTCCCCACCGAGGAGCAGGTCGAGGAAGCCGTCGCGGCCGCGCACGCCGTCGTGGACGAGTTCGCGGCCACCCCGGCCCACGTACGCGCCGCCGCCCTGGACCATGTGTCGAAGCGCCTCGTCGAGCGCACCGAGGAGATCGCCCAGCTGATCTCCGCCGAGAACGGCAAGCCGATCAAGTGGGCCCGCGGCGAGGTCGGCCGAGCCGTGTCCGTGTTCCGGTTCGCGGCCGAGGAGGCCCGGCGCTTCAACGGCGGAGACGCGCAGCGTCTCGACACCGACGCCGGCGGCCAGGGCCGCCTCGCACTGACCCGCCGCTTCCCCAAGGGCGTCGTCCTCGGGATCGCGCCGTTCAACTTCCCGCTGAACCTGTGCGCCCACAAGATCGCCCCGGCCATCGCCGTCGGCGCGCCGATCATCCTCAAGCCCGCCCCGGCGACCCCGCTGTCCGGCCTGATCCTCGGTGAACTGCTCGCCGAGACCGAGCTGCCCGCGGGTTCCTGGTCCGTGCTCCCGGTCCCGAACGACCAGATGCCCGCCCTCGTGCAGGACGAGCGCCTTCCGGTCATCTCCTTCACCGGCTCGGACAAGGTCGGCTACGCGATCATGGACTCGGTGCCGCGCAAGCACTGCACCCTGGAGCTCGGCGGCAACGGCGCGGCCGTGGTCCTCGCCGACTGGGCCTCCGAGGAGGACCTGGACTGGGCGGCGACCCGTATCGCCACCTTCTCCAACTACCAGGGCGGCCAGTCCTGCATCTCCGTGCAGCGCGTGATCGCCGATGCCACCGTGTACGACCGGCTGCTGCCGAAGATCGTCGCGGCGGTCGAGGCCCAGGTCACCGGCGACCCGTCCGACTCCGCCACCGAGGTCGGCCCGCTGGTCAGCGAGGACGCCGCGAGGCGCGTGGAGTCCTGGGTCGACGAGGCCGTGCAGGGCGGCGCCGAGCTGCTCGCCGGCGGCAAGCGCGAAGGCGCCTCGTACGAGCCCACCGTTCTCACCGACGTCCCGGCCGATGTCACCCTCGCCTGCGAGGAGGTCTTCGGACCGGTCCTGACCGTGACCAAGGTGGACGGCGAGGCCGAGGCCTTCGCCGCCGTCAACGACTCCAAGTACGGGCTGCAGGCGGGCGTGTTCACCCATGACGTGCAGACCGCCTTCCGCGCCCACCGCGCCCTCGAGGTCGGCGGCGTGATCGTCGGAGACGTTCCGTCCTACCGCGCCGACCAGATGCCGTACGGCGGAGCCAAGCAGTCCGGTGTGGGCCGCGAGGGCGTGCGCTTCGCGATGGACGACTACACGTACGAGCGGGTGCTGGTCCTGACGGGCCTCGCCCTCTAGCTCGAGTACGCGGACCGACGGCCGGAGCCCATTGTGCGGGGGCTCCGGCCGTTGCCGTACCCGCACCGGCGCGCGTTGTCGCCTTTGGTACCGCCGTCCTGACCGGTTCCGTGCCCGGTTCCCTCGACTGCTGTACGAAGACTGGTGGAGGGGGCGGGAATCGGGTACTACGGACGAGTAGCACCGGTCGGTACCAAGGCGCTCCGCGCCCCGGCCGACGCCCGGCAGTCCCCCGACTCGCGGCGAGGTGAACCTCATGTCCGCCCCACTCGAAGAGCCTGTCGAGAAACCGGTCGACCAGGCACTCCACAAGCCCCAGACCCCGAAGGTCAGCGAGCGCGAAGCACGACAGGTCGCCGAGGCCGCGCGCGAACAGGACTGGCGCAAGCCCAGCTTCGCCAAGGAGCTGTTCCTGGGCCGCTTCCGGCTCGACCTGATCCATCCACACCCGATGCCCTCCGGTGAGGCCACCCGGCGGGGCGAGGAATTCCTCTCGAAACTGCGCGACTTCTGCGAGACGAAGGTCGACGGCGCTCTCATCGAGCGCGAGGCCCGGATCCCCGACGAGGTCATCAACGGGCTCAAGGAGCTCGGCGCACTCGGGATGAAGATCGACCCCAAGTACGGCGGTCTCGGCCTCACCCAGGTGTACTACAACAAGGCCCTCGCCCTGGCCGGCTCGGCGAGCCCGGCGATCGGCGCGCTGCTGTCCGCGCACCAGTCGATCGGCGTGCCCCAGCCGCTGAAGCAGTTCGGCACCCAGGAGCAGAAGGACGCATTCCTGCCGCGCCTGGCCCGCAGCGACATCTCGGCCTTCCTGCTCACCGAGCCGGACGTCGGCTCCGACCCGGCCCGTCTGGCGACCACCGCCGTCCCGGACGGCGACTCCTACGTCCTCGACGGCGTCAAGCTGTGGACCACCAACGGCGTCGTCGCCGATCTCCTCGTGGTCATGGCCCGGGTCCCCAGGTCCGAGGGTCACAAGGGCGGCATCACCGCGTTCGTCGTCGAGGCGGCGAGCGAGGGCATCACCGTCGAGAACCGCAACACCTTCATGGGACTGCGCGGTCTGGAGAACGGCGTCACGCGCTTCCACCAGGTGCGGGTCCCCGCCAAGAACCGCATCGGTCCGGAGGGGGCCGGCCTCAAGATCGCGCTGACCACCCTCAACACCGGCCGGCTCTCGCTGCCCGCGATGTGCGTCGGGGCGGGCAAGTGGTGTCTGAAGATCGCCCGCGAGTGGTCGGCGGCCCGTGAGCAGTGGGGCAAGCCCGTCGCGAAGCACGAGGCGGTCGGTGCCAAGATCGCCTTCATCGCGGCGACCACGTTCGCGCTCGAGGCGGTTGTGGACCTCTCCTCCCAGATGGCCGACGAGGACCGCAACGACATCCGCATCGAGGCGGCGCTGGCCAAGCTGTACGGCTCCGAGATGGGCTGGCTGATGGCGGACGAGCTGGTCCAGATCCGCGGCGGCCGCGGCTTCGAGACCGCCGATTCGCTGGCGGCGCGCGGCGAACGGGCCGTACCCGCCGAGCAGATGCTGCGCGATATGCGCATCAACCGGATCTTCGAGGGCTCGACCGAGATCATGCATCTGCTGATCGCCCGTGAGGCGGTCGATGCGCACCTCGCGGTCGCCGGGGACATCATCGACCCCGACAAGCCCTTCGCGGACAAGGCGAAGGCGGGCGCGAACGCCGCGGCCTTCTACGCCCGCTGGCTGCCCAAACTGGTCACCGGCCCCGGTCGACTGCCCGGCTCCTACGGCGAGTTCCACCCGGCCGGGCACCCGGACCTCGCCACGCATCTGCGCTACGTCGAACGAGGCGCCCGCAAGCTGGCCCGTTCCACGTTCTACGCCATGTCCCGCTGGCAGGGCCGGATGGAGACCAAACAGGGCTTCCTGGGCAGGATCGTCGACATCGGCGCGGAGCTGTTCGCGATGAGCGCGGCCTGCGTGCGCGCCGAGCATCTGCGCAACGCCGGGGAGAACGGCCGCGAGGCGTACCAACTGGCGGACATCTTCTGCCGCCAGGCCCGCATCCGCGTCGAGGAACTCTTCACGCGCCTGTGGTCCAACACCGACGACCTCGACCGCAAGGTCGTGAACGGTGTTCTGTCCGGTACGTACACCTGGCTCGAGGAGGGCATCATCGACCCCAGTGGCGAAGGCCCCTGGATCGCCGATGCCACCCCGGGCCCGACGGAACGCGAAAACCTGCATCGCCCCATCCACTGACCGCTAACTTGATCACGTGCAACAAACGCACCAGGCGTAACACGTGATCAGGGCAGGGGCCGGGATGTTCGGGGCGGGGAAGCAGAGGAAGCAGGACAGCCGGCGGTTGTGGCGCGGCGTGACCGCGGCCGCAGCCGCCGGGGCCCTGCTCGCGGGGTGCGGCGCGGGCGGGGACAAGGGCGGGGCCGCCAGCAACGGGAGCGGCAAGCCGTCGGCGCCCGCCGCCGGCCAGAAGGCCCTCACCGAGGCGGACCTGAAGGCCGCGGCCTTCGAGGACGGGGAGCGGATCGGCACGTACCGGGCGCACGAGGACGCATACGGGCCCCTCGACGAGAACTACACCGCCGACCCGGCCCGCTGCCAGCCCCTCGTCAGCCTTACCCACGGCGCCACGGACCACGACCCCGTCGCCGAGGTCAATCGCGATGTCGACATCGCCGACGAGGTGATGGGCGTGGGCGTCCTGGTCCAGCTGCGCTCGTACGAAGGCGCCACGGCCGCCGCCGTGATGAAGAACCTCGCCGCCGCGGGCACCGCGTGCGCCGGTGGATTCACCGAGGAGCGGGCCCTCACGCACGCCAAGGTGCTCGAGGTGGAGCCGGTCAAGGCCCCCGGGATCGGGGACGAGGCCCTCGCTTACCACCTCACCGTCCTCGATGTGAAGGGCAAGCTGAAGCTCCACGAGTATCTGACCGTCGTCCGGTCCGGTTCGACCACACTCTCGTTCCGGGGCGAGTACCTGGGCACCAAGGACATCAAGGAAGTGCCCCCGGAGATCATCGATGCCCAGTGGAAGAAGTTCCGGGCGGGGCGCACGGGCGGCGTGTAGGGACGCACTGTCAGGGGTGGCGGGAACAGCGGCCACAATGGGGGGATGAGCGACAGCCCATCCCCCCTGGCCGACCCGCACATCGTCTTCGACCCTGTCGAAGGCCGCCGGGACATCGTGGTCCTCGGCTCCACCGGGTCCATCGGCACCCAGGCCATCGATCTCGTCCTGCGCAACCCCGACCGCTTCCGTGTCACCGCGCTGTCCGCCGCCGGCGGCCGGGTCGGTCTGCTCGCCGAGCAGGCGCGGCAGCTTCGGGTGGAGCGGGTCGCGGTGGCCCGTGAGGACGTGGTGCCGGCACTGCGCGAGGCGCTGGCCGAGCAGTACGGCGCCGAGCCCCTCCCCGAGATCCTGGCCGGCCCCGACGCCGCGACCGAGCTCGCCGCGTCACGGTGCCACACCGTGCTCAACGGCATCACGGGCTCCATCGGTCTCGCCCCCACGCTCGCCGCGCTGGAGGCCGGGCGCACGCTCGCGCTCGCCAACAAGGAGTCGCTCATCGTGGGCGGGCCGCTGGTCAAGGCGCTGGCCAAGCCCGGACAGATCATTCCGGTCGACTCGGAGCACGCGGCCCTGTTCCAGGCACTGGTCTCCGGAACGCGGGCCGACGTCCGCAAGCTGGTGGTGACGGCCTCCGGCGGCCCCTTCCGCGGCCGTACGAAGGCGGAGCTCGCCCATGTCACCCCCAGGGACGCCCTCGCCCACCCCACCTGGGCCATGGGCCCGGTGATCACGGTGAACAGCGCCACCCTGGTCAACAAGGGCCTCGAGGTCATCGAGGCGCACCTGCTCTACGACATCCCCTTCGACCGCATCGAGGTCGTCGTCCACCCGCAGTCGTACGTCCACTCCATGGTGGAGTTCACCGACGGCTCGACGCTGGCCCAGGCCACCCCGCCCGATATGCGCGGCCCGATCGCCATCGGTATCGGCTGGCCCGAGCGGGTCCCGGACGCAGCCCCCGCGTTCGACTGGTCCAAGGCCTCGACCTGGGAGTTCTTCCCGCTCGACAACGAGGCGTTCCCCTCCGTGGGACTCGCCCGGCATGTGGGGGAGCTGGGCGGCACCGCCCCGGCGGTGTTCAATGCCGCGAACGAGGAGTGCGTGGACGCATTTCTCGCCGGGCGGCTGCCGTTCAACGCAATCATGGATACGGTCACCCAAGTCGTCACCGAACACGGAGTGCCCGCAGCGGGAACTTCGCTCACGGTGGCCGACGTCCTTGAAGCGGAGACCTGGGCCCGGGCCCGGGCTCGTGAACTCGCCGCACAGCACACGGAGGCGCACGCATGATCTGGATGACGATCCTCGGCATACTGATCTTCGCCGTCGGTCTGCTCGTCTCGATCGCCTGGCACGAACTGGGGCACCTGTCGACCGCCAAGCTCTTCGGCATCCGCGTACCGCAGTACATGGTCGGCTTCGGTCCGACCATCTGGTCACGCACCAAGGGTGAGACGGAGTACGGCATCAAGGCGCTTCCGCTCGGCGGGTACATCCGCATGATCGGGATGTTCCCGCCCGGCGCGGACGGCAGGGTCGAGGCCCGCTCCACCTCACCCTGGCGCAGCATGATCGAGGACGCCCGCTCGGCGGCGTACGAAGAGCTGCAGCCCGGCGACGAGAAGCGGCTCTTCTACACGCGCAAGCCGTGGAAGCGCGTGATCGTCATGTTCGCCGGCCCGTTCATGAACCTCATCCTGGCCGTCGTGATGTTCCTCGGTGTGTTCATGACCGTGGGCGTGACCCAGCAGACCACCACGGTCGACTCGGTCCAGCCCTGCGTCATCCAGCAGAGCGAGAAGCGCACCGACTGCCAAAAGGGTGACCCGGTCGCCCCGGCCAAGGCCGCCGGTCTCGAGCCCGGCGACAAGATCGTCGCTTTCAACGGCAAGCCGGTGGACGACTGGCAGACGCTGTCCGAGCGCATCCGCGCGACCATCGGGCGGGCGGAGCTCACGGTCGAGCGCGACGGACAGCAGAAGGTCCTCCAGGCCACCCTCATCGAGAACCAGGTCGCCAAGAAGGACGAGAACGGAAACGTCGTCCCGGGCAAGTTCGTCCCGGCCGGCTACCTCGGCTTCGCCGCCCAGTCCGTCGACGAGCCCCTCACCTTCGGGCAGTCCGTCGGCCGCATGGGCGACATGATGGAATCCGGCGTACAGGCGCTCATCGACATGCCGTCGAAGGTCCCCGACCTGTGGGACGCGGCCTTCAACGGCGCCGAGCGCAAGGCGGACTCCCCGGTCGGCATAGTGGGCGCTGCCCGCATCAGTGGCGAGATCCTGGGTCTCCAGCTGCCGATGGAGAACACGATCGGCATGATCGTGTTCGTCACCGCGGGCTTCAACCTCTCCCTGTTCCTGTTCAACATGCTTCCGCTGCTGCCCCTCGACGGCGGCCATATCGCGGGCGCGCTGTGGGAGTCCGCACGCCGTAAGGTCGCGCGCCTGTTCAAGCGCCCCGACCCCGGCCCCTTCGACGTCGCCAAGCTGATGCCCCTGGCCTACGTCGTCGCGGGGATCTTCGTCTGCTTCACCCTGCTCGTGCTCGTCGCGGACGTCGTCAACCCGGTGCGTATCTCCTGACCGAACGCTGGATGAAGGGGCCGGACACCCTCGGCGTCCGGCTCCCGCCATTGCGCGGACACGTCGACGTGATGTGCTCCGCGCAAGGCGTGTGCCGTAGTCTCGAAGGCCGGAGCCCGCCCATCCGGGACCTTGATCCACACCTTGGGGTTGCACAGCAGATGACTGCGATTTCTCTGGGAATGCCGTCCATTCCGACCAAGCTCGCCGAGCGCAGGGTGAGCCGTAAGATCCAGGTCGGATCGGTGGCCGTCGGCGGAGATGCGCCCGTGTCCGTGCAGTCGATGACGACGACGCGCACCTCGGACATCGGCGCCACGCTGCAGCAGATCGCTGAACTGACCGCGTCCGGCTGCCAGATCGTGCGGGTCGCGTGCCCGACGCAGGACGACGCCGACGCGCTGGCGACCATTGCCAGGAAGTCCCAGATCCCGGTCATCGCGGACATTCATTTCCAGCCGAAGTACGTCTTCGCGGCCATCGACGCCGGCTGCGCCGCGGTCCGCGTGAACCCCGGCAACATCAAGCAGTTCGACGACAAGGTCAAGGAGATCGCCAAGGCGGCCGGTGACGCCGGCACCCCGATCCGGATCGGGGTCAACGCGGGGTCGCTGGACGCACGGCTGCTGCAGAAGTACGGCAAGGCCACCCCCGAGGCGCTCGTCGAGTCCGCGCTGTGGGAGGCCTCGCTCTTCGAGGAGCACGGCTTCCGTGACATCAAGATCTCCGTCAAGCACAACGACCCGGTCGTCATGGTCAACGCCTACCGGCAGCTCGCCGCGCAGTGCGACTACCCGCTGCACCTGGGTGTGACCGAGGCCGGCCCCGCCTTCCAGGGCACCATCAAGTCGGCGGTCGCCTTCGGCGCCCTGCTCAGCGAGGGCATCGGTGACACGATCCGGGTGTCGCTGTCGGCCCCGCCCGCCGAAGAGGTCAAGGTCGGCATCCAGATCCTGGAGTCGCTGAACCTGCGCCAGCGCCGCCTGGAGATCGTCTCCTGCCCCTCCTGCGGCCGCGCCCAGGTCGATGTGTACAAGCTCGCCGACCAGGTCAGCGCCGGCCTGGAGGGCATGGAGGTCCCGCTGCGCGTGGCCGTCATGGGCTGTGTCGTCAACGGCCCGGGCGAGGCCCGCGAGGCCGACCTCGGTGTGGCCTCCGGCAACGGCAAGGGCCAGATCTTCGTCAAGGGCGAGGTCATCAAGACCGTGCCCGAGTCGAAGATCGTCGAGACGCTCATCGAAGAGGCCCTGAAGATCGCCGAGCAGATGGAGAAGGACGGCGTCGCCTCCGGCTCACCGGACGTCGTCGCAGTGGGCGAGCCCGAGGTGGCCGTCGGCTGACGCCCGACTGTTTTCGGGCACTTCCACAAAGGCTCCGCCGCCCCCCCGCGTGGCGAGGCCTCATCGTGGGCAAGCCATCCGGGGGACCTGCCGGGTACAGTGCGGAGATCAGCAGACCGCATGGTGAGGCCCCCTCGTGTTGACGCAGACCACCACCCGGGTCCTCGAACCCAGCGACCTAGGCGCAGCGCTCGCCATCCTCGAGAGCGAGCCCGTGACGAATGCTTTCGTCACGTCCCGCGTCCAGGTCGCCGGGCTCGACCCCTGGCGCCTCGGCGGCGAGATGTGGGGCTGGTACGCCGACGGGCATCTGAGCTCGCTGTGCTACTCCGGCGCCAATCTCGTCCCGATCTGTGCCACCCCCGACGCCGTACGCGCCTTCGCGGACCGGGCACGCAGGGCAGGCCGCCGCTGCTCCTCCATCGTCGGCCCCGCCCAGCCCACCGCACAGCTGTGGCGGCTGCTCGAGCCCAGCTGGGGTCCGGCCAGGGACGTACGCGGCCATCAGCCGCTGATGGTCACCGATCAGCTTCCCGACGGCATAGAACCCGACCCGTACGTCCGCCGGATCCGCAAGGACGAGATGGAAGTGATCATGCCCGCGTGTGTGGCCATGTTCACCGAGGAGGTCGGCATCTCACCGATGGCCGGCGACGGGGGCCTGCTCTACCAGGCCAGGGTCGCCGAACTCGTCGGCACCGGGCGCTCGTTCGCCCGTATCGACAACGGCAAGGTGGTCTTCAAGGCCGAGATCGGGGCGGCCACCCCGCAGGCCTGCCAGATCCAGGGCGTGTGGGTGGCGCCCGAGTACCGGGGCCGCGGACTGTCCGAGACCGGAATGGCGGCGGTGCTGCGCTACGCACTGGCCGATGTCTCCCCGATCGCCAGCCTCTACGTGAACGACTACAACACCGCGGCCAGGGCCGCGTACCGCCGGGTGGGCTTCCGCGAGGTCGGTGCCTTCATGAGTGTGCTGTTCTGACGTGCGGCTCTGTGCCGTGTTCTGATTCGCCGAACGTACGGTTCAGCGCGCGCACAGCGGCAAGTAGGGTGCGGGCATGGCAGCACTCTCTGGGGAGCGGTCCCAGGTCCCCGACGTCGTGGTCGGTCCGCTCGATCTCACCGCGCGGGTGGACGAGGCCCTTGCCGTACAGGCCCTTGCCTTCGGACTCAGCGACGAAGAGATCGACATCCGCCGCTACATCGTGCTGCGGCATCTGCTGAACCGGGGCTCCCGTGCCCTCGGCGCCACCACCGCGACCGGCCGGCTCGTCGGCTTCGTCTACGGCATGCCCAACGACCGCACCTACTGGTGGTCCACCGTCGTCGAACCGTATCTGCACAGAAGCGGCAACGCGGGCTGGCTCGACGAGTCCTTCGTGATCACCGAACTCCATGTCCACCCCGACTTCCAGGGGCGCGGCATCGGACGCGAGCTGATCACCACCATCACCGACGGTGCCGACCAGCAGCGCTCGATCCTGTCCGCGATCGACATCGAAAGCCCGGCCCGTGGCCTGTACCGACGGCTCGGCTACCAGGACCTTGCCCGCCAGGTCATGTTCCCGAGCGCGCCCAGCCCGTACGCGGTGATGGGCGCGGCGCTGCCCCTGCTGCGCGGGAACTGATTTCCGCCTGCCGGTGCGGCCCGGCTAACCTCCTGCACATCACACGTTCCGAGCAGGAGTTCACCATGGCCCAGGTCCAGCGCATGTCCCGTCTGATGGTCAAGACACTGCGCGACGACCCGGCCGACGCCGAGACGCTCAGCCACAAGCTGCTCGTCCGCGCCGGTTACGTACGCCGCAACGCCGCAGGCATCTGGTCCTGGCTGCCGCTCGGCAAGCGGGTCCTCGAGAACGTCACCCGCGTCGTACGCGAGGAGATGGACGCGATCGGCGCGCAGGAGGTCCTGCTGCCGGCCGTGCTGCCCAAGGAGCCCTACGAGGCGACGGGCCGCTGGGAGGAGTACGGCGCCGAGCTGTTCCGGCTCAAGGACCGCAAGGGCGCCGACTATCTGCTCGGCCCGACCCACGAAGAGATCTTCACCCAGCTCGTCAAGGACCAGTGCACGTCCTACAAGGACCTGCCGGTGATCCTCTACCAGATCCAGTCGAAGTACCGCGACGAGGCGCGTCCGCGCTCCGGCATCCTGCGCGGCCGCGAGTTCCAGATGAAGGACTCGTACTCCTTCGACACCACGGACGAGGGCCTCGCCGAGTCGTACGCCCTGCACCGCGAGGCGTACGTCAAGATCTTCCAGCGCCTCGGGCTCGACCACAAGATCGTCTCCGCGGTCTCCGGCGCGATGGGCGGCTCGGCGTCCGAGGAGTTCCTGGCGCCTGCCGCGGCCGGCGAGGACACGTTCGTCCACTGCCCGTCCTGCGACTACGCGGCCAACACCGAGGCCGTCACCTTCGCCCTCGCTCCGGTCGACGGCGCCGCGCACGGCCCGGTCGAGGAGCTGGACACCCCTGACACCCCGACGATCGAGACGCTGGCCCGGCATCTGGGCGTCCCGGCCTCCGCGACCCTGAAGAACCTGCTGGTCAAGGTGGACGGCGAGATCGTCGCCGTGGGCGTGCCGGGCGACCGCGAGGTGGACCTCGGCAAGCTGGGTGACCACCTGGCGCCCGCCACCGTCGAGCTGGTCACCGCCGACGACTTCACCGACCGCCCCGGCCTGGTCCGCGGCTACGTCGGCCCGCAGGGCCTCGAGAAGGTCCGTTACATCGCCGACCCGCGCGTCGCGCCCGGCACGGCCTGGATCACCGGCGCCAACAAGCCGGGCACCCATGCGAAGAACGTCGTCGCCGGCCGTGACTTCGAGGTCGACGAGTACCTGGACGTCGTCGTGGTCGAGGACGGTGACCCGTGCCCCACGTGCGGCACGGGCCTGAAGCTGGACCGCGCCATCGAGATCGGTCACATCTTCCAGCTCGGCCGCAAGTACGCCGACGCCTTCCAGCTCGACGTGCTCGGGCAGAACGGCAAGCCGGTCCGCGTCACCATGGGCTCGTACGGCATCGGCGTCTCCCGCGCGGTCGCGGCGCTGGCGGAGCAGACCGCCGACGAGCAGGGCCTGTGCTGGCCCCGCGAGATCGCCCCGGCCGACGTCCACGTGGTCGCCGCGGGCAAGGCACTGCAGACCGAGCTGGCGCTCGACGTCGCCGAGCAGCTGGGCGCGGCGGGCCTGCGGGTGCTGGTCGACGACCGGGCGGGGGTCTCGCCCGGCGTGAAGTTCACCGACGCGGAGCTGATCGGCGTGCCGCACATCCTGGTCGCCGGGCGCCGCTCGGCCGAGGGCGTGGTGGAGCTGAAGGACCGGCGGACGGGCGAGCGCGAGGAGCTGCCGGTGGCGGACGCGATTGCGCGCCTCGCGGCCTCGTAGTTGACCAAGCCGGGGGCGTTGGTGGCGCTGTCCGGCGGATGGTCTCCACGGCTGACTGCTGACGGCTTGGGACGGGCGGGGCTTTTTGGCTCCGCCCTTCCGGGACCTCGCCTTGCGCGTGGAAGGGTGCGGCTTCGGCCGCGCCGTCGTGTGCCGACCGGTTGGCCGCTCCTGCCCCATGGGCGGACAGCCGGTCCGCTCGGGCGGGGAATGGGTTGGTGGCGGCCGCGGGCGTGGGGCCGGCCGTCGCGCGCGGGGGGTCTTCCCGTTCCCCTGCCCTACGCCTACGCCCGGGGGGCGGCCTGAGGCCCCCCTTCCCGGACTGGCAAGCCCCAGACCCTGTACGGCTCGGTCGAGTCCCCGCCCGCCGGACGGGCCGCACTGTCCGGACCGGGCCCATTGCCGCCCCGTGGCGAGGCGCCGGATCCTCGCACGCCGTCCGGGCCCGACCTCGGCACCGCACCTCGATCCCCGGCGGGCATCGCACGGGCCTCGTCAGGGGTGGTCCGGCTACAGCCAGCCCGCGAACTCCAGCGCCAGCTCGCCCTCTTGTACCCGGCCCGCCTCAATCGCCCGCGTCCCCGACTCCACTGCCCTGAACAGCGTCCAGCCCCTCAGCCGCTCCCGGTCCACCTCCAGCGAGTCGGCCAGCCTGTTCACCCGGCGGCGGGCCGCCGACGCGCCCGCGGACGTGGCGATCAGGTCCTCGACGCGGTCGCGGACGAGGCGGGCGAGGTCGTACGCGCGCTCGCCCACGAGCGGCTCGGGGCCGACCGCGAGCCACGGCGTCCGGTCGCCCGAAAGCACCTTGCCCTGACGGAAGTTGCCGTGCAGCAGCACCTCTTCGGGCCCGAGCGCGGCGAGTTCGTCGCGCGCGGCCAGCGCGGCGGAAACCAGCTCCGCGGCCCCCGGGTCACCGAACTCCCGCATCGCAGCGGCCTGTCGGGCCGTGCGCTCCGCGACCGATTCGAAGCCGTGGTCCGCGGGCGGCTCGACCCACAACCGCCGCACCGTTCCCGCCGCCTCCAAAAGCGCCTTCGCCTCCGGCAGGGAACGCAGGGAGACGTCGGGATGCAGCCGCTCCAGCAGCAGCGCGTCATCGGCCGGGTCCAGCAGCCGTACGGCGCCCCAGCCGTTCCAGTGCTCCAGGGCCGCTCGCTCCAGCGCGGGGGAGGCGGACGGTGGGGCCAGCTTCAGCGCGGCGGGAGTGCCGTCGGGCTGCCGTACGAGGACGACCAGGCCGGTTCTGCCGCCGGGGGCGAGCACTCGTTCGACTTCCAGACCGCGCCGGTCCACCGCCTCCTGGGCGATCTTGGGCAGCTGCCCGAGCCAGTGGTCACCCTCGCCGAGGGCCCGGACCAGCCGTTGCGGCGGTTCGAAAGCCATACGTTCGTTGTTCCCTTTCCGCTTCAGCGGTTGTCGCCCTGGGCACGCTCCGCGAGCCCAGGAAAGGCTACGCCGCTGCCGCGCCAGCGCACCGCGCGGACCGCCGCCTCGCGCAGTGCCACCGCGGCCTCCACCCGCAGCGGCCCCTCCGTGGCCCGTACGAGATCGGAGTAGGCGCCCGCCACCCCGTCCTCCAGCGCCGCGGCGAGCCGCACGGCGGCGGCCTCGTCCGGGACCGGGAACGGCAGCTCGTACGCCGGGGCGGCTGCCACGGGTTCACCCTTCAGATCGCGGACGGTGCGCGTCAGCGCATCGCGTCGCGCCCGGTGTGCGGCGTAACCCGCCTCCGCGTCGGCCTCGCGGTCGTCGCCGACGCGGCCTCCGACCACCCCGTATCCGTAGACCGCCGCATGCTCCGCGGCGAGCGCGGCCTGAACGGCCTGAACGGCCTTCAGCGTGGCGTCCACCGCACTCATCGCGCGTCCCCCTTCGTCAGCAGGTACGCATGCGCGGCGCCGGCCGCCGCGACCGATGCCAGCAGACGGGCCAGTTCCGGCTCGGCGTCGGCCAGGGACGCGGCGTGCGAGGCGGAGGTACGGCGCTCCGCCGCGGCCAGCGCCTTGAGCGCGGCGCCCGGGTCGGGCGCGACCACGGCCTTCGCGGTCGGCGGCGACGAGGGGGGCGGGGCGGGGGAGAGGGAGGCAGAGGGTGAGGGCGAGGCACCCGAGCCGGGTGCCAGTGCCGTCACATGCTCGGCGACCGCAGCCCGCAGCGGCATCAACCGGCCTGTCAGCGCGGGGTGTTGGGCGATGACGGCGTCGTACTCGTCCAGCAGCGCCCGGCTCGTGTCCGCGAGTGCGCGGCGCAGCCGTGCCGCGGCGTGGACGGGGTCGGGAGCGGAGCCGGCCGTACGCCGGTCACCGGACGCATCGTTCGAACAACCCGTCAACAGACCGGCCGCGACTGCCCCCGTCACCACGAGTGCGCGTCTGCGTGTCGTCCCCGTGCGCCCCACGCGTCTCTCCCTCGGCCCTCGCAATGATCATCGCCGCAGGCGAGCGTACCTGCGGCTCCGATGCCGGTGGACGGCAACACCCCCCGCGACCGGATACCCTTTGATCTGACACGCGACGATCCCACAACAGCACACGCGGCCGAGGAGTCACCCGGATGAGCACCACCCAGAGCGAGAGGCTGCGCGGGCTGCTGGAACCGCTCGTCAGCGCCGCGAACCTGGACCTGGAAGAGATCGAGGTGTCCCGGGCCGGCAGGCGCCGCATGCTGAGGATCATCGTCGACTCCGACGAGGGCGTGGAACTGGACGCGTGCGCGGAGCTGAGCCGCACCATCTCCGAGAAGCTCGACGAGACGGATGCGATGGGCGAGGACGAGTACGTCCTGGAAGTCAGCTCACCCGGCGCAGACCGTCCCCTGACCGAGCACCGTCATTACGTGCGTGCCACCGACCGGCTGGTGAAGCTGCAGCTGCAGGAGGGCGGCGAGCTGGTGGCCCGCATTCTCGCCGTAGACGAGGAGGGACTCGACCTCGAGGTGCCGGGCGTGAAGGGGCGCAAGCCCACCGCCCGGCGCGTCGGATTCCCGGAGATCGCCAAGGCGCGCGTGGAGATCGAGTTCAATCGCAAGGACAAGAAGGAAGAAGAGGAGGCGTAGCCGTGGACATCGACGTGAAGCTTCTGAAGGGCTTGGCGCAGGAGAAGGAGATTCCCTTCGAACTGCTGGTCGAGGCGATCGAATCGGCCCTCCTCATCGCGTATCACCGCACCGAGGGCAGCCGCCGCCACGCCCGCGTGGTGCTCAGCCGGGACACCGGCCACGTGACCGTGTGGGCCAAGGAGGACCCGGCCGATCTGGAGGAGGGGCAGGAGCCCAAGGAGTTCGACGACACCCCGTCGGACTTCGGCCGGATCGCCGCCACCACCGCCCGCCAGGTCATCCAGCAGCGCCTGCGCGACGCCGAGAACGACGTCACCTTCGGCGAGTACGCCCGCCGTGAGGGCGATGTCGTCGCCGGCATGGTGCAGCAGGGCAAGGACCCGAAGAACGTCCTGGTCAAGCTGGACGACAAGCTCGAGGCGATCCTTCCGGTGCAGGAGCAGGTGCCGGGCGAGGAGTACACGCACGGGCTACGGCTGCGTACCTATGTGGTCCGCGTGGCCAAGGGTGTGCGAGGTCCGTCCGTGACGCTGTCGCGCACCCACCCGAACCTCGTGAAGAAGCTCTTCGCGCTGGAGGTCCCGGAGATCGCGGACGGCAGCGTCGAGATCGCGGCGATCGCCCGTGAGGCCGGTCACCGCACCAAGATCGCTGTCCGTTCGACCCGCTCGGGTCTGAACGCCAAGGGTGCCTGCATCGGCCCGATGGGCGGCCGGGTGCGCAATGTCATGGCCGAGCTGCACGGCGAGAAGATCGACATCGTGGACTGGTCGGACGACCCCGCCGAGATGGTGGCCAACGCCCTGTCGCCGGCCCGCGTCAGCAAGGTCGAGGTCGTCGACCTCGGCGCCCGCTCGGCACGGGTGACCGTGCCCGACTACCAGCTGTCACTGGCCATCGGCAAGGAGGGGCAGAACGCCCGCCTGGCCGCCCGCCTCACCGGCTGGCGTATCGACATCCGTCCCGACACGGAGCAGGGCTCCGACCAGGACTGAGGAATGTATCCGCGCGAGATGCCGTTTCCGACAGGGCGGGGTCTCATGCGGATCTGGACAACAACCGTTCGATTCTTGCCCCGCAGGGGTGAGGTCGGTGCGGGGAGGTAGACTTAGCTGTGTCTGGCCGGACGCATGCCCGCGTATGCCCTGAGCGAACCTGTGTGGGATGCCGGGAGCGAGCGGCCAAGAGCGATCTGCTGCGCATCGTGGTGATCGAGGACGTATGTGTCCTGGATGATCGCGGTACGCTGCCCGGCCGGGGTGCATATGTACACCCCGCCTTGGTCTGTCTCGACCTGGCGGTTCGCCGCCGGGCGTTCCCAAGGGCCTTCAGGGTCCAGGGACCGCTCGAGACCGCCGCACTCCGGCGGTATGTCGAGCAGGCAGCACAGTAAGAAGCAAGAAGTACGGCACGGAAACCGCCGTGCGGTCAGGTACCTCGCGAGTTGGAAGTAGGTCGAGATTGCGATGAGCACTCGATGAGTACGCGATGAGTACGCCCATGAAGTAGCGACGGTCCGGCGGTAACCCGGACCTAAAAGGAGCGAAGTGGCTAAGGTCCGGGTATACGAACTCGCCAAGGAGTTCGGCGTAGAGAGCAAGGTCGTCATGGCCAAGCTCCAAGAACTCGGTGAATTCGTCCGTTCGGCGTCTTCGACGATCGAGGCGCCGGTTGTACGCAAGTTGACTGATGCTTTGCAGGGTCCCGGCGGTGGCGCCGGCAAGACCGCTGCCAAGCCCGGTGCGCCCCGCAAGGCGACGCCCTCCCCCGCAGCGGCAAGCCGCGCGGGTGGTTCCCCCACGCCCGCTGCGCCGTCCTCCGGCGCCGCGGCACGTCCTGCTGCCCCGAAGCCCGGCGCCCCGGCCCCCAAGCCGGCCGCCGCCCCGGTGAGCAGCACCCCCTCCGCGGCCCCGGCTCCGGGCCCGCGTCCGACTCCGGGTCCCAAGCCCGCACCGGCCAAGCCCGCTCCCGCGGCACCGGTGCCCGCTGCCGAGTTCTCGGCTCCGGCCCCGGCCCAGCCCAGTGCGCCGCAGGCCCCGCGTCCCGCGGGTGCCACCCCCGGTCCTCGCCCCGCCCGTCCGGCTCCGGCCGGCGGTCAGCGTGACGGCGGCCGTGACGGTGGTCGTGGCGGCGAGCGTCCGGCGCGTCCCGCCGGCGGCCAGGGTGCTCCGCGCCCCGGTGGCCGTCCGGCCGGTCCCCGTCCGGGCAACAACCCCTTCACCTCCGGCGGCTCCACCGGCATGGCGCGCCCCCAGGCGCCCCGTCCCGGCGGTGCTCCGCGACCCGGCGGCGGCGCTCCCGGCGCCCCGCGTCCGCAGGGTGGCCCCGGTGGCGCTCCCCGTCCGCAGGGCCAGGGCGGCGCCCGTCCGACCCCCGGCGGCATGCCCCGTCCGCAGGCGCCGCGTCCCGGTGGCGGTCCGGCCGGTAACCGTCCGAACCCGGGCATGATGCCGCAGCGTCCTGCTGCCGGTCCCCGTCCTGGCGCCGGTCCCGGCGGTGGCCGTGGTCCCGGTGGCGGTGGCGGCGGCGGTCGTCCCGGCGGTGCCGGTGGCGGTCGTCCGGGTGGCGGTGGCGGCGGTTTCGCCGGCCGTCCCGGTGGCGGTGGCGGTGGCGGCGGTTTCGCCGGCCGTCCCGGTGGCGGTGGCGGTGGCGGCGGCTTCGCCGGCCGTCCGGGTGGTCCCGGCGGTGGCGGCGGTGGCCGTCCCGGCTTCGGCGGTCGTCCCGGTGGTCCGGGTGGCCGTGGTGGCACGCAGGGCGCCTTCGGCCGTCCCGGCGGTCCCGCGCGTCGTGGTCGCAAGTCGAAGCGGCAGAGGCGCCAGGAGTACGAGGCCATGCAGGCCCCGTCGGTCGGCGGCGTGATGCTGCCTCGCGGCAACGGACAGTCCGTCCGCCTGTCGCGCGGTGCGTCGCTCACCGACTTCGCGGAGAAGATCAACGCCAACCCGGCGTCGCTCGTCGCCGTGATGATGAACCTCGGCGAGATGGTCACTGCCACGCAGTCCGTCTCCGACGAGACGCTGAAGCTCCTCGCGGATGAGATGAACTACATCCTCGAGATCGTCAGCCCCGAGGAGGAGGACCGCGAGCTGCTCGAGTCCTTCGACATCGAGTTCGGTGAGGACGAGGGTGGCGAGGAGTTCCTCGTCGCGCGTCCGCCGGTCGTGACCGTCATGGGTCACGTCGACCACGGTAAGACCCGACTGCTGGACACGATCCGCAAGACGAATGTCGTCGCGGGCGAGGCCGGCGGTATTACGCAGCACATCGGTGCGTACCAGGTCACCACCCAGGTCAACGACGAAGAGCGCAGGATCACCTTCATCGACACCCCGGGTCACGAGGCGTTCACCGCCATGCGTGCCCGTGGTGCCAAGTCGACCGACATCGCGATCCTCGTGGTGGCGGCCAACGACGGTGTGATGCCCCAGACGATCGAGGCGCTGAACCACGCCAAGGCGGCCGATGTGCCGATCGTGGTCGCGGTCAACAAGATCGACGTCGAGGGTGCGGACCCGTCCAAGGTGCGCGGTCAGCTCACCGAATTCGGTCTGGTGGCCGAGGAGTACGGCGGCGACACCATGTTCGTCGACATCTCCGCCAAGCAGGGCCTCAACATCGAGAGCCTGCTGGAGGCCGTGGTCCTCACCGCGGACGCCTCGCTCGACCTGCGGGCCAACCCGGAGCAGGACGCGCAGGGCATCGCGATCGAGTCCCACCTGGACCGTGGCCGCGGCGCCGTCGCGACCGTCCTGGTCCAGCGAGGCACCCTGCGGGTCGGCGACACCATGGTGGTCGGCGACGCGTACGGCCGTGTCCGCGCGATGCTCGACGACAAGGGCGGGAACGTGGAAGAGGCGGGTCCGTCGACTCCGGTCCTCGTCCTCGGTCTCACCAACGTCCCGGGCGCCGGCGACAACTTCCTGGTTGTCGACGAGGACCGTACGGCCCGTCAGATCGCCGAGAAGCGTGCCGCTCGTGAGCGGAACGCCAACTTCGCCCGCCGGGGTGTCCGGTTCTCCCTGGAGAACCTGGACGAGGCCCTCAAGGCCGGTCTGGTGCAGGAACTCAACCTCATCATCAAGGGCGACGCGTCCGGTTCGGTGGAGGCTCTCGAGTCCTCGCTGCTCCAGCTCGACGTCGGCGAAGAGGTCGACATCCGCGTCCTGCACCGCGGTGTGGGTGCGGTCACCGAGTCGGACATCGACCTGGCGACCGGCTCCGACGCCATCGTCATCGGCTTCAACGTCCGCGCCGCGGGCCGCGCGGCGCAGATGGCGGAGCGCGAGGGCGTCGACGTCCGGTACTACTCGGTGATCTACCAGGCCATCGAGGAGATCGAGGCGGCCCTCAAGGGCATGCTCAAGCCGGAGTTCGAAGAGGTCGAGCTCGGTACGGCGGAGATCCGCGAGGTCTTCCGCTCGTCCAAGCTGGGCAACATCGCCGGTGTGCTGGTCCGCTCCGGCGAGGTCAAGCGCAACACCAAGGCGCGGTTGCTGCGCGATGGCAAGGTCATCGCGGAGAACCTCACCATCTCCGGTCTGCGCCGCTTCAAGGACGACGTCACCGAGATCCGCGAAGGCTTCGAGGGCGGTATCAACCTCGGAAACTTCAACGACATCAAGATCGACGATGTCATCGCGACGTACGAGATGCGCGAGAAGCCGCGCGGCTGACGCACGGCAGACGCACAGCCCGGTCCGGGGCCGGTCGGCGGAGAGTATTTCCGTCGATCGGCCCCGGCCGTTGCGTGTACGGTTTGGATGTCCCTGCCAAGAACCGGCGGGGCCCCAGAACCCGAACCGGCGGGACATCCGGACATACATGTATGTGGGGACACTGTCCTTCGATCTGCTTCTCGGCGACGTACGGTCGCTGAAGGAGAAACGCTCCGTGGTCCGCCCGATCGTGGCCGAGCTCCAGCGCAAATACGCGGTGAGCGTGGCAGAGGTGGGCGGCCAGGATCTCCATCGCCGGGCCCAGATCGGCCTGGCCGTGGTGTCCGGGAACACCGGGCACCTCACAGATGTACTCGACCGGTGCGAGCGCCTTGTCGCCGGCCGGCCCGAGGTGGAGCTGCTGTCCGTTAGACGCAGGCTCCACAGCGACGAAGACTGAACTGAGCAGGACACAGCAGGAAAAGGGAGAAGGACCAGTGGCCGACAACGCGCGGGCTAAGAAGCTGGCGGACCTCATCCGGGAGGTGGTCGCCGAGAAGCTGCAGCGGGGCATCAAGGACCCGCGCCTGGGTTCGCATGTGACCATTACGGACACCCGGGTCACGGGCGATCTGCGGGAGGCGACGGTCTTCTACACGGTCTACGGGGACGACGAGGAAAGGGCCAGCGCCGCGGCGGGCCTGCAGAGCGCCAAGGGCATCCTGCGCTCGGCGGTCGGCGCGGCGGCCGGTACGAAGTTCACGCCGACGCTCACGTTCGTCGCGGACGCCCTTCCGGAGAACGCCAAGACGATCGAGGACCTCCTCGACAAGGCGCGGGCCTCCGACGCGAAGGTGCGCGAGGCGTCCAGCGGTGCGACGTACGCCGGCGAGGCGGACCCCTACCGCAAGCCGGAGGACGAGGACGAAGCCTCCGAATGACTGAGCAGAACAGGACCCCCCCGGCCACCGCCGGGAGGGGCCCCCACGACGGACTTGTCATTGTCGACAAGCCGTCCGGCTTCACTTCGCACGACGTCGTCGCCAAGATGCGCGGGATCGCGAGGACCCGCCGCGTCGGACACGCGGGGACGCTGGACCCGATGGCCACCGGGGTGCTCGTCCTCGGGGTCGAGAAGGCCACCAAACTGCTCGGGCATCTGGCGCTGACCGAGAAGGAGTACCTCGGCACGATCCGGCTCGGACAGAACACGATCACGGACGACGCCGAGGGCGAGATCACGTCCTCCGCCGATGCCTCCGGGATCACCCGTGAGGCGGTCGACGAGGGCGTCGCCAAGCTGACCGGCGACATCATGCAGGTGCCGTCCAAGGTCAGCGCCATCAAGATCGACGGAAAGCGCTCGTACGCGCGGGTGCGCGGCGGCGAGGAGTTCGACATCCCGGCCCGGCCGGTGACCGTGTCCTCCTTCCGCGTCTACGACGTGCGCGAGGCGACGACCGAGGACGGGCTGCCCGTCATGGACGTGGTCGTTTCCGTCGTCTGCTCCTCCGGTACGTACATCCGGGCTCTGGCCCGCGACCTCGGTGCCGATCTGGGCGTCGGTGGGCATCTGACGGCGCTGCGCCGGACCCGGGTGGGTCCCTACGGACTGGACGCGGCGAAGACGCTCGAGCAGCTCCAGCAGGAGCTGACCGTGATGCCGATCGCCGAAGCGGCCGCGGCCGCGTTCCCGCGCTGGGACGTGGACGCCAGGCAGGCGAAGCTGCTCACCAACGGGGTAAGGGTGGACATGCCCGCCCGGGAGAGGTCGCCGGTCGCCGTCTTCGGGCCGGACGGGCGCTTCCTGGCGCTGGTCGAGGAGCACCGGGGCAAGGCGAAGAGCCTCGCGGTCTTCGGCTGAACCGGCCGGCGGTCGCGGTGTGACGGTCGGCGTGCCACACGGTGGTGTGCCGTGCGGTGGATTCCTCTGCTGCGGGGTGCCACGCGGTGGCGTCCTCTTCAGCGACGCCGCACGTGGTGGTGTGCGACTGTCCGGCTGCCGGCGGGCCGCCTGGCCCAGCGGGTTCACCGGCTTTCTCGTGGAACGGGCAGCGGCGCGCTGCCCGTTCCACGATCCCCCTCGCTTCCCCCACGCAAAGGTCTATCCCGCACAGACCCGGTATTCACCCCATCGGGCAGGCGCACGGAGTGAACCGCGGGAGCACTGGGGGGCGCGTTCACTCCAGGGCCTCTTCTGGTGATCATCGGCGACCTACCGTCGACGTCATGGGACGCGGGCAGCTGGCAACGTTGGTACGGATCTGCGACATGGCCGGGCGGCCGCGCGGCACCGGCTTCGTCGCCGACGGCATCGGCACGGTGGTCACCAGCCACGAGGCCGTCGACGGGCAGACGAGGGTGATGCTGCACGCCCCCGACGGACGCGCATGCCTCGCCGAGGGCGACGCCATCACCGCACTGCCCGCATCCGGCGTCGCCCTGCTGCGCACCGACGGGCTGGGCATGCCACCACTGCCGATCAGCACCCGGGACACGGTCCGGCCAGGAACGTACGTACGGCTCGCGGCGCACGGTTGGCGCGAGGCCCGCGTGCTCGGCACGACCCGGGCCGGCTACAGCGCCGCCGACCACAGTCGCGTCGTCGTCGAGGCGCTGGAACTGGCGATCGGCACGGACGGCAGCGACGCACTGCACTTCGGGAGCGCGGCCGCCGGGGGCCCGGTGCTCGACGCCCGCACCGGGGCGGTGCTGGCCGTTCTGGGCACCAGCCTGCGGTGCGGCCACCCCGCGGCCCGGTGCGCGGTCCCGCTGCGCACGCCGGACCGGTCACCGGACGGGCCGCTGGCCGCGCTGCTGCGGCGCAATGGGGCGACGGCGCCCGCGTACGGCGACGATCTGAACCTGGCGGCCGTGCTGGAGCTGACCTCGAGGGGGCGCATGGACCCCCCACCTGTGGAACGGCCGGCCGTCGTACGGCAGTTGGACCGCTTCGCCGACGGCGCCACGGCCCTGGTGGCCGGGCTCGTCGGCGCGCCCGGCACGGGCCGCACGAGCGAACTCGCCGCGCTCGCAGCCCGCCGCGCGCAGGCCCCGGCGCCCGCTCCCACGCTGTGGCTCCGCGGAGCCGACCTGTGCGCCGACGACATGTCGCTGGCCGACGCGGCCGCCCGCGTGCTGTCGGCATCCGGCACCGATGCGGTGACGGCCGGCGTCACCCCCGACCGGGTTGCGCACCTCGCCCACGAGGCGGGCCGTCCGCTGCTCGTCGTCCTGGACGGCGCCGAGGAGGCGCCGCCGTTGGCACCGGCCCGACTGTCGCTGTGGACGGCGAACACGGTCGCATGGCTCACCGCCACGGGAACGCGCCTGGTGATCGGCTGCCGCCCCGAGCACTGGGAACAGGCCGGGGCGCTCTACCCGCCGGGGGCGCTGTTCGACCCGGCTGCGTCCGGAGAGCCGCTGCGCGTTCCAGGGCCGCGCACGGGGGCGTACCCGGATGCCCGCACCGCGTCGGAGCCATGGCCTGCGGCACAGAACCCGGCGGGAACCGTCCCCGGTGTGCCGTACGGGCGATCGGGCCTGCCCTCGCCGGACGTATCGGCGGGCGCCGTGGGGCGCCCGGCCCGCGCACCGGCCGGACTGCTCCCCGCAGACACGTCGGGTCGGCCCGTGGCGGGCCGAGGCGTCGCCCTGGCACTGAGGGTCGACGGCCCGGCCCCGTCACAATCGCCTGTCGGCACATCCGGTCGGCCCATGGCGGCACGAGGCGCCCCGGCGCTGTGGCTCGAGGGCCCGGCCGCCTCGCAGCCGGCCGGGCTGCCGCCCGCCGTGGACATCGGGCCGTTGAGCCCTGACGAGGCCCGCCGGATGCGCGAGCACTACCGCGTGCCGGCCGGGGCGCTCGGGGTCGACGACGAACGGCATCCCCTGGTGCTGCGGATCTACACCGAGGTACGGGACGCGCTCGGCGGCGACGTGGCCGGCCGGCCCGTGCGGGAGGACCTGCTCGGGGCTCATCTCGATCTGGTCTGTCTGCGGATCGCCTCCAGGAACGCCGCTGACGTGCCGGGCAGCGCCGTGCGCCGTCTCGCGGCCTCGGTGGCCGGTCAGGTGCACGAGGCGGCCCGGCGGTGCCTCGGCACAGGGCTGGGGGAGCTGGACCGGGCGACGTTCGAGGAGCTCTTTGCCGAGTGGGGTCCCGCCGTGCTCGCCGAGGGACTGCTCGTTCCGGCGGGCGGTGGGTACCGCTTCGGCCATGAGGAGGTCGCCGACTGGATCCATGGCGCCCACCTGGACCTCGACGCGGCGCTCGACCGGCTGGTCCACCGCCCGTGGCTGCGAACCGCGCCTCCCGTCCCGCGCCACCGCCTCGGCATCGTCATCCACTCCCTGCTGCGGCTCGGCCGGTTCCACGGGGCGGCGGCTCTGGAGCGCAGGCTGGCGGCGCTGGCCCGGGCGCTGGAGTCAGGGGCCGAGACGCCCGACGACGCCCGCTGGTGGGCCGCCCGGCTCGTCGCCGAGACCCTGCGCCGGGTTCCCGACGCGCAGCCGTATCTCGGCGTGCTGCGGCTGCTGGTCCCCCAGCGGGGTGCCGCCGAGTTCGGGCCCGCTTTCTGGGAGCGGATTGCGCTCCCGGATGCCTGCCGCCTCGAGCTCCTGCGCCGTCTCGTTCCCGCCGACCCGCCGCACGGCAGCCGCGCCGGCCGGGGCGCCGGGCGCCGGTACCTCGACGTGGTCGCCGCGCGGCTCGCCGCGGACCCCGAAGCCGTACAGCCGCTGCTGTGCCGTTGGTTCACCGACACCACCCCGCTGGCCGTCGGGCCCGACGCCGCAGTACGGCCCACCGTCGCCACCGCCGCCCAGGCCCTGCTCCACGCCCTCCGGGGCCACGCCGTCGACGGCCTCACCGAGGCACTCGTCGCCTCCGACCACCCCCGCGCACACGAACTGCTCGCCGCACTCGTCGACGACGAACCGTCCGCGCTCTGCCGGGCCGTCGCACGCTGGGCCCACGATCCGCGGCCGAGGCGCCGTGCCGCGGCCGCCGTGTACGCGCCGGTCACGGCGGCGAGAGCGACCACCCCGGCAGACCACGCACTGCTGAGGCACGCCGCGCTCGCGCTGCTCAGCGACACCGCCGACCCCGCCGTGCGCGGCCCGGCGCTCGCCCTCCTCGTCCAGGACCCGGTCAGCCGGGCCAACTACGTGGACACCGCGCTGGCGGCGTACGCGGCAGGCGAGCCCCACCTGCCCTCCCGGGCGCTCGCGGCCGCACTGGGCACCCACACCGAGCCGGTTCTCGCCGCCTTCCGGGCCCGGCTGCTGGGCCCACGCGACAGGCAGGGCGCCGACTCCGAGGACGGCGAGATCCTGGGCATTCTCGCCGAGATCGAGATCACCGCCCTCGGCCCGGCCCGCCGCGCCGCCGCCCTCGTCTGCGAGTTCATCGACCACCGGCCCGAGGCGGCCCCGGACGCCGCCGCCTACCTCGACCGCCTCATCGAACAGGGGCCGGCCGCCGGGGCCGTACTGTTCCCGCTGGTCATACACCTGCTGCGGGGCCGCCGGCCCCAGGTGCGCAGCGCCCTCGCCCCGGTGCTCGCCGCCCCCGGCAGCGCCGTGTCCCGCTCGCTGCGCGCCGAGCTGCTCGACGTGCTGCTGGAGTACGAGCAGTACGCGGCACGCGACCTGGCCGTGCTGGAGGCCGTGCTGCGCGCCGCCGCGCACGGCTGCGGGGCTCGCACCGAGGCCCGGACCCGGGCGCTGGTGCACCGCACGGGCCGGGTGCTAGCACGCCGCCCGGGCGGCGCGGCCTGTCTCGACCGGCTGCTGGTGGAACTGGCCCGCGAGCTGCCCCGTTTCGCCTTGCTGCTGGCCGGATGGCTGGCCGCGGCACCGCAGGAGTGGGCCGCGGTGGTCGGTCCGGGCACCCGTCGGCTCCTCGCGACGCACGCCCTCCCGGTGCCGATGCCAACCGCGAGCCGCGGGCATGGCAGTCTTAGACCTGCGTAAGAGGCAATCACGTACACAGGTTCGGGCGAGGAGCGGTCACAGTGCAGCGCTGGCGTGGCTTGGAGGACATCCCCCAGGACTGGGGACGCAGCGTCGTCACCATCGGCTCCTACGACGGCGTGCACCGCGGGCACCAGCTGATCATCGGCCGGGCCGTGGAGCGGGCGCGGCAGCTGGGTGTGCAGTCGGTCGTCGTCACCTTCGACCCGCACCCCAGCGAGGTCGTCCGTCCCGGCAGCCACCCGCCGCTGCTCGCTCCGCACCACCGGCGCGCCGAGCTGATGGCCGAACTGGGCGTCGACGCGTTGCTGATTCTGCCCTTCACCAGCGAGTTCTCACAGCTGTCGCCGGCCGACTTCATCGTCAAGGTGCTCGTCGACAAGCTGCACGCGCGCGCCGTCATCGAGGGACCGAACTTCCGCTTCGGACACCGCGCGGCGGGCAATGTCGCCTTCCTGACCGAGCTCGGCGCGACCTACGACTACGAGGTCGAGGTCGTCGACCTTTATGTGAGCGGTACGGCGGGCGGCGGCGAGCCGTTCTCCTCGACCCTGACCCGCCGGCTCGTCGCCGAGGGCGATGTGGAGGGCGCGGCCGAGATCCTCGGCCGCCCGCACCGTGTCGAAGGTGTGGTGGTGCGCGGTGCACAGCGCGGGCGTGAGCTCGGCTACCCCACGGCGAACGTGGAGACGCTGCCGCACACCGCGATCCCGGCGGACGGGGTGTATGCCGGATGGCTGACCGCGGACGGCGAACGGATGCCCGCCGCGATCTCGGTCGGAACGAACCCGCAGTTCGACGGCACCGAGCGAACCGTCGAGGCGTATGCGATCGACCGCGTGGGGCTCGATCTGTACGGGCTGCACGTCACCGTGGACTTCCTGGCCTATGTGCGCGGCCAGGCGAAGTTCGACTCGATCGAGTCCCTCCTGGACGCGATCGGTGAGGACGTCAAGAAGTGCCGTGAACTGGCCGGCGCGTACGACGCACGGGGCTGACACCACCGGGACGGCCGGCCCGTCGGCGCTGCGTCCGCGCCGCGTCCTGTCGGTGGGCGTCGGCCCCGCCCGTACGTGTCCGCGGTGTCGGGCCGGAACCCCGCTCACCGATCCGGCCTGATCCACAAGAACCGCCCGAGGCGTTACTGGGGCCGTGTCGCCCAGTGGCACGCCACCTGGGCGCCGGTCGTGCTCGGCAGCACCGGCAGGTCCTGGGCGTGGCACAGGTCGGCCACCCCCGCGCGGGCCGCCTCGCCCGACGACAGCACCTGGCAGCGGACGTGGAAGCGGCAGCCGTCCGGGATGCGGGACGGGTCCGGTGGTTCGCCCGTCAGCACCACGGGCGGCTCGCCCGACTCCGGCAGTACCGACAAC
Organism: Streptomyces sp. NPDC002889; assembly: GCF_042888425.1. Lineage (NCBI taxonomy): Bacteria > Bacillati > Actinomycetota > Actinomycetes > Kitasatosporales > Streptomycetaceae > Streptomyces > Streptomyces sp. NPDC002889. Next base: position 582,145 of record NZ_JBIAPT010000001.1, read on the forward strand.
AGCGCCTTGGTGTAAGGATGCTGAGGTGACGTCAGTACATCTTCCACCGGTCCCGACTCCACGATCCGGCCCAGATACATCACCGCGACCCGGTCCGCGATGTTCCACGCCAGACCCAGATCGTGTGTCACCACCAGCGCGGACAGGCCCAGTTCGTCGCGCAGCCGCAGCAACAGTGCGAGGATCTCGCCGCGTACGGACGCGTCCAGCGAGGCCACCGGCTCGTCGGCGACGATCAGTTCGGGCCGAAGCACCAGCGCACCGGCGATGACGACCCTCTGCCGCTGACCGCCGGACAGCTCGTGCGGATAGCGCAGGAAGAACCGATCCGGCGGCCGCAGCCCGGCCCGCGAGAGCGCCTCGGCGACGGCTTCGCGCTCGTCGCCGGCGTATCCGTGGATCCGCAGCCCCTCGGCGACCGCGTCGTAGACCGTGTGTCGCGGATTGAGCGAGCCGCTCGGATCCTGGAGGACCAGCTGCACGCGCTTGCGGTACGCCTTCAGGGCCCGCGACCCGTAACCGAGCGGCACACCGCCGAAGGCGATCCGCCCCGAGGTGGGTGGCACCAGGCCGAGCAGGGATCGCGCCAGCGTGGTCTTGCCACAGCCGGATTCGCCGACCAGGGCGACGATCTCACCGGCGCCGATGTCGAGATCGACCCCGTCCACAGCGCGCGTCGCCCGCCCGCCGCGTCGCCCGGGAAAGGCGACATGGAGACTCTCGGCCGACAGCAGGGGTGAAGTGGTCATGGCTGGCTCCTGAATGCGGCCCCGGCGGCGGTACGAACCGGGCGGTTCGACGGGCGAGTTCGAGAAGGGAGGCAGTCGGCGTGGCCCCGTGCACGGAGGCCCGGGGCCCGGTGGTCCGGGCTGGGAACAGCGCCACGGGCGGTCGAGCCCGGTGCCCGGCGGCCACCGCGGGGCCGGGGCGCAGCCGCCGCGCACTCCGCGCCGCGGACGCCCGGGGCCCGGCCGCCCCGATTCGGGCCGAAGACCCGGCGGACGACGGCGTGCCGCATCACAGGAGCTTCGTCCCCGAGGCGCCCCCGACTCCCGCCGCGCCCACATGGACGCACGCCGCCCGGTGGTCGTCGCCGGCCGTCGCAAGCACCTGGTCCATCTCGGCGCACATGTCCACCGCGACCGGGCAGCGCGGATGGAACGTACAGCCGGACGGCAGTGCCGCCGGGTCCGGGGGGTCGCCGGGCAGACCGCGAGGGGCGCGGCGCGAGGCCGGGTCGCCGATGCGGGGGAACGCCGCGGACAGCGCCCGCCCGTACGGATGCTCCGCCGCCCCGTACACCGCCCTCGCCGGGCCCTCCTCGACCACCCGGCCCGCGTACATCACCGCCAGCCGGTCGCAGGTCTCGGCGAGTACACCCAGATCGTGGCTGATCATGAGCAGGCTGATGTTCTGCTCGGCGACCAGTTGCTCGATCAGCCGCAGGATCTGGGCCTGGATCATCACATCGAGCGCGGTCGTCGGTTCATCGGCGACGATCAGCCGTGGATCGCAGGCGAGCGCCATCGCGATCATCACGCGCTGCCGCTGCCCGCCGGACAGCTCGTGCGGATACGCGTCCGCGCGCCCGAGGGGCAGCCCCACTTGCTCCAGCAGCTCGCCGACGCGCCGTGCCGCCGCGGTCTCGGTCGTCGTCCTGCGGTGCAGCAGGATCGGCTCGGCGATCTGGTCGCCGACGCGCTGCACCGCGTTCAGGGAGTGCATCGCGCCCTGGAAGACGATTGACGCACCCGCCCATCGCACGGCCCGCAGCCGGCCCCACTTCATGGCGAGGACGTCCTCGCCGTCCAGCAGGATCTCTCCCGTGAGCCGGGCGGAGGCGGGCAGCAGCCGCAGCAGGGCCAGCGCGATCGTCGACTTGCCGCAGCCCGACTCGCCCGCGACGCCCAGCTTGCGGCCGGCGGCCAGGGACAGGTCGACGCCGCGCACGGCGGGTACGGCTCGCGCCCCGGAGCCGTAGGTCACATGCAGGTTCCTGACCTCGAGCAGGCTCAACGAGCCACCCCCAGCTTCGGGTTGAGCACGGCCTCGATCGCGCGCCCGCACAAGGTGAAGGCGAGCGCCACGACCGCGATCGCGATACCGGGCGGTGCCAGATACCACCAGTGGCCCGAGGAGACCGCGCCCGCCTCGCGCGCGTCCTGGAGCATGCCGCCCCAGGAGACGACCGTGGGATCGCCCAGCCCGAGGAAGGCCAGCGTCGCCTCCGTCAGGATCGCGCTGGAGATGCCGAGCGTGGTCTGCGCGAGCACCAGCGGCATCACGTTGGGCAGGACATGGCGGTTCATGATGTGCCCGTGACCGCCGCCGAGCGCCTTGGCGCGTTCGATGTAGGGGCGGGACTCGACGGCGATGGTCTGCGCGCGCACCAGTCGTGCCGTGGTCGGCCAGCTGGTGACGCCGATCGCGATGATCACCGTCCAGATGCTGCGTGACATGACGGTGGCCAGCACGATCGCCAGCACCAGCGTCGGCATCACCAGGAACCAGTCCGTGATCCGCATCAGCACCGTGGAGAACCAGCCGCCGTAGTGACCGGCGATGATGCCGACGAGTGTGCCGATGGCCACCGAGAGCGCGGCCGCAAGCAGGCCCACGGTGAGCGAGATCCTCGCCCCCCACACCAGCAGGCCAAGCAGTGAGCGTCCGAACTGGTCCGTCCCGAGGGGGAATTGGGCGCTCGGCTTCTCCAGCGCCGCCCCCGGGGCAGTCGTCACACTCTGCACATCGGCGCCGACGAGCCACGGCGCGGCGAGCGCGACCAGGGCGATCAGCGCCAGAGCACCGAGGCCGAACAGCCCGGCGCGATGCGTGCGGTACGCCCTCCAGAAGCGGGCCACCGAGTGGCGGCGGCGCGCCCAGGCCAGCGAGGTCGCGGTCTGCCTCGTCTGCTTGCCCGGCTTCTTGTCCTGCTTGGGCTGGTCGGTCTTGGCGACCGGCGTTGTCGTCATCGGCCCACCCGGGGGTCGAGCAGCGGATACAGCAGATCGGCGAGCAGGTTCATCAGAATCATCGCACCGGCGAAGACCACGAACAGTCCCTGCACCAGCGGCAGATCGGGCACACTCAGCGCCTGGTAGAACAGCCCGCCCAGGCCCGGCCAGGAGAAGACCGTCTCGACGAGGATCGAACCGGCCGCCACATGGCCCAGGTTGATGAAGACCATGGTGACGGTCGGCAGCAGCGCATTGGGCACCGCATGCCTGCGGCGGACCGAGTCGTCACGCAGCCCCTTCGCCCGGGCTGTCGTCAGATAGTCGCTGCCCATCTCGTCCAGCAGCGAGGAGCGCATCACCAGCAGCGTCTGCGCGTAGCCGACGGCGACCAGCGTGACGACCGGCAGCACCATATGGTGCGCGACGTCGAGGACGTAGGCGAAGCCGCTCTCGTCGCCCGACTCCATACCGCCGGTCGGGAACATGCCGGGGATCGGGCCGATGCCCACCGAGAAGGTGATGATCAGCAGCAGCCCCAGCCAGAACGACGGCACCGACCACAGGGTGAGCGCCACCGAGGTGTTGAGCCTGTCGCCGATGCTGCCGTGGCGCCACGCCGAGCGGGTGCCGAGCCACAGTCCGATGGCCGAGTAGATCACCACCGCGACGCCCGTGAGCAGCAGCGTGGCGGGCAGCTTCTGCCAGATCAGCTCACCGACCGGCGCCCGGAACTGGTACGACATGCCCAGATCGCCGGTCAGCGCCCTCGCACAGTAGTCGGTGAACTGCTGCCACATCGGCTGGTCGAGCCCGAACTGACGCCGCAGCGTGGCCATCTGTTCCGCGGACGTCGGCATGCCGTGCGTCATGGCCTTCACCGGGTCGCCCGGGATGACCCTGAAGAGGAAGAAGCTGGTGACGAGCACCGCGAGCAGCGACACCGCCGCCCCGGCGAGCCTGCCGCCGACATAGACGAGATAGGCGCGCGCGCCGGCGCTCGTGGCGCGGGCCTCGGGGGCCCGCGCCACGGCCGTGGTACCGGTCGTGCTTGTGGTGCTCATCGACTATTCACGGTCTTCCGCGGTGGAACGGCGACGCATCGCGACGAAGAGCCCGAGGGCGACGGCGAGGACGACGGCCGCGCCGATGCCGATGACGACACCCGTCGACGAACCACTGTCGGAACCGCCGTCACCCGCGGCCGGCTCGGCCGACCACCAGCTCCAGTAGCCGTCCTGGCCGTAGATGTTGCCGGCGGCCTCCGGCATCGTCGTGATGGACTTGATCTGGTCGGTACGGTACGCCTCGACCGCGTTCGGATAGGTGAGGACATTCATGTAGCCCGTGTCGTACAGCCGCGACTGCATCTGCTTGACCAGATCGGCACGCGTGGCGGGGTCGTACTCGACCGCCTGCTGCGCGTACAGCTCATCGAGCTTCTTGTCACAGATGAAGTTGTCGGTCGCGCCGGTGTCCTTGGGGGTCGCGGGCAGCGCCGAACAGGTGTGGATCGACAGGACGAAGTCCGGGTCGGGATTGACGGACCAGCCGTCGAAGGCCAGGTCGTAGTCGCCCTTGAGCCAGGGGTCGGAAACGTTGTCGAGGCAGTCGACCTTCAGCCCGATGCCGAGCTCGCCCCACCACTCCTGCAGATACTTGCCGATCGCCTTGTCGTTCGGGTCGGTCGCGTGGCAGAGGATACGGAAGTCGAGCGCCTTGCCGTCCTTGCCGACACGCTTGCCGCTGCCGTTCTTCCTGTAGCCGGCGTCGTCGAGGAGCTTGGCCGCCTTGGCCGGGTCGTACGCGACCTTCTGGCTGCCTTCCGGTTTCCAGAAGTACGTCGCGAAGCGCGGTGGGATGTAGCCCTCTCCCTCGACCGCGTGGCCCTGGTAGACCTTGTCGACGATGGCCTTGCGGTCGGTGGCGTGGAACAGGGCCTTGCGCACGGCCGGGTCGAGCAGCGCCTTGTGGCCGTTGCCGAACTTCTTGCCGTCCTTGGACCGGGCGCCCGGATTGGTGGCGAGCGCGAAGAAGCGGCGGCCGGGGGCGTCGTTGACCTTGATGTTGCCGGTGTTCTTCAGGGCCGCCGCCTGAGCCGGGGTCAGGCCCTGGACGAAGGAGACCTCCCCCTTCTGCAGCGCGGCGACCGCAGCGTCCCCGTCCTTGTAGTACTTGAAGACCAGCTCGTCGAACTTGGGCGCACCACGCCAGAAGTCCTTGTTCGGCTTGAGCTTCACATACTGGTCGACCTTGAAGCCGCTGATGATGAAGGGGCCGTTGCCGACGATCGGGAACTGTTTGTCGTTGTTGAACTTCGAGAAATCGCCGACCTTCTCCCAGACATGCTTGGGCACGATCGGGACATCCAGCGCCGTCATCGTGGCCTGCGGCTTCTTCAGCTCTATCACCAGCGTCCTCGCGTCGGGCGCGGTGACCTTCTTGAAGTTGGCCGTGAAGCTGCCGTTGGCCGTGGCGGCGTTCTCGTCCTCCATCATCTTGTTGAACGTCCACGCGGCGTCCTCGGCAGTGGCCTGCTTGCCGTCGGACCACTTGGAGTCCTCGCGGATGGTGTACGTCCACGTCAGCTTGTCCGCGGACGGCTCCCATACGGTCGCCAGGCCCGGGACCGTACGGCCGTCCTTGGCGTCGTAATTCGTCAGGTAGTCGTAGGCCAGACGGTGGACCGAGGTGCTGATGAGCCGTTGCGCGAGGAACGGGCTCAGGGAGTCCACGCTCTGCGACACGGCAACGGTGAGGACCTTCTTGCCACCCTTGTCGTCCTTCGCGGCGGCCGCCGCACGCACCTGCGCATGCGACGGGGCGAGGGCGCGGTCCTGGGCCTGTGCCTGGGGGACGACCGCGCCCGCCATCACCAGCGCGGAGGCCGCGGTGCCCGTGGCGAGGACGAGTCGGAAGCGGGGGCGTTGCCGGGTGCTGTGTGGTGAAGCCGTTGTGACCATGGACGGTGACCTCGCGTCATTACTCGCTCGGAGAAGGCGGGTTGGTGATCTCTGGTTCGCCAGCTGGTGAAGCGAGGTTTATCAGCGTGATGATGCCGCGTCAACGGCCCCTCAAACCCCGTGTGGTCTGCGGGAATGCGATGAGGGCCCGCACCGTGGAGACGGTGCGGGCCCTCATTGGTTCAGACCTCTGAAACGCTACTGCTGAGGGGCTGGCGGTGCCTGCGGGGGCTGCTGCTGCGGCCAGCCGGCAGGCGGAACGGGCCCTTGCAACTCGGGCTGATCCGGACCGGCCGGAGCGCCGGGCGGCAGGGCCTGGCCCTGCTGGACCGGCTGTCCGGGCGGGGCGCCGGCCGGGTTCGCGGGCGACTGGGCCTGCGACGGCGGCGACTGCTGCCAGCCCTGCGGAGGGTAGCCCTGCTGCGGGCCGCCGTACGGCTGCTGGGGCTGCTGAGGGTGCGGGTGCTGCTGCGGCGGGTACGGGTGGCCGGGCATGGGCTGGCCCGGTACCTGCGGTTGCCCCTGCGCCGGGGGCCCGACCTGCCACTGGGGCCGGCCCTGACCCTGGCCCGGCATCGGCGGGGCCGCCTGTGGCGGCGGGTTGCCGTTCGCCGTCCACAGTCCCTGCTGCTGCTGAGCCCGTACGAAGTCCTCCGCGATCAGCGCGGAGAGGTTGAAGTACGCCTCACGGGTCTTCGGGCGCATCATGTCGAGGTCGACCTCCGCACCGGCCGACAGATGCTCGTCGAACGGAACCACTATCACGCCGCGGCAGCGCGTCTGGAAGTGCTGCACGATGTCCTCGACCTTGATCATCTTTCCGGTCTCGCGAACCCCGGAGATGACCGTGATCGAACGCTGCACCAGCTCGGCGTACCCGTGTGCGGACAGCCAGTCGAGGGTGGTCGAGGCACTGCTCGCGCCGTCGACGGAGGGCGTCGAGATGATGATCAGCTGGTCGGCCAGGTCCAGCACACCCCGCATGGCGCTGTAGAGCAGGCCGGTTCCGGAGTCGGTGAGGATGATCGGGTACTGCTTGCCCAGCACATCGATCGCGCGCCGGTAGTCCTCGTCGTTGAACGCCGTCGACACGGCCGGGTCCACGTCATTGGCGATGATCTCCAGACCGGAGGGCGCCTGCGAGGTGAACCGGCGGATGTCCATGTACGAGTTCAGGTACGGGATCGCCTGCACCAGGTCACGGATGGTGGCCCCGGTCTCGCGGCGCACCCGGCGGCCGAGCGTACCGGCGTCCGGGTTGGCGTCGATCGCGAGAATCTTGTCCTGCCGCTCCGTGGCCAGCGTCGCGCCCAGTGCGGTGGTCGTCGTGGTCTTGCCGACGCCGCCCTTGAGGCTGATGACCGCGATCCGGTAGCAGGACAGCACCGGCGTACGGATCAGGTCGAGCTTGCGCTGCCGCTCGGCCTCCTCCTTCTTGCCGCCGATCTTGAACCGGGCCGCGCTGGAGGGGTTACGGCTGGACTTGGGCTTCTGCTTGTTGTTGCGCAGAAGACGGTCGGAGGAGAGCTCGACGGCGGCCGTGTAACCGAGCGGCGCACCCGCCACGGAACGCTCTCGCTGGTCGTGCGTGACCGGGGTGGGCCAGGCGGCACCGGAGCGAGGGTCGGCGGGCGGCTGACCGTGCTGTATCTGCCCGGGCTGCGGCCCGCCCTGCTGTGCGGGCAGCTGCGGTGTCACGGGCGCGGGCAGGTTGGGCTGCGGTGCCTGTGCCTGGGGCGGGAGCGGTACGGGCGCGTTCGCGCCGGTCTGGCCTGGCTGGGGGAAGCCGTAGCCGCCTTGGGGCGCGGGCGGGTCGGTTGCCTGTGCGGCAGGCGGCATCGGTACACCGGGCTGCTGGCCGGGCTGGGGGAAGCCGTAACCGGGCTGGGGCGCGGGAGCACCGGGCTGCTGGCCCAGCTGCCCCGGCTGCGGGAAGTCGTAGCCGCTGTGGGGTGCGGGCAGGTTGGGCTGCGGTGCCTGTGCCTGGGGCGGGAGCGGTACGGGCGCGTTCGCGCCGGTCTGGCCCGGCTGGGGGAAACCGTAGCCACTCTGGGGTGCGGGCGGGTCGGTTGCCTGTGCGGCAGGCGGCATCGGTACACCGGGCTGCTGGCCGGGCCGGCCTGGCTGGGGGAAGCCGTAGCCACTCTGGGGTGCGGGCGGGTCGGGCGTCTGCGCGGCGGCCGGCAACGGCGCACCGGGCCCAGGCTGGCCGGGCTGCCCCGGCTGGGGGAAGCCGTAACCGCCCTGCGGTCCCGGCGCGGGCGGCTGCGCGGGCCACCCGGGCTGGGCCGGCGGACCGTCCTGCTCATGCGGCTGAGCGTGCGGCGGGGCGGACTGGTCGGCGGTCGGGGCGGGGACGGGCCACTGAGGCGCGGGAGCCGGTGCGGCCGGCTGGAAGGCAGGTGGCAGCGGCGGCAGTCCGGTCTCCTGTGCTGCCGGAGCCTGGGACCAGGGCTCAGCCCCCGCCGGCGTCGCGTCCTGCGGTTCGACGGTGGCCGGAGCGACGGCCGGAAGCGCGTCCTGTGGCGCGACGGCGTCCGGGACGGCGTCGGCGGGCACGGCGTCGGACGGTTCAACGGCCGCGTCCTCGGCGACCCCTGCGGAAGGCGTCTCGGCAGATGCATCCGAGCCCGGCTCGGCGTCGTCGCCCGCCGTACCCGTACCGGTGTCCGAGCCGGCGATTGTCTCGCCGAGGGACTCCTGGGCCGTGTCGGCTTCGGCGCCGGCCTCTTCCTCGGACGCGGCGCTCGTCTCGTCGGCCTGGTCCGAGTCGTCGGTGGCATCGGCGACTTCGGCAGGCGCGTCGGCAGGCGCGGCCGAGGTCGGGGTGGAGGCCGCTTCGCCGGAGCCGGACTCCTCCGTCTCCTTCGCCGCGGCACGCTCCGCCATCTCGCGCTTCAGTGCGGCGGGGGAGAACCGCATGGTCGCGCCACTCTCCACGTCGCCGCCCCCGAAGGGCGTCGGCGACGTGTCGGCGCCCGGGGCGGACGTCTCGGCGACCGGCTCAGCCGCGGGCGCAGGGGCCGACGCAGGGGTTGCCGGAGCGGCCGGAGCCGGATCGGAGGCAGCCGGCGGCGTGGGGGGCAGGGGCGCTGACTCCTGTGCGGGAGGAGCCGTCGGCGCCCAGTTCGGCTCGTAGCCACTGCCCGCGGGCAGCCCGGGGACGGCGACCGGCGCCCCGTGCGGAGGCGGCGGCGACGCAGGCGTGTGGGGAGCGGCGCCCCCGCTCGACGTGTCGCCCGCGTTCTGCGTGTACCAGGCCGGCGGGGTGTAGTCGATGGTGAACTCACCCGTCAGTTCGGCGGGCTCCGCGTCGGACTCGTCGACGGGAATGTTCCAGCCCCCGTGGATCTCGTCCCGATCGCCGTTCACTTTGCCTCCTGGTGTGCCTGGTGTGGTCGAGCACCCTCGTGCCGTGTTGAGTGGGGGCCACCGCTGATGTCCGATCGGCCCGGCTCTCCCATTGAGGGACGCGGTGGACACGCCCGCAGGTTCTCGTGCCGTGCCCTGACCCACCCTAATCGTCAACAATGCCGGACCGGCAGGGCGGACCGGCCGCCGACTGCTGTCCTGTGCATCACGCCCTGCCCTCAAGTAGTGCGCGTGCGGCAGAGCGTAAGGAAGCCGGCGGGCCAAATCAGGACAACTATGTATGGAATTCCGGCAGATCGTTCGGTCCGGCTCCGCTCATGCCACCCGTCGGCCGCCGCCCAACAATCCGGTCTCGGCATCCGTGGCCCGCGTCACCACGAACCGGTTGTCCGCGGCGCGCCCCAGTGGCCCGCGGATGCCGACCAGTCCCGGGCTCTCCACCAAGGGCCGTGCCTCTGGCGACCGGACGTGCGACCGGTGCGCCTCGCGACCGATGCGCACCGCGGCGATTGCGCCCCTGCGGCATCGGCCGCTCGGCCGCTCAGTGCAGGTCGAACTCCCCGTCACGTGCTCCGAGTACAAATGCCCGCCACTCGGCTTCGGTGTACCGCAGCACGGTCTCCGGATCCAAGGACGACCGCATGGCGACGGCACCGCCCGGCAGATGAGCGATCTCGACCCGCTCCTCGTCCGGGCTCGTGCCGGGGGCGCCCTGCCACTCGACGCCCGAGATGTCGAGGGCGTACAGCTCGTCCTTCTCTTGTGCGCTCCCCATCAGTCTGGCTTCCTTTCGATCACAGCCGAGATGAACGTGCCCCATGCGCAGTTGCGCCGCGTATGTCACTGTCGCTCTGCGTCACTTCGGGCATCTTAGGTCAGCTCGACCTCGAGAGGTGGGCCGGTTCGGGGACCGTTCACGGCAAAGAGGCACCTTGCGAGCCCGCTTCGGCCCCGCCCCATCTGCCTGTTGACGCCTCATCCTTGAGGACGTCCGGGAGGGGTTGTGAGAGGGGCGATCAGTCCATCCGACGGGCTACGCCCAGCAGACCGGACTCGGCATCAGTGGCACTTGTCATCACCCAGTGGCGCTCACGTCCGGCGCACCAGAGCGTGACACCGTCCGCGAGGGTCGGCAGCGCGTCCATCTCGCCCTGGGACAGTCCCAGGATCTGGCCTATCTGCTGTGCTTCCTGCGGCGAGACGCGCTGGACACCCACCAGCGTGGACGCCCGCAGCAACCGGGGCGCAACCGGGCTCAGATACGGCAGCAGGGTCAGCACGGACTGCCACGGCGCCGACACCACGCGCCCCCGCGGCGGTCGCATACCGCAGTCGCGTACCACCACGACCGGACTGCCCACACTCGCGCCCATCGGCGGGACGCGCCCCACGCCGTGGAGCGTGATGCACTCCAGGCCGGCACCCGCCGCCTGCGCCAGGACTGTCCAGTCCTGGGCGCGCCCGGTCTCCACCGCCACCCGCGCGCCGGTGCCCGCCGCACGCAGGGCCAGCACCTGGGCCGTCCACAGTCCGCCGATCAGCAGCACGTCGTACGGTGTCGAGCGGTGGAACCCCACCATCTGCGGGCGCCCCTCGGCGTCGTCACCGATCACCACACCGTCGTCGCCCACAGGCAGGGACAGCGCGCCCAGATGGTCCGCGACCACGGAGTGCCCCGCGTGGCGCGGGCCGAGCAGTCCTCGAAGACCACGCACAGATCCGGTACGGCCCATCACCGCGCACCTCCCAGCGGCAGCGTCGCCAGTGCGCCCGGCAACTGCTCGCGATCCAGTCGTTGCAAGCCGACCTTCGCCGACCGCGCGGCCTGCTCCAACGCCCGCCGTACCCCGACCAGTTCGGTGTCGGAGCCGCCGGTGATCCGAACGTTGCCGGCCACGGTCATCGCCCCCTGTCGCGAGCCGCGCCGCAAGGTGAGGCTGAAAGTCGTCGCGTAGGCGGGCGCCGATGTGAGCAGGGAGACCAGCTTGGGGAGCGGAGAGGCCCCTCGTCCCAACTCGGGCCAGCGGCCAACCGCGTACGTGGTGTGCCAGCGGTCGTCGCACCGCCAGACCCGCGACGTCTCCGCTGTACGCCGCTGCGGCGCGTTGTCCGGTCGGCCGGCGCGGGCCGTCAGTCTCGGACTCGCACAAGCCGCGGTCGCCACAGTGGAGTTCAGCTCCTCCTGGTCCAGTACCACGGCTTGGAATCCGGCGCCCGTGATACGGCTCGCCACATGGTCCGCCGCACGCACCAGGCAGCGCTGGGCCCCTTCGACTCCGCCACCGCGGGCCTCGACCGCCTCTCGGCACAGTTCCGGGTCCAGTTTCACGGCCACCCAGGTCAGCCGCAGTGCCGGTGCGCCGGTCCGCTCCTGGAGCGGCGCGTACGAGAGACGTGCCACCGACTGCTGAGGCAGATGCGGCGCCGGGGCCGACCGGACCTGCTGCACCAATTGCACCGACTCCAGCACGATGTCGTCCACTTCGAGGGCGCTGCCCAGGAGGGACAGCGGGAGCGCACGAGCACCGAAAGCGGGGCGCAGCGCGGACCCGCTCGCCTCGACCCTCACCACCGCGGTCAGGAACGAGCCGTCACCGAGCATCCCCACGGTGCGGCGATTCCGGTCGACGTAGGTGAACGGGCCGAAGCCCGGAACGCTCTCCGCGACCGGGGCCAGCGAGGGATCCACGTCCGCCCCCGCGGGTTCCGCCCGTCGCCTGCGCGAGCGAAGAGCGAAGGCTGTCGACGTCCAGTCCTGCAGGGCGTGACCACGTCGGCGAATCACGGCCAGCAGCACCAGTACAGAGGCGACGGCACACGTGGGGACCAGCCAGAGACCGCCGAGCGCGACACCGACCGCGGCCAGCCCAAGAGCAGCCTCCACCAGCACCAACTGCCGCAACTGGAAAGGGCCGAGGCGGCTGGTACGCGCCAAGGGGCGCAGAGTCGTCGTTGCAGGGATGCCCTGCGCGGACGGGGCGACCTGTGCGTTGCTGCGTTGCCGTCGGGAAGATTCGGGGGCTTGTCCGGAAGTCCGCCCGTTGCGCGAGCGCGTCGCCGTACTCATCGCCGCGTTGCCCCCTCGTGTCCGTAATTACCAAATTCCTATGGGCGTTGACCGGGCGATCACCCTACCTGAGCAGTGTGACGCGAGCGCCAGCAGGCATAGTAGGGGGCGGTACGACGGCAGCCCCTCTCGATGAGTGTGGGAACCTGGTCGCCCAGCGGGGAGAGGGACAGCGGACAGATGGCATCACGACGGGACGAACTCAACGCCTACACCTTCGCGAAGCGGAGGCTGATCGCGCAGTTCGTACAGCCGAACGCGACCGGCTCGGAGGAGGGCGCACCGCGCCCGCTGCGTGCGGTGCTGCCCGGAGCCATCGTCGGTGTGGTGATCCTTGCCGTCTTCGGAGCCTGGGGGATGTTCAAGCCGGTCGCCCCCAAGGACTGGGACACGCCGAACGAGAACGTGATCATCGCCAGCAAGTCCACCACCCGCTATGTGGTCCTGGAGACCGACGGAGAGAAGCAGCTCCATCCGGTGCTCAACATGGCGTCGGCCAAGCTGTTGCTCCTGCCCGACAAGGGCAAGGTCATCAACGTCGACGAGTCCGTGCTCGACAAGGGCAAGATCCCGCACGGCGCCACGCTCGGCATCCCCTATGCCCCTGACAGGCTGCCCGACCCCAAGGAGGCCGGGACGGCCAAGCGCTGGGCGGTCTGCGAGCGGGCCGGGCAGGGCGGCCGTGCCATCCAGAAGGCCGCGTTCGTCCTCTCCGAACGGGAGCAGAAGAACACCGAGGGCGCAGGCCGCCTCACTGGCGGGCAACTCCTCTACGTCGAGGGGCCCGACAAGGTCCGTTACGTGGTGGACGCCGCCGGCACGGCGTACCCGGTGGAGAACAACGACCTTCTCCTGAGCCAGGTCGTGGGCAGTAACCGAGCGGCTCAGCGCGTGTCCCAAACCTGGCTGGACACCCTCCACAAGGGCGACAGCATCACCTTCCCCACGGTCCCCGGCTCGGTCGGCACACCCGCGAACGCGCCCGGGGAACTGGAGCCGGGGGACAACAGGATCGGCATGGTCCTGTCCGCGACGGACGGCACCAGGAACCAGCACTACGTCGTCCTGCAAGGCCGCGTCGCGCCCATCTCGGACTTCACGGCAAAGCTCCTGCTGGGCAGCAAGCAGCTGATCGGCGTGGGCCAGCCCGGCAAGGCGAAGCCGGTCAGCCCCGGCGTCCTCGAGCCGGGACAGCCGTTCGGCCAGGACAAGAAGTGGCCGACCGCCAGGCCGGTGCCCGTCAATGACCCGGGTAGCGCCGAGAACAACCGCGACACCGTCTGCAACGTGCTGCGCAAGGTCGACGAGGCCAACGGGGAAACCACGCTGAGCACGTGGGCGGGCACGGACTTCCCGGCCCCGCTGCCGGCCGGCTCCAGCAGCGCCTACGTCACGCCCGGATCCGGCCAGCTCTTCCGCCAGTTCAAGGGCTCCACGACCGGCAGCGGATTTCTCTTCCTGGTCACCGACACCGGACTGCGCTACGCGATGCAGTCCAACGGCGACACCGCCACGGACGACTCCGGCATCGGCTCCTCCGGCTCCGAACAGGAGAAGCAGCAGCGGGCGCAGGAAGCGCAGCAGGCCCAGAACCGGCTCGGCTACAAGGGCGTCGACCCCCTGCCCATCCCGGCAGAATGGTCGACATTCCTGCCCACCGGGCCCCGACTGTCCACCGGCGCCGCACGCCAGCCACAGGGCTCCTGAGGGCTGAGGCTCAGATGACGAACCACACCCGACGCCTGCTCACCACAGCGGCCGTCGCCGCTCTCACTCTCATCGGCCTGCCGACACCGACCGCGGTGGCGGACGATACGCAGTGCAACTTCCCGGGAAACAAGTACGTGGGCCGCCCTTGGTCCCTGCAGCGGGTCCTGTTGGACGAACTGTGGAAGCAGTCCACCGGCAAGGGCGTGCGGGTCGCTGTCATCGACACCGGCGTCGACGTCAAGAACAAGCAGCTGACGCGCGCGGTGGACGTCAGGAGCGGCCGCAACCTGCTGCCCAAGAACATCAAGGACGAGAACGGCAACAAGGTCGAACGCGGCAAGGAGAACGGCACCACGGACACCGTGGGCCACGGCACCAAGGTCGCCGGCATCATCGCCGCCCGCCCCGACAAAGGCACCGGCTTCGTCGGCCTCGCTCCCGACGCCACGATCATTCCGATCCAGCAGAACGACGCCGAGGGCCACGGCACCGCCAAAACGCTCGCCGACGCCATCAACTACGCGGTCACCGCACGCGCCGACGTGATCAACATCTCCCAGGACACGGCCAACGCCGTGGAGCCCGCCCCTGCGCTGAAGCAGGCCGTGGACGCAGCCCTGGACAAGGACATCGTGATCGTCGCCTCGGCCGGCAACGACGGGCTGGGCGGCAACGTCAAGAGGACCTACCCGGCCTCGTACCCAGGGGTCCTGGCGGTGGCCTCCTCGGACCGCAACAACGAACGTGCCCAGTTCTCCCAGTCGGGAGACTTCGTCGGTGTCGCGGCCCCCGGTGTGGACATGATCTCCACCGTCCCCGGAGGCGGCCACTGCGCCGACAACGGCACCAGCTTCTCAGCGCCTTACGTCGCCGGCCTCGCTGCGCTGGTCAAGGCGAAGCACACGAAGTGGACGCAGGAACAGATCGTCGCCCAGATCCAACAGACGGCCGAGCGCTCGGTCGCGGGCCACGACCGCCTGGTGGGCTGGGGAGTGGTCGACCCGGTCCGCGCCCTGACCGAGGACGACAAGCCCATCGAGAAGCCGGTCGCCAACGAGGGCGTGACCAAGGTCGAGGCGCCGACCCCGGCGAAGCTCCACCTGGGCGAGACACCGGAACAGCGCAACACCCGCCTCGCGACGTACGTGGTGGTGGGCGGCGGAGTCCTGGTCGCGGCGATCGCGGGCGGCGCGGTGGCACTGCGCGACGCGCGACGGCGGGCAAGGCGGATCGCGCGAAGAACGACCGGGTGAACGGCTGGCGTTGCGGGTGACAAGGTGTAGACCGTTGCAACCGCACAGGGCCCACGGGGCGTCCTGGAAGTGAAGTGGCGTGACGGATAAGACACTTGGGCCTGTCCTAGCCAGTGGCTAGAGTGGGACGGGTGCAATCAGTGGATGGCGAGTCACCACGATCGCAATGTGTGACAGCTGAAGCAAACGGGGAGGAATGGCATCGTGCTCGAGGTAGTTGGCAGTGGGGGCAGCTATGGCGGGTGACCTCGAGCGCGGCGTAGGCGCGCTGAAGAAGTTCCGGACCAAGGTGGACGGCGCACTGAAGGAGCTGGAGGGCGGCGACGGCGGCTCCGCCAAGATCGCCATGGAGCGGGTGACGCGCAATTCGCTCGGAGTCGGTGCGCATATTGAATTCGGGGAAGCGGACGACTTCTTCAAGGAGTACAACCGCGTCCACAAGGCACTCGTTTCGCTGTCGAAGTCCCTCAGTGACCAGATCGACATGCTGAGCATCGGTGTGCACGCCGCCGATGTCGGCTACGACAACGTGGAAGAGGAAAAGCGTCAGCGATTCCACGAGATCCAGGCGCACTTGGCGAAGGAACGGGACGCGGCTGCCGAGCGGGAGGCTGCAGCGGAGCGGGAGAAGACACAGGGCGACAAGCCCGACGGTGAAGAGCGTCAGAACACCAAGCACGGGACATACGGGGGGTGATGACCCATGAGTGAAGAGAAGCAGCCGAGCGCGAAGCCGCCTCTGACGACTCAGGAGCAGGTGGAGAAGCAGCAAGAGGACGAGGCGCTGATCGATGTAAAGTTCGTCGTCACCGATGTTTCACAGCAGCTCTCGAATGCGATGGGTGTTCTCGGCCTAGGCACTGGTGGCCGCACTTCGTTCGACGGATACCGGTTGAACCAGATGCTCGACCTCCTGGAGAGCGCAAGCCCGAGTCACCTGGAACACGCCGCTGAGTCGCTGAAAGCGGCGAAGACGGCCCTTAACGAAGCCGCCAAGGAACTGGACGCATTCGTCAAGGCGACCCATTGGGAGGGTGAAGGCGCCGCAGCGTTCAAGGCGTACGGCTCCGACGTGGTCGCGTACGCCTGGGGTATCGGCAAGATCGCCAACGCCGTCGGCGCCCAGATGGAAGTGGCCAGCACTGGCCTGACCTCGGTTCGCAACGCGCAGCCACCGCGCGACACCCGTGCGGTACAGAAGAAGCTGGAAGACTTCCCGCTCGCAGAGCGGAGCAATGACAACCCCGAGTACCAGAGGTATCTCCAGGTCGAGAGGGACCGTCAGGAAGCCATCAACCAGATGAACCGCCTGGCGTCCTTCTATGCCATTTCGCAAGAGACGCTGGCGGTTCAGCCGATGCCCGATCCGCCGCGGGCGTACATGGCTGCGGTGCCGCCGCCGACGACCGGCACACGGCGTGTTGAGTCCGGCGATTCTTCATCAGGTGATGAGGTCTCGAACTCGACCAGGCAGCAGTCGGATGTTCGACAGGTCGAGATCACCGGAACAGATGGCAGACCTCGGACTGACACAATTGGTCTGGTAGCGCCGACTCCATCCCGAGATCCATCGATGGAGATCGACACCGTCGCAGCGCCGCCTGCACCCACCACGTTGCCGGGCCAGGCGCCGGCTCAGACTGTCCCTGGAACCGCCCCGCCAGTGGTGTCTATGCCTCCGGTGACAGGCGGCTTTCCGCCTGTACGAGGCGGAACACCTCGTGTGACGGGAACTTCCGGCGTTCCGCGGCCAAGGGCCGAGGGCGTGAATCCACCCGGCCGAGCCGCAACAGCTGGCAGGGGCCCGGCGGAGGGACGGGCAGGGGCTGCGCGAAGCGGGCCCGCACCCATGGGAGGCACCGGTGGCACAGGCCGTGTTGGGCCGGTGGGTCAGAGCCCTGTGGCGGGTCGCCCAGCCGGCACAGGCCGTGTTGGGCCGGCGGGCCAGAGCCCCGTGGCGGGTCGCCCAGCCGGCACGGTCGGCCAGCCCACTGCGGGCCGTACTGGTACGGGACCATCGAATGGGGCTGCCCGTGGAGGTCGTGCGGACGGAATCGTGGGTGGTAACCCCCAGCGTGCCACCACCACAGGTTCCTCAGGATCCCGTATTCCGCGCGGCACGGTCATTGGAGGCGAGGGAACCACGCCGGGGCGTAGTGCTGCGGGGAGGGTCGGCCAGCAGGGTGTCATCGGCGCGAATCCTGCGAACAACTCGTCACGGCCTGGCGGTCGGGTGACAGCTGGTCCGAATGGAGTTGTGGGTACGCCGCGGGCTGACTCCTCCCGCTCACGTCCTGGTGCAGGTGGCTTTACGCAGGGCGGTTCGGGGCTTGTCCGCGGCTCCAAGGGCCGGAACGAGTCTGAGAACGAGGAGCAGGAGCCCACCGGATCGACGCGTCCGGACTACCTGACGGAAGACGAAGAGACGTGGACGGCCCGACGCCGCGGTGCCGTGCCGCCGGTGATCGACTAAGCACTGGGAAGGTTCGGAAGTCAGGATGACGGCAGGAATGAGCCAGATCCGGAAGCGCAGCAAGCCGTACGTCTTTCGGCGAGGCCTGCTCTCCACGGTGGCCGTGATCGGCACCATTGCGGCAAACGTCGCTGGTACTGCTCCTGCAGCTCTTGCTGCGGACGTGCAGTCGAAACAGTGGTACCTGGACGCGATGGGTGCCGAGGAGATCTGGAAGACTTCCACTGGAAAAGGCATCAAAGTTGCCGTCATCGATACGGGAGTCAATTCCTCCACGCCTGCGCTGACGGGTCAGGTCCAGAAGGGCTTGGATCTCACCAACGTTGCCGGCGAGGCTACCGACGACTACGACGGACATGGGACAACCATGGCCGAGCTGATCGCTGGAACTGGCCGGGGTGGCGGCCTACGTGGTCTGGCACCAGACGTAAAGATCATTCCGTATCGCATCGCGGACGAGAATTTCGAGGCCAAGCGCAAAGTCAATGACTGGGACGTAAAGGAAGCCATCAGGGCGGCAGCCGACAGCGACGCGCAGATCATCAGCATGTCGTTCGGTAGTAAATACTGGATTGCCGAGGAGGAGGAGGCAGTCAAGTATGCGCAGAGTAAGGGGAAGCTCTTTTTCGCACCCGTCGGAAATTCGGCGAAAAAGGGAAACAAGCCAGAATATCCGGCCAACTATGCGGAAGTTGTCGGTGTCGCTGCAACTGGCTCCGACGGTGAAGTAGCCGACTACTCGCAGCACGGCGACTTCGTGGACATCGCCGCCCCTGGTAATGACATTCCGTATTGGTGCGACGAGACCTTCAAACGCTATTGCGACGGCGACGGTGGAACCAGCGCCGCCACAGCCATCACGTCTGCCGCCGCCGCCCTCATCTGGTCCGCCCACCCTGACTGGACCGGAAACCAGGTGCTCCGCGTCATGTTCGAGTCCGCCGGCCGGGGCGATGGCTGGAAGAAGGGCACGGTCAGCAATTACCTCGGCTACGGCGTCGTCCGCCCCGGCGCCCATATCAACCGCGGGGTCGGCAAACCCGGCGACCCCAACGTCAACCCCCTCACCAACGAGAGGGTCGGTGGCTCCTCCGGCTCCTCCGCCTCTCCCAATCCCTCTGCACCAGCCTCGTCACAAGCCCCGAAGCCCAAGCCCGGCTCCAACACCACCGTGGCAGGCTCCAGTTCGGAGTCCTCGGACGGCAGCGGCCAGCTGGGGTGGGTACTTGGAGCCGTGGCCGCCGTGGTGGTGATCGGAGGCGGAGCCGTCGCCATCCTCCGGAAGCGTCGCAGCGCGTGACCGTCACCAGCGCTCTCCGATCAGGCGCCATCGCCTCACGTCAACCTCTGCCTCTCACTTCCCGGTGAAGCGGCACAGGCCAGCAAGTTGCAACGACAGTTCAGAAGGGAAACGCAGTCATGTCACAGGGCCAGCAGCTATCAGATCAGCAAGTAACCAAGCTTCAGGAGCACATTCTCCAGAAGTTCAACTCGATCAAGGGGCAGCTGCACCAGATTCAGGGCACGATCGACAGCCTCGAAGGTCAGTGGAAGGGCATCGGCGCCGGTGCCTTCGACGCGAAGCAGTATGAGATCAACAACTCGATGGTGCGCATCGGCAACATCCTTGCCAACTACGTCGAGTCGATGAGTGCGACGCGCAAGATCAAGGACGGCACGGAGGACGACATCCGTGCGGCTGTGCAGAGCATCAACGTCAACGATGGCGCCCCGCAGTCGAGCCTCCGCGGCCTCTAGACCACTGAGCGTGCTCGACCTCAGCAAGTAATCACTGAAACGCAACCATCAAGGAGATGGGGGAACCATGGCTTTGGGTTCGTACGATGAGCTCGTCGTCAAATACGGTGCACTCGATGCGACGGCCACGGTGCTCGGCAACCAGGCCAAGCAGCTCGAAGAGGACCTCGCGGACATCAAGAAGGCTGTGGCCACCGTGGCCGCCGGGTGGCAGGGCGATGCGCACACGGCCTACGTCGACGCGCAGGTGAAGTGGGACCAGGAGGCCAACATCATTCACCAGGCTCTCGTGTCCATCACCCAGGTCGTCGCCCGCGCCGGCGGTGACTACATGGGCGGCGACAAGAAGGCTGCCGGCTACTTCTCATAGGGCTGAGGCTGTTCGCAGCCGTCCGGGGTGGGCACGCGCGAGGGGTGCCCACCCCTTCCCATGCCCGAGGACACCGTGTCCCGCTCCGGCGTGCCACTGCTGTCGCCCGATCGTGCCGTCGCGCCCCTGCCCGTTACGGCCCTCGCACGTCCGTCTGCTCAGCTCCTTCCGCGCCGATCTGCTTCCTCCAGCCGTCCACGACCAGGACCCGACTGTCGCGCTAGGGGCCGCCGCAGGCGTCCTGCGTCTTCAGTGCGGATGTGCGGATGTGTACGCGGTGATCAGGTCCTTCATCGCCGACTCCTCCGGTACCCCGGGCTCGATGACCTTGATGACCGTCGAGATGCCCTCCTCGGCGTTGCCCTCCCCGCGGCAGCTGATGACCGGGACCGCGGCCCAATCGGCGTACGCGATCGTGCGGTTCGCTGCGGACTTCGGTTGCCGGACGGAGATCTTTTTGACCGCGATGTCGCGTGCCGAGGCGCCCGCCTCACGGCGTTCCCGTTCGACGGAGAGCACCTGATCGCCGTCCACGGACAGCTTGCACGTGGTGATCGCGTCGGGGACCGGCGTGTCCTCCTCAGCGGTGAGGTTCTTACCGGGAGGCAGCAGCGACGAGAGTGCATTCTCCGGGATCGCGGCCCCGCACAGGGCCTTCGGTACGGCGTACTCCCGCTGCGGATCGTCCGAGCAGCCCGCCACCGCCACGGCGATCGCGGTCGCGGCCGGGGTCATGCAGATGATGCGCGCCATGCGCGTCAATTCGAGTCACTCTCCGAGTCCCACTGAGCCCCGTCCGAGTGGCTGATGCCCGCGGCGGTCCGCGCTGCGCGCTTGAGGGCGTCGGCCGTGTCCGGGTTGATGTCGTGGTTGTTGGCCAGCGCCTGCCTCACAGCGTCCTCCGCCGAGCGGATGGCCTGCGAACGGCCGTTGGAGTATTCGCCGCCCGCCTCGGGCTCCGCCTCGGTGGTGGTGTCCTTCTCGATGCTCTTCGTGATGGAGTCCTGGACGTCCTCGGAAATCCATCCGAGAACGTCGCCCGCGATCGGCACGCACTGGGCGGCCTTGTCCATGCCCATGCCGAGAATGCCGTCCACCCACTTCTGCTTGTCGGCCGCGGCTTCGTTGTAATCCTTGTCGGACGCGACGTGATACTCGTAGGTGGCGTCGGCCCGCGAGTCGCTCGGGATGCCCGCGCCCGGCGCCACCGCGTCGCGCACCCGGCCGTGCATCGAGGTTGTGGACCGGTTGCCGCCGTTGATGACGTCGTTGACCCCGTTTGCGGTGTACGCCCGCCGTGCGGAGGCGTACGCGTCGGGATCCTGACCCACCTCGCTGAGGAACCGCTGTGCGTGCCCGGGATCCAGTCCGGCACCGGCGCTGCGACGAGCAAGCGCTGTCCAGGACGTGGGCTTGGATGCTGTGTACCAAGTTGTTGACGACATGAATCATTTCGCACTGCCCCGACAGGGGCGCCGTCACCGACAGACGGATTCCGTCGACCTCGTGCCGGCGCCCCATGAACGTGTCCCGAGGTCCGGCCCTGCCAAGCGAACGACGCCACTGGCGGCTCGTGCGTCTGCGGGGTCGCGAAGTGGCGTGCCCGGAAGCGCCGATGGAGCTCCCGGGCACCCAGCAGGGTGAAGGCGAAGAACGCGAGGGAGAACACGGCAGTCCGGACCGCCGCGACGGTCATCCGTTCGCGTCCCCCGGCATGAGGCCCGTCTGGACGAGGGGGTTACCGCGCTGGCGCGAGACGAAGGTGCCCCGGCCCGCCGGCATCGGCCGCATCCGGACGCCACCGAGCACGTCGCCCTCCTGCGGGTCGCCGGAGAGCAGCACACCCTGTGCGCCGAGCTCCATCATCCGCTGCATGAAGGGTTCGTACGAGGACCGGCTGGCTCCGGCGGCGCTGCGGGCGATGATGAACCGGACGCCCACATCGCGCGCGAACGGCAGGTGCTCCGTGAGCTTGGCCAGCGGATTGCCGCTCGAGGTGGACACCAGGTCGTAGTCGTCGACGACGACGTACACCGAGGGGCCCCGCCACCAGCTTCGGTCCCGCAGCTGCTGCGCGGTGACATCGGCCGACGGCGTACGGCGCTGCATCAGGTCCGCCAGGGCGTCCACGTGGTGCTCCATGTTGTTCGACATGGGGACGTACTCGGCCAGGTGCGTGGCCGGGGTGACGTCCAGCAGTGCACGCCGGTTGTCGATCACGAAGAACTTGGCGGAGTCCCCGTCGTACCGCTCCGTGAGCTGCTTGATGAGCAGCCGCAGGAGGTTGGACTTGCCGGACTCGCTCTCGCCGAACAACAGGAAGAACGGATCGCGCTCGAAGTTGACGAAGACCGGTTCCAGGCTGTTCTCGTCGATGGCGAAGGCCACTCCGCGCTGCGGCTCCGCGAAGCCCGCCGGAAGGTTCTCCACCGGCAGCTCGCGCGGCAGCAGCCGCACGGGCGGGGCTCCCGGCGCGGTCCAGTGCCGTGTGACCTCCTGCGCCATCGCGGCCGTGGCCTCGGACAGATCACTGTCGGAGTTGATGCCGTCGATACGCGGCACAGCCGCCATGAAGTGCAGCTTTTCCGGAGTCAGACCGCGTCCGGGCACGCCCGTCGGGACGTTGACGGCGACCTTGCGGTCCACCTCCGAGTCCATGGTGTCGCCCAGCCGCAGCTCGAGCCGGTTCATCAGGTGGTCCTTGAGGTTCGACCGGACCTCCATCGAGCGCGACGCCGTGAGGATGACATGGATGCCGTAGCCGAGCCCGCGCGCCGCGATGTCCAGGACCGCATGCTCGAGGCCTTCGTAGTCGGTACGGAAATTGCCCCAGCCGTCGATGACCAGGAAGACGTCACCCCACGGCTGCTCCGTCACCGAGATGTCGCCGCGCGCCCGCAGTCTGCGGTACGTGGCGATGGAGTCGATGCCCGCGCTGCGGAAGTACTCCTCGCGCCGCGCCAGGATGCCGTACACCTCGGCCACCGTGCGCCGCACCTTCTCGGGGTCCAGGCGCGAGGCGACACCGCCGACGTGCGGCAGGCCGGCGACCGACGACAAGCCGCCACCACCGAAGTCGAGGCCGTAGAACTGCACTTCCTGTGGCGTGTGGGTCAGGGCGAAGGCAGAGATGATCGTCCTCAGCAGGGTCGACTTGCCCGACTGCGGACCGCCGACGATCTGCATGTGGCCGGCTGCCCCGGAGAAGTCCCGGAAGAGCGTGTCGCGGCGCTGCTCGTACGGCTTGTCGACGACACCCAGGGGTACGACGAGCCGGCCCGCACCCTCGTACCCGGGCTGAGTCAGACCGCGGCCCTGCACATTGGCGAGTCCGGGAAGAATTTCGTCCAGCGGCGGCGGGTTGTCCAGCGGCGGCAGCCACACCTGATGGGCCTCCGCGCCCCGGCCTTCGAGCCGCCGCACGATGACATCGAGGACGGAATCGGCCAGCGCGTCGTCCTCGGACGTACGCGCTTCCGGCACGCGCGGCCCGGCGGTCGGTTCGGCGTAGTGGACCGTGACGGGCGCCGCGGTGAACGGCACCGGCCTGCGGTCGACGGGCAGCGAACCGCCGGGGACCGCCGCGTGCTGGTTGTCGCGGTACACCCCGGAGACGTATGCCGCCTTGAACCGCACCATCTCGTCCGTACCGAACTTCAGATATCCGGAGCCGGGAACGTTGGGCAGCTGGTAGGCGTCGGGCACACCGATCGCCGCACGCGACTCGGCCGCGGAGAAGGTGCGCAGACCGACCCGGTACGACAGATACGTCTCGAGGCCCCGCAGCCGGCCCTCCTCCAGTCGCTGGGACGCCAGCAGCAGATGCACGCCCAGCGAGCGTCCGATGCGGCCGATCTGCACGAACATCTCGATGAAGTCCGGCATGGCGGTGAGGAGTTCGCTGAACTCGTCGATGACCAGAACGAGTGACGGAATGGGCTGCAGCGGGGCCCCCGCGGCGCGCGCCTTCTCGTAGTCGTGGATGTTGGCGTAGTTGCCGGCGTCGCGCAGCATCTCCTGGCGGCGGTTCAGCTCACCGCGGATGGAGTCGCCCATGCGGTCCACCAGCGTCAGGTCGTCCGCCAGGTTGGTGATCACCGCTGCGACATGCGGCATCTGGGACATTCCGGCGAAGGTGGCGCCACCCTTGAAGTCCGCGAGGACGAAGTTGAGCGTCTCCGAGGAATGTGTGACGGCCAGGCCCAGTACGAGCGTGCGCAGCAGCTCGGACTTCCCCGAACCGGTGGCGCCGACACACAGGCCGTGCGGGCCCATACCCTCCTGCGCGGCCTCCTTGAGGTCGAGCATCACGGGAGCACCACCCTCGCCGACACCGATCGGCACGCGCAGCCGCTCCGACTGGGATCGGGGGCGCCAGGTGCGGGTCACGTCGACCGACGCGGCGTCGCCAAGGTTCAGAAGGTCGGTGAAGTCGAGGTTGGCGAGCAGCGGTTCGTCGTCGTCCGAGCCCGAGGCGACGCGCAGCGGCGCGAGCTGACGGGCGAGCGCCTCGGCGGCTTCGAGACTCAGCCGGTCGGGCGCTCCGTCGTACACCAGGCCGTGTCCCGACGCCAGTTGCAGGGAATCGGGGTGCACGACCACCGACAAGCCACCGCGCGCACCGGTCATTTCGCCCGGTACGACCTCGATGATGGTCACACCCTGCAGTCCCTCGGCCGCGGCGAGCGCGGACATCGCGGGCACCGACTGGCCGTCGAGCACGACGACGATGTGCGGCTGGTCCAGGAGCGGGTGATTGCCGCCCTGGAAGCGCGGACGTCCGTCGAGACGTGCCGCGAGCATGTCCTGCAGGTCCCGCGCATCAGTGGTGATCAGACGCCGGCTGCCCGCGCCGTCGCCGGCGCCCGGGGCCTGGACGTGCGGCAGCCACTTCGCCCACTCCCACTGCGGGGCCGCGCTGCTCCCCGCGGCGATGGCGATGACCACGTCCTCGGGAGAGTGCAGAGAGGCGAGCGAGCCGACCATCGCGCGGGCCGCCGACCGGACGGACTCCGGCTCACCGCTCACCGTCAAGTGGTAGAAGGCGCGCAGCGATACGGCCATGGGCAGGCCGTCCAGTGTGCTGTGCGCCGTCAGGAACTGCTGCATCGCGCCCGCCGTGAGCGGCTCCAGCTCGTCAACGGGCGCGGTGTCGGGGGCGATGAGCGGTGTGGCCAGCTGCTGACTGCCCAGACCGATGCGTACCTGCGCGAAGTCCTCGTCGCCGACGCGCCGCTCCCACACCCGGCTGCCCTCGGCGACAAGTGCCCACAGCTGCTCGGGGGACGGGTGAAGGTAGAACTGCGCATCGCGCTGCAGATGGGCGGTGCGCAGCACGGTGCGCCTGGTCTGCGTCAAGTACTTCAGGTAGTCGCGTCGCAGATCGGCGAGCTGCCCCTGCGTGCCGCGCCGGTAGCGGACGAGCATCGCGATGGCCATGCCGACCGTGGAGGCGATCATCACCATGCCCATGATCCGCATGATCGGATTCGGGGTCATGAAGAAGAAGACGACCGAACCGCCCATGCCCAGCATCGGCAACAGCTGCATCAGCGCGCCCTCCTGCTGCCCTCTCGGCAGCTCGGGCGGGGGTTGCAGCTGCACCTGCTCGCCGGGTACTTCGGACGGCAGGGCCCGTGGTGGGCGCTTGACGACGATCTGACTCACAGCTCACCAATTCCCTTGCCGGACGGAAATGTTCCTATCGGCGCCCCCGTGGCGACGGGTTCCATCCGCGGGGAGGGATCCTACTGGCGTACCGGGTAACGGGTGGGCGGTAGGGTGGCGCGACGTGTTTGCGCACCCATGAACTACCGCAAAAAAAGGGTCATTCGGAGCGCAACGCCAGTCCAGCGATGCAAGAGAATCACGAGGGGAAGCAGCAGGTGAGTATGACGGCCCCAGCCGCGGCCACCGGAGCCGGTCAGCCGGCTCCCGCGACTCCGTCCAGCGGCGGAACCGGTTTCTGCCGGATCACGGTCGTCGCGCCGGACGGTCGCGTCGACGTGGCGCTGCCCGAAGACATCCCCGTCGCCGACCTGTACCCGGAGCTCCTCCGGCTGTCCGGACAGAGCCCCACCCCGGGCGCTCCGGTCGGCTATCACCTGGTGCGCCGCGACGGCACCGTGCTCGACGGTGCGCGTTCCCTTGCCGCCCAGCGCATCCTCGACGGCGAGCTGCTGTCCCTGCGGCCCTTCGCCGAGTCACTGCCGCCGGCGGTCTTCGACGACGTCTCCGATGCCGTCGCCTCCGCGGTCGCCCGCGATCGCACGCTCTGGACCGACGACCTGATGCGCGGTGCCGGGCTCTTCGGCGGGTCGGTCCTGCTGGTGCTGGTCGCCTTCGTGCTGTGGACGGCCGGCCCCCGGCATGACATGCACGGGCTGCCGGGCATCCTGGCAGCCGTCACCGGCGTCCTGCTGCTCGCGCTCGCGGGGGTGCGGGCCCGGGTGTACGACGACCGTGGCTCGTCCGTCGCTCTGGGTATCGGCGCGATGGCGAACGCCGCCGTGGCCGGTGCCGGACTGCTGCCGCCGGCGGAGGGGCAGGGAATCGGCAGGCTTCAGTTCCTGCTCGCCTGCGCCGCGGTTCTCGTCGTTTCGGTGATCCTGATGATCGTCGCCCCCGGCGGGGACGGCCCCTTCGTGGCCTTCGTCTTCGCCGCCACCGTCGGTCTGCTGGTGACCTTCGTCGCCATCACGGCCAAGCTGGAGCCGATCGAGACCGCCGCGGTGTGCTCCCCGCTCGCCGTGGGAGCCCTCGCCTTCCTGCCGGGTCTTTCCACACGCTTCGCCCGCCTCCCCATCGGCTTCGACCCGCCCCGGACCGCCGTCGGCGGCTACGGGGCGGACCCCGAGCCCCAGGGCCCGGTCGACGCCCGGCGCATCGCCGCTCAGGCCCGGCGCGGCCACGAACTGCTGGTGGGCCTCGTCGGCGGCTGCGCACTGGTGGCCGTCGGGTCCGCGGCGGTACTGGGCTTCTCCGACAACGTGTGGGGACAGCTGCTCGCGCTGGCCACGGGCATCGCCATGCTGATGCGTGCCCACCTCTTCCGCTACACGACCCAGGTCGGCTGCGCCCTCGCGGCGGGCCTCGGCTCCCTGGTGCTGCTCGGGCTCGGACTGTGCCTCAACCCTCCGACGGAGCTGATGCGCGACGCCCTGCGCGGCGACAGCGCGGCACTCGACATCCGCACGATCTGGCTCACCGCCGCGGTCGCCGGGGTCGCCGCGTTGATCACCGCCATCGGGCTCATCGTGCCGCGGAAGGGCGTCACCCCCTTCTGGGGGCGATTCCTGGAGGTCGCCGAGACGTTTGTGCTGCTCACGCTCATCCCCCTCTGCCTCGCCGTCTTCGACGTCTACCACTCCATCCGTGCGCTGACCTCCTGAACGGGCTGGTAGGCTGTGTGACGGCCGTTTGTGTACGCGCCCCCGGATCATCTGGGTGCAGCGCTCATCGGACCTTCGCCTCCGAGTAACGGAAGCTCTCCTGAGACCAAGACCAGGGGCACTCGCGGGCGCATCGAACAGCAAGAGGAGTACCGAGTGTCTCTCGACGCCGCTACGAAGAAGCAGATCATCGGCGAGTTCGGCACCAAGGAGGGCGACACCGGCTCCCCCGAGGTCCAGGTCGCGATGCTTTCCCGCCGCATCTCGGACCTGACCGAGCACCTCAAGACCCACAAGCACGACCACCACTCCCGCCGTGGTCTGCTGATCCTGGTCGGCCAGCGCCGCCGCCTGCTGCAGTACCTGGCCAAGAAGGACATCCAGCGCTTCCGTACGCTGGTCGACCGCCTCGGCATCCGCCGCGGTGCGGCCGGCGGCGCCAAGTAGGACAGCCGTGGAGGGAGCGGTTCCCACTCTGAGGGGGCCGCTCCTTTGCTGTACGTGCGAGATGTACCGGACGGCAATTAGTCTGGTCACACAACGCCACACTCATCGAGCGAGAAGCCGCCTCCTCGCCGCCGGTCCTCGGTAGTGGCGCCCGGACACAACATCCCGGGTGCTTCGATCGAAGACCGGCCCGCACACAAGGCGCGCTTCTCCACCACCGTCCTCGCCACACGGGCAGAGGACGAAAAGACGAAACGTAGGAGAAACCGCTAGTGGAGAACGAGACCCACTACGCCGAGGCCGTCATTGACAACGGTTCCTTCGGCACCCGCACCATCCGCTTCGAGACGGGCCGCCTGGCCAAGCAGGCCGCCGGCTCCGCCGTGGCGTACCTGGACGACGACACCATGGTGCTGTCGGCCACGACCGCTTCCAAGAAGCCCAAGGACCAGCTCGACTTCTTCCCCCTGACGGTGGACGTCGAGGAGCGGATGTACGCAGCCGGCAAGATTCCCGGCTCCTTCTTCCGTCGTGAGGGCCGGCCCTCCGAGGACGCGATCCTCACCTGCCGCCTCATCGACCGCCCGCTGCGCCCGTCCTTCAGGAAGGGCCTGCGCAACGAGATCCAGATCGTCGAGACGATCATGGCCCTCAACCCCGACCACCTCTACGACGTGGTCGCCATCAACGCCGCCTCCTGCTCCACGCAGCTGGCCGGCCTGCCCTTCTCCGGCCCGATCGGCGGCACCCGTGTCGCCCTGATCAAGGGCCAGTGGGTGGCCTTCCCGACCCACACCGAGCTCGAGGACGCCGTCTTCGACATGGTGGTCGCCGGCCGCGTCCTCGAGGACGGCGACGTCGCGATCATGATGGTCGAGGCCGAGGCCACCGAGAAGACCATCGAGCTCGTCAAGGGCGGCGCCGAGGCGCCGACCGAGGAGGTTGTCGCCGCCGGTCTCGAGGCCGCGAAGCCCTTCATCAAGGTGCTCTGCAAGGCCCAGTCGGACCTCGCCGCCAAGGCTGCCAAGCCCACCGGCGACTTCCCGGTCTTCCTCGAGTACCAGGACGACGTCCTGGAGGCGCTGACCGCCGCCGTCAAGGGCGAGCTCACCCAGGCGCTGACCATCGCCGGCAAGCAGGAGCGCGAGGCCGAGCTCGACCGCATCAAGGAGATCGCCGCCGAGAAGCTGCTCCCGCAGTTCGAGGGCCGCGAGAAGGAGATCTCCGGTGCCTACCGCGCGCTGACCAAGAAGCTGGTCCGCGAGCGCGTGATCAAGGACAAGGTCCGCATCGACGGCCGTGGCGTGACGGACATCCGTACGCTCGCCGCCGAGGTCGAGGCCATCCCGCGTGTGCACGGCTCGGCGCTGTTCGAGCGTGGCGAGACCCAGATCCTGGGCGTCACCACCCTCAACATGCTCCGTATGGAGCAGCAGCTGGACACCCTTTCCCCGGTGACCCGCAAGCGCTACATGCACAACTACAACTTCCCGCCGTACTCCGTCGGTGAGACCGGCCGCGTGGGCTCGCCCAAGCGCCGCGAGATCGGCCACGGTGCGCTCGCCGAGCGCGCCATCGTGCCGGTGCTGCCGTCGCGCGAGGAGTTCCCCTACGCCATCCGCCAGGTCTCCGAGGCGCTGGGCTCCAACGGCTCGACGTCCATGGGCTCGGTCTGCGCCTCCACCATGTCGCTGCTGAACGCCGGTGTGCCGCTCAAGGCCCCCGTCGCCGGTATCGCCATGGGCCTGATCTCCCAGGAGATCGACGGCGAGACGCACTACGTCGCCCTCACCGACATCCTCGGTGCGGAGGACGCCTTCGGCGACATGGACTTCAAGGTCGCCGGTACGAAGACCTTCGTCACCGCGCTCCAGCTCGACACCAAGCTCGACGGCATCCCCGCCTCGGTCCTGGCCGCCGCGCTGAAGCAGGCCCGCGACGCCCGCCTCCACATCCTCGATGTGATGAACGAGGCCATCGACGTCCCGGACGAGATGTCCCCGAACGCCCCGCGGATCATCACCGTCAAGATCCCCGTGGACAAGATCGGTGAGGTCATCGGCCCCAAGGGCAAGATGATCAACCAGATCCAGGAGGACACCGGCGCCGACATCACGATCGAGGACGACGGCACCATCTACATCGGTGCCGCCGACGGCCCGGCCGCCGAGGCCGCCCGCGCCACGATCAACAGCATCGCCAACCCGACGATGCCGGAGGTCGGCGAGCGCTACCTGGGCACGGTCGTCAAGACGACCACCTTCGGTGCGTTCGTGTCCCTGCTCCCGGGCAAGGACGGTCTGCTGCACATCTCGCAGATCCGCAAGCTGGCCGGCGGCAAGCGCGTGGAGAACGTCGAGGACGTCGTCGCCGTCGGCGCCAAGGTCCAGGTTGAGATCGCCGAGATCGACTCCCGCGGCAAGCTCTCCCTGATCCCCGTGATCGAGGGCGAGGAGAGCGCGTCGGACAGCGGCTCCGCCGAGGGTTCCGAGAACAAGGACGACGCTGCCAAGTGACGTCCCGTAGTTCCAGGACGACGGCCCGCCCCTCCTCGGAGGAGCGGGCCGTCGCCCGTACCCAAACCCTTCTCAAGGGCGAGCACGGCATCGGTACGGTCCGTCGCACCGTCCTCCCCGGCGGCCTGCGCGTCGTCACCGAGACCCTGCCCTCCGTGCGCTCGGCCACCTTCGGGATCTGGGCGAACGTCGGCTCGCGCGACGAGACTCCGTCCCTGGGCGGTGCCACCCACTACCTCGAGCACCTCCTGTTCAAGGGCACGCACAAGCGCTCCGCCCTCGACATCTCCGCCGCGATCGACGCGGTCGGCGGCGAGATGAACGCCTTCACGGCGAAGGAGTACACCTGCTACTACGCACGGGTGCTCGACACCGACCTGCCGCTCGCCATCGACGTGGTCTGCGACATGCTCACCGGCTCGCTGATCCGGCAGGAGGACGTCGACGCGGAGCGCGGCGTCATCCTCGAGGAGATCGCGATGACCGAGGACGACCCGGGCGACTGCGTGCACGACCTGTTCGCGCACACGATGTTCGGCGACTCTCCCCTCGGCCGCCCGGTCCTCGGCACCGTCGACACCGTCAACGCGCTCACCGCTGACCGCGTCCGCCGTTTCTACAAGAAGCACTACGACCCCACCCATCTGGTCGTGGCCGCAGCCGGCAACATCGACCACGCGACGGTCGTACGCCAGGTCCGCAGCGCCTTCGAGAAGGCCGGCGCCCTGTCCCGTACGGACGTGGTCCCCACCGCGCCCCGTGACGGACGGCGCGCCCTGCGCACCGCGGGCCGGGTCGACCTGGTGAACCGCAGGACCGAGCAGGCGCATGTCGTGCTCGGCATGCCGGGCCTGGCCCGCACCGACGAGCGCCGCTGGGCGCTGGGGGTACTGAACACCGCGCTCGGCGGAGGGATGTCCTCCCGGCTGTTCCAGGAGGTCCGCGAGAAGAGGGGCCTCGCCTACAGCGTGTACTCGTACACCTCGGGCTTCGCCGACACCGGTCTGTTCGGCGTCTACGCCGGCTGCAGGCCCAGCCAGGTCCACGACGTCCTCAAGATCTGCCGCGACGAGCTCGACCGGGTCGCCTCCGAGGGGCTTGCGGACGACGAGATCGGCCGCGCCATCGGCCAGCTCTCCGGCTCCACCGTGCTGGGCCTCGAGGACACGGGCGCGCTCATGAACCGCATCGGCAAGAGCGAGCTGTGCTGGGGCTCTCAGATGTCGGTCGACGACATGCTGGCCCGGATAGCCGCGGTCACCCCCGACGATGTGCGTGCGGTGGCCCGCGACGTACTGGGTCAGCGCCCGTCGCTCTCCGTCATCGGCCCGCTGAAGGACAAGCAGGCCGACCGGCTCCACGAAGCGGTCTCCTAGAAGCGGTCTCCTAGAAGCAAGGGAAGCAACAATGAGCAAGCTGCGCGTGGCCGTTCTCGGCGCCAAGGGCCGTATCGGCTCCGAGGCGGTACGAGCCGTCGAGGCCGCCGACGACATGGAACTGGTCGCGGCCCTCGGCCGGGGCGACAAGCTGGAGACCCTGGTGGAGTCCGGCACCGAGGTCGTGGTCGAGCTCACCACTCCGGCCTCGGTAATGGGCAACCTCGACTTCTGCGTACGCCACGGGATGCACGCCGTCGTCGGCACCACCGGCTGGACCGACGAGCGCCTCGCGCAGCTGCAGACCTCGCTCGCCGCCTCGCCGGAGACCGGTGTGCTCATCGCGCCCAACTTCTCCATCGGCGCGGTCCTGACGATGAAGTTCGCCCAGCAGGCCGCGCGTTACTTCGAGTCCGTCGAGGTCGTGGAACTGCACCACCCGAACAAGGCCGACGCCCCGAGCGGCACCGCCACCCGCACCGCCCAGCTCATCGCCGCCGCCCGGGCCGAGGCCGGCTGCGCACCGCAGCCCGATGCCACCGTCGCCGCCCTGGACGGCGCACGTGGCGCGGACGTCGACGGCGTCCCGGTGCACGCGGTGCGGCTGCGCGGGCTCCTCGCCCACCAGGAGGTCCTGCTCGGCGGCGAGGGCGAGACACTGACCATCCGGCACGACTCCCTGCACCACAGCAGCTTCATGCCGGGCATCCTGCTCGGCGTGCGCCGCGTGGTGTCCGCTCCCGGCCTCACCTTCGGCCTGGAGAACTTCCTCGACCTGGGCTGATCAGGACCTCACCATGCGCGCAAAGATCTCGTACTTCGTCACGGCAGCCGTCCTGGTCGTCTACTTCGTCCTGGTCGGCAGCCGCGGTGTGATGCTGATACAGCAGGGCACCGCGCTCACCGTCACATTCGGTGCCGCGGTGCTGATCCTGCCGGTGATCGGTGTCTGGTTCCTCTGGAAGAACACACAGTTCGTGAGCCGGGCCAACCAGCTCGCCGCGGAGCTGGACGCCGAGGACGGACTGCCGGTCGACGAGCTGGTCCGTACGCCCGGCGGCCGTATCGACCGGGACTCGGCCGACGCCGTGTTCGCCAAGCGCCGCGCCGAGACCGAGGATTCACCGCAGGACTGGCGATGCTGGTTCCGGCTCGCCGTCGCCTATCACGACGCCCGGGACACCCCGCGTGCCCGCAGGGCGATGCAGCGCGCGATCGCCCTGCACGACGGCAGGCCCGCTCCCAGCTGAGTCGTCCGCCCGCCCAGGACCTAGCCGCGACGGTATTCGTCGCCCCAGGCCTCCACGCTGTCGGTGGCCCGCTCGAAGGCCTCGGCCCGCGACAGGAAGTCGGCGTTGTGGTCGGTGAGCAGCAGGAGCGGCTCGTTGTTCTTCCGTTCGAGGACGAGTGCTTGGCCCTGCACGGTGCGTGGCAGCCCGAGCCAGCGCACCGGCTGCTGCACCGTGCGTAGCGCCGGGGCGCGGTTCCAGGACAGCGTGGTGGTGGTGAAGAAGGCCACCCGGCGCACGCCGTGGCGGCTGACCCAGGTACCCATGCGCAGCAGCCGCAGCGCGGTCGAGATCAACAGCGCACCGATCGCCATGCACAACGCCGCGCCCGGCACTGCTCCGGCGAACGCGATGATCATCGCCGCGAGCAGCACGAACGAGGCGAGCAGCAGCAGCAGTGCCGCAGTCCCGACCCGCCACGGACCTGGGCGGTACGGACGCCGCCAGTGGTCGTGGTCGTCGAAGGGCAGCGCAACGTCCTCGGAACCGTCGGCAGCGCCGACAGCCCGGTCGGCCGTCAGAAAAGGCAGGGGCACGACTGATCCTCACTCACCAGCACACTCGATTGGGCTGTGCCCGGTGAGGCTACCGAGGCGGCCGTGACACGACCACCCCAGGGGGCCATGGGGGTGCCCCCCACGCCCGTCAGAGCAGTGGGGGAGGGTCAGCGACCGTCCGACGCCTCGGACTGCTGCCCGTGCCCCGTGGCCTTTCCGGTCTCCAGCGCGGGAATCCCGAACAGCAGCGAGCCGACGAGCCCGGCGACGATGGTCAGGCCGATCAGCGCACGGCTCGCGAGCTGCGACGTGCTGGGCCGTTCACGGGGCGGTGGAGCGACGTTGCTGCGGAAGCGCTCGGCCTCGGCGACGAACGAGAACGGAACGGCCTCGCGCCTGGGGGTACCTCCCGGCGGTGGCGGGGGGAGGGACATCAAAGGACTCTCCTGGTCATCTCGTGAAAGGACACTGCTACGGGTACAGACGTGCAGAGCTGTCATTCGGTGCCCGAATTCCCCGTATTGACCAAAGGACACCCCACAACGTCGGCCTGTCCTGCGCTGTCGGTGGTGCGCCGTAGAGTGGGCGCCGCCCGAGCGATGCAACTGGAAGGACCCCGCCGGTGAGCGCGACCCCCGCAGAGAACGCCAAGCCCACCTACCGCAGCGATGTGACTGTCGAACTGGTGAAGCACACCGCAGGAGACTCCGATGTGCTGTGGGCTGCCCGCGTCTCCACCGCAGGCGAGCAGTCGCTCGAAGAGCTCTCCAAGGACCCGGAGCGCTCCCAGGGGCTCATCAACTACCTGATGCGCGACCGCCACGGCAGCCCGTTCGAGCACAACTCGATGACCTTCTTCATCAGCGCCCCGATCTTCGTCTTCCGCGAGTTCATGCGCCACCGCGTCGGCTGGTCGTACAACGAGGAATCCGGTCGCTACCGCCGTCTGGAGCCCGTCTTCTACATCCCGGACGCCGAGCGCAAGCTGATCCAGGAGGGGCGCCCGGGCAAGTACGTCTTCGTCGAGGGCACCCAGGCGCAGCAGGAGCTCACCGGCCGCGTCATGGAGGACTCGTACCGCCACGCGTACGAGGCGTACGAGGAGATGCTCGACGCGGGCGTGGCCCGCGAGGTGGCCCGCGCTGTGCTCCCGGTCGGCCTCTACTCCTCGATGTACGCGACGTGCAACGCCCGCTCACTGATGCACTTCCTCGGTCTGCGCACCCAGCACGAGGACGCGAAGGTCCCGTCCTTCCCGCAGCGCGAGATCGAGATGGTCGGCGAGAAGATGGAGCAGCAGTGGGCGAAGCTCATGCCGCTCACGTACGCGGCCTTCAATGCCAACGGCCGCATCGCTCCGTAGGGCACAGATGTCCGATCCGCCCGGTGAAGTGTCCGGATTGCGGCGTTTCGAGAAGTTCATCTAGGCTGATCAAACGGACCCGGCACTGCTTGAACCCCCGAGCAGGCAGTGCCGGGCTCCACATTCCACGTTGTACGTCACGTCCCCCAAGGGGGCACCGTGCACTGAGCAGCGAGTAGCGTGTTACCCATGGCTCCGATCTCCACTCCGCAGACCCCCTTCGGGCGGGTTCTCACCGCCATGGTCACGCCTTTTACGGCGGACGGCGCACTCGACCTCGCAGGCGCCCAGCGACTGGCCGCCCATCTGGTCGACGCAGGCAACGACGGCCTGGTCATCAACGGCACCACCGGTGAGTCGCCCACCACCAGCAACGCGGAGAAAGACCAGCTCGTACGGGCCGTGCTGGAAGCGGTCGGAGACCGGGCCCACGTCGTCGCCGGCGTCGGCACCAACGACACCCACCACAGCATCGAGCTCGCCCGCGCCGCCGAGCGCGCCGGCGCACACGGCCTGCTTGCGGTGACGCCGTATTACAACAAGCCCCCGCAGGAGGGCCTGTTCCGTCACTTCTCGGCCATCGCGGACTCCACCGAGCTCCCGGTGATGCTGTACGACATCCCCGGCCGCAGCGGAGTCCCGATCGACACCGAGACGATCGTCCGCCTCGCCGACCACCCGCGCATCGTCGCCAACAAGGACGCCAAGGGGGACCTCGGCCGCGCCAGCTGGGCCATCGCCCGCAGCGGCCTCGCCTGGTACTCCGGCGATGACATGCTCAATCTTCCGCTGCTCTCCGTCGGCGCGGTCGGCTTCGTCTCCGTCGTCGGCCATATCGTCACGCCGGAGCTCCGCGCCCTGCTCGACGCCCATCTCACCGGTGACGTCCACAAGGCCACCGAGATCCACCAGCAGCTGCTGCCGGTCTTCACCGGCATGTTCCGCACCCAGGGCGTCATCACCACCAAGGCGGCCCTGAGTCTCAAGGGACTGCCCGCCGGCCCGCTGCGCCTGCCCCTGGTGGAGCTCTCACCGGAGGAAACCGCCCAGCTCAAGGTCGACCTGGCTGCCGGCGGGGTACAGCTCTGAACACAGACTTCAAAACTGAATACCTGAAGAAAGCCGGCCCTCAGTGGCCGGTCACAGACAACAGCAAGTGCACGAATGTCATGTACGCCACGTGCCCCAGCGGTACGTGGCGTATGTGGTGAGGAGAGTCTTTTGAGTCATCCGCATCCCGAACTCGGCGCGCCCCCCAAGTTGCCCAAGGGCGGCCTGCGCGTCACCCCGCTCGGCGGCCTCGGCGAGATCGGCCGCAACATGACGGTCTTCGAATACGGCGGCCGGCTGCTCATCGTCGACTGCGGCGTTCTCTTCCCCGAGGAGGAGCAGCCCGGGGTCGATCTGATCCTGCCGGACTTCACGACCATCCGTGACCGTCTCGACGACGTCGAAGGCATCGTGCTCACGCACGGCCACGAGGACCACATCGGCGCCGTCCCGTACCTGCTCCGGCTGAAGCCGGACATCCCTCTGATCGGCTCCAAGCTGACCCTCGCCCTGATCGAGGCAAAGCTCCAGGAGCACCGGATCCGCCCGTACACCCTCGAAGTCACCGAGGGCCACCGCGAGCGCATCGGCCCCTTCGACTGTGAGTTCATCGCGGTCAACCACTCCATCCCGGACGCCCTGGCGGTCGCCATCCGCACCCCGGCGGGCATGGTGGTCCACACCGGCGACTTCAAGATGGACCAGCTTCCGCTGGACAGCCGCCTCACCGACCTGCACGCGTTCGCCCGGCTCAGCGAGGAGGGCATCGACCTCCTGCTGTCCGACTCGACGAACGCCGAGGTCCCGGGCTTCGTCCCGCCCGAGCGCGAGATCTCCAACGTGCTGCGCACGGTCTTCGCGAACGCCCAGAAGCGCATCATCGTGGCCAGCTTCGCCAGCCACGTCCATCGCATCCAGCAGATCCT
Source organism: Streptomyces sp. NPDC002889 (assembly GCF_042888425.1). Lineage (NCBI taxonomy): Bacteria > Bacillati > Actinomycetota > Actinomycetes > Kitasatosporales > Streptomycetaceae > Streptomyces > Streptomyces sp. NPDC002889. The sequence continues at coordinate 618,920 of NZ_JBIAPT010000001.1, forward strand.
CGACGCGGCGCACGAGTACGGCAGGCGCGTCGCCTTCGTCGGCCGCTCGATGGTCCGCAACATGGGTATCGCCCGCGACCTGGGCTATCTGAAGGTCCCGCCCGGCCTGGTCGTCGACGTCAAGACGCTCGACGATCTTCCGGACCACCAGATCGTGCTCGTCTGCACGGGGTCCCAGGGTGAACCGATGGCTGCCCTGTCCCGGATGGCCAACCGCGACCACCAGATCCGTATCGTCCAGGGCGACACGGTGATCCTGGCCTCGTCCCTCATCCCGGGCAACGAGAACGCGGTCTACCGCGTGATCAACGGCCTGACCCGCTGGGGTGCGAACGTCATCCACAAGGGCAATGCCAAGGTCCATGTCTCGGGCCACGCCTCGGCCGGCGAGCTGCTGTACTTCTACAACATCTGCAGGCCGAAGAACCTGATGCCGGTCCACGGCGAGTGGCGCCATCTGCGTGCCAACGCCGAGCTCGGTGCGCTGACGGGCGTACCCAAGGACCACATCGTCATCGCCGAGGACGGAGTCGTCGTCGATCTCATCGACGGCAAGGCGCGAATCGTCGGCAAGGTCCAGGCCGGCTATGTGTACGTCGACGGCCTCTCGGTCGGCGATGTCACCGAAGCCTCTCTCAAGGACCGCCGCATCCTCGGTGAAGAGGGGATCATCTCCGTCTTCGTCGTGGTGGACTCCACGACAGGCAAGGTCGTGGGCGGTCCGAACATCCACGCACGAGGCTCCGGCATCGAGGACGCGGCGTTCGACGCGGTGGTCCCCAAGGTGGAGGAAGCCATCCAGAAGTCAGCTGCCGACGGTGTGTCCGAGCCCCACCAGGTGCAGCAGCTCATCAGGCGCGTGCTCGGCAAGTGGGTCTCCGACACCTACCGCCGGCGCCCGATGATCCTGCCCGTCGTGGTCGAGGTCTGACACCGACGCTCTTGGAGTGGAGCCCCCGATTTGCATCGGGGTGCTCTGCTCCAGTACGTTTACGTCTCCGCCTGAACGGAACGTGGCGCACATCCATGTGCGATTCCTCGTGTCGATGGGGGCGGGAATTCCGGCTCAGAATCTCTGATAAAGTCGGATCAGCCGAAAGGCAAAAGGCTCCCAACGGCCACTGGAAACAAATTCTGAACCGGAAACGGAACGGGAAAAGGATCTGGTAGGGTTGGAAACGCAAGACCGAAGGGAAGCGCCCGGAGGAAAGCCCCAGAAATTGTTCTGCGGGTGAGTACAAAGGAAGCGTCCGTTCCTTGAGAACTCAACAGCGTGCCAAAAATCAACGCCAGATATGTTGATACCCCGTCCATCCTTCGGATGGTCGAGGTTCCTTTGAAAAAGTCCATCCCGCTTGCGGGGTGGCGAAACACAGCG